>JBCCIR010000197.1:0-8590 GCA_039028175.1 Verrucomicrobiota bacterium
ATATTTTACTAATTGTCATAGATGACATATCATGACTCGAGTCGTTTAGTGACTGCTCGTTCACATCACTCATTAGCCCGCGTCCGGGGCTTAACCTTCGCATTGGGATTAGGACTCGTCGTCCTCCCCCTCGTTGCGCATGCCCAACTGGATATGATCCCCTCGGCCGATGATGCCGCCGCCGCCGTTCCCGACAACATCCAAATCGAAAGTCTCCAAACCGGATACGATCGCGCCACCGATGTCTTCAGCGCCTCCGGTAATGTCCATATCGCTTACGGCGATGCCGAAATCTTCGCCGACGCCGCCGAATACCACAAAGGCTCCGGCGACATCTTCGCGCGCGGCAACGTCACCATCTACAAAAGCGGCATCGTCTACAAAGGCGACACCATCGTCTACAACACCGAAACCGGCGAGATTACCGCGACCGATCTCCGAAGCTCAGTCGGCGGCCTCTACTTTCAGGCCGCGGAAATGCAGACCAACACTGATGCCTTTGATGTCGTCTCCACCGAGGAAACTTTCTTCACCACGGACGACAGCTCGGACCCGGGGTGGCGTATCAAAGCGAAAACCATCAATATCTATCCCGACGAAAAGGTCGTCTTCAAAAACGTAAAGTTCCTCGCCGGCAATATCCCCGTCTTCTGGCTGCCCTACCTCTCTCAGCCCATGGATGACGAACTCGGCTACTCCTTCATCCCCGGCTATCAAAGCAACTGGGGCGGATTCTTCCTCAACAAATACGGCTTCCTCATCGGCGACCATACCCTCGCCCAAATGCGCCTCGATTACCGGACCAAGCGCGGTATCGCCGGCGGCATCGACCTGCTCTCCCAGCGCTACCGCGAAAATCCTAATATCGGAAAACTCATCCTCTACGGCGCCAGTGACGATGATCCCACCGAAAGCGCAAACGGCCGCAGCCGGCCTCCCGAAGACGTCGACTCCGGACGCTATCGCGTCAGCTTCCAACATCGCATCTACCTTCCCGGCCCCGAGGAAAGCAGCTTCTACATCGACTTCGACGTAAACAAATTCAGCGATCGCTTCGTCCTCGAAGACTTCTACGAAAACGAATTCCGCACCGACCCTCGGCCCGACAATATCGTCAACCTCGTCAAACAAACTCCACGCGCCGAACTCAGCCTCCTTTACCGCTTCCGCGCCAACGATTTCTTTACCTCCGATACTCGCTCGCCCGAAGTCGCCCTCGACATCATTCGCCAGCCCATCTTGAACACCGGCATCTACTACAACGGCGAAACCACCGCCGGAGTTTACAAGGAAGTCGTCGCCGATTTCGTCCGCCGTGAAAATCGCGAGACCATTCGTGAACTCGAAACCGACCTTCGCACCTACGACAGCGCCATCGCCGCCGGAGTCGACCCCTTCTCCCTCACCGACACCCCCGCCATTCCCGGAGGCCCGGCCACCCGCGTGCTCGATCCCCTCTTCAGCCCCGACGACACCCGCACCCTCATCGACGACCTCAAACTCGCCAGTTCCGACAACGCATTCACCCGTTTCGATACCTACCACGAAATCCTCTACCCCTTCACCGTCGGCGGATGGCTCAACGTCATTCCCCGCGGCGGGATTCGCTACACCCACTACTCGGACGTCTCCGGCGGACTCGTCAATTCGTCCCAAGGCCGCACCCTCGGCCACGCAGGTATCCAAAGCTCCTTCAAACTCTCCAAAGTCTACGACAACGTCTACGCGCCCAAGATCGGCCTCGATAAACTGCGCCATATTCTTCAACCCTACACTGATTGGTCATACATCGGCGGTAACGACCTCCCCGTAGGCTTCCCCAAGATCGACCGCTACGCCCCCACCCGGGAGCTGCGCCCCATCGATATCCCCTTCTTCACCGCCGTCGATGAACTGCGCACCTGGAATATCATGCGCTACGGCCTCATGAATCGCCTCCAAACCCAGCGAAACGGCCAAACATACAACTGGCTCGAGTTTAATACCTACTTCGAAGCCTACTTCGAAGACCCCGAATTCGATCGCGACTTCTCCAACCTCTTCGCAGACCTCCGCTGGCGTCCCCTCCCATGGTTCCGCCTCGATGTCGAATCCCAATGGCCCGTGTTCGGCGATGCCTTCGAATTCACCGACGTTAACACCGAACTCACCTTCATGCCCGTTAACTGGAGCGAAATCTCCTTCGGCAGCCGTGTCATTAAAGACCACCCCTTCTTCGAAGACAGCAATCTCTTCACCATCTCCACTTACACCCGTTTGGGCGAAAACTGGGGTTTCGGAAGCTATCACCGCTACGAAGCGGACGACAGCACACTGGAGTGGCAGCAATACACACTCCATCGCGATCTCCAAAGCTGGACGGCCTCCTTCGGTGGCATGGTCCGTAACAACAGAACCGAGAAAGAATACGGCTTCGTGTTCACTCTCAGTCTGAAAGAATTCCCCCAGGTTGGCCTCCCACTCGCTTTCTCCCCCACTGGAGGGGGCCCAACCAACTGACCTTCGCAACCCCCCTCGTCGGCACCCAGATCTCGCCGCACGACACCTTCCCCAAGCATTCTCCTTTCACCGGTTGTCATTTACCCTTTCTCATTTAATGTCCCCCCTGTCATGAACATCACTTTCATCGGATCCGGCTATGTCGGCCTCACCACAGGCACCTGCTTTGCAGAAGTCGGACACAACGTCGTCTGCGTCGATAATAACGAAGAAAAGGTCCAAACCCTCCTCGACGGGCACGTGCCCATCTACGAGCCCCGCCTCGAGGAACTCGTCTCCAAAAACGTCGCCGCCGGCCGCCTCCGCTTCACCACCAGCACAAAGGAAGGCGTCGAACACGGAGATGTCATCTTCATCGCCGTCCCCACCCCCCCCCAACCCGATGGATCAGTCGACCTCTCCTTTATCGAGAAGGTCGCTCGGGAAATCGCTGAAAACCTCACCCCGGATATCGGCTACCGCGTCATCGTCGACAAAAGCACCGTCCCCGTCAAAACCGGAGAAAAAGTAGCCGACACCATTCGCCGGTACGCCCCCGACGGCGTCGAGTTCGGAGTCGTGAGCAATCCCGAATTCCTCCGCGAAGGCTGCGCCGTCGATGACCTCATGAATCCCGACCGCATCGTCATCGGCGCAAACGACGATCGCGCCCTCGGCATCATGCAAAAAGTCTACGAACCCTTCGTGGCTCCCGTGCTAGTCACCGACATCAATAGCGCGGAACTGATCAAGCACGCCGCCAACTCCTTCCTCGCTCTCAAAATCTCCTACATCAATGCCGTCGCCGCTATCTGCGAAAAGTCCGGAGGCGATGTCGAGAAAGTCGCCGAGGGAATCGGAACAGACAAACGAATCGGTCGCGCGTTCCTCAATGCCGGCCTCGGCTATGGCGGCTCCTGCTTTCCAAAAGATATCAAGGCCTTCATCGCCATCTCCGAATCTCTCGGATATCCTTTCGCCCTCCTCAAAGAAGTCGAAACGATCAACGACCTCCAACTCCAACGCTTCCTTGATCGTATCCGTGAAAAAATTTGGGTCCTCAAAGAAAAGAAAATCGCGCTCTGGGGCCTCGCTTTCAAACAGAACACCGACGATGTCCGGGAATCCGTCGCCATCAAGCTCGCCCGCCAAATGCTCGACGAAGGTGCCGAAATCACCGCATGGGACCCCGAAGCTATCGGAACCGCCAAGCGATTCGGAAATCTCGAAGGCCCCATTACCTACTCCGATGATATGTACACCTGCCTCGACGGCGCCGAAGTCCTCGTCATCGCCACGGAATGGCCCCATTTCGCCAACTCCGATCTATCCGAAATCAAAAAACGCATGCGCACCCCCCTCGTCTTCGACGGACGCAATATTCTTGATCCCCAAACGATGACGGACAAAGGCATCGAATACCATTCCATCGGACGCTCCGGCCACTGAGGGAGCCCGCTCTCCACATCATCTCCGCGCGGCGTCCGGCCCAGATAATGCCATCAACACGCCACGCCGCATTCCAAATCCTCTCCCGCTGGGAACGCTCCCCCGGACACGTCTACGCAGAGGCACTGATTGCTGAACATTTCGAACAGCATTCCCACTCCACTCAAGACGCCGCCCTCATCAAAACGATGGTCTTGGGCGTGCTCCAATCACGCTCAATTCTCGACCACTGGATCGACCAATGGTCCAAGGGAAAAGTTTCCAACAATACCCGCCGTCTCCTTAGAATCGGTCTCTACCAGGTCCTCTTCATGCGAGTTCCCGACCACGCTGCCGTCAATGAGACGGTCGCGCTTTCCCGCAACCGAAGCGAAACAAAATTCGTCAACGCCATCTTGAGACGCGCCACCCGTGAAAAGGACTCCGCCCTCGCCGCACAGGAATCCCTCCCCGCCCACATCAGATTCTCCCTGCCCGAGTTCATCATCAAACGTTGGACCTCAAACTTCGGATCGAAAACCACAGTCGATATCGGCCAGGTCATCAATAGCCCCGCGCCACTCTTCATGCGCTTGAACAAGTTGAAACCCGACGCGACTACGCACCTGCCCGAGGACGCGTCGCCCTCTCTCACGGACGACCGCTTCTATCGCCTCGAGAGCCTCCCCTCAAAATTCCTCGACGACGGTTACGGCTATATTCAAGACCCCAGCACCGCAATGGCCTGTGATTTGCTCGCCCCGGCACCAAATGACAAAATCCTCGACGCCTGCGCCGCCCCGGGTGGGAAGACCTGCCTCCTTGCCGAGAAAATGGACAATAGCGGGTCCATCATCGCCGGGGATTCGTCCGAATCTCGCCTCAACACCCTCGCCGCCAACATTCATCGGCTCGGAGTCACCAATACCGCTACCTGTCTGGTCGATTGGACCAAACTGGCCCCCTCCGACGTCAACAAGTCTTTCCCGCATCAGTTCGACAAGATTCTCGTCGACGCCCCCTGCAGCAACACCGGGGTCCTCAGACGACGGCACGATGCCCGATGGCGAATCTCCCCTGAATCCATCGAGGCAATCACTCGTATCCAGAGCGTTGTCCTCACTAATATACTACCCCTCCTTCGCGCTGGAGGACATCTCGTCTACAGCACCTGCAGTATCGAACCCGAAGAAAACCAAGACCTCGTCCAAGAACTGCTGACCAATCATCAGAACTTGGCCCTCGTTCGGGAGAACACCCTCCTCCCCACGCCCGAACACGATGGCGCCTACGCTGCCCTGATCGTTCGGAACTGATTTCTCGGCCTTCACATTTTGGCAATGCCAGGAATTGCCGAGGCCCCTTCACCCGCATATACTTCACTCCCCGTGTGCCGTTCCATCATTACCGTATCCCTCGTCGTCGTGAGCACATTAATCCTCCTTATTGCTCTTCTCCTCCTGTGGCAAATGAGCGCGAACACGAGCTTCGAGCGCATCCCCGACTCCCAAATTGATTTCGCTCCCTCCCCGCGCTAAGCCCCTCCCATAAAAAAACCGGCCGCTCATCGCGTCGAGCGATGGCGGCCGGCCTTCTCTTGTCCTTGCAAACTCTCGCGAAGTCTTAAGCGGACTCGTCACGCTCCGCCATTGCGGCTTTGCGACTCATTTTGACCCGACCCTTGTCATCAATGCCAATGCACTTCGCGTAAACCATGTCGCCCACTTTAACGACATCTTCGACCTCATTGACACGGAAGTCCGCCAGCTCAGAAATGTGAATGAGACCGTCCCGGCCCGGCAATACCTCCACAAACGCCCCGAAGTTCGTCGTCGAGACAATCTTGCCGTGATAGGTTTCACCCACTTCAACTTCGGCAGTCGTGCGCTTAACCATCTCCAAGGCCCGATCAAGCGCCTCCTTCTTGGCCGAGTAAATATGCACGGTGCCATCATCCTCAATGTTGATGTCGGCACCCGTCTCCGCCTGAATCGCCTTGATATTCTTGCCGCCCGGTCCGATCAACTCGCCGATCTTGTCCGGATTGATCTTCAACATCTCGATCCGCGGTGCATGATCACTCAATTCATTCGGAGTCGAAATCGCCGAAGCCATTATGTCCAGGATCGTCCCACGCGCGGCTCGCGCCTGCTCGATCGCTTCCTCCAAAATACTGAGCGGTATCCCGGGAAGCTTGAGGTCCAATTGATATCCCGTCACACCTTCGGTCGTTCCACATAGTTTGAAATCCATGTCGCCGAAGAAATCTTCACTCCCGACAATGTCCAAAAGCGTATTATACTTCTCCATCGCCCCGTCCTCGCTGAATTCGGTGACAAGACACACGGAAATACCCGCAACCGGACGCTTCAAAGGAACGCCCGCGTCTAATAGTGCCAATGTCGCCGCGCAGGTCGTCGCCATCGAAGAAGAACCGTTCGACTCAAGCACCTCACTGCTCACACGAATCGCGTAAGGAAACTCGTCATCGGAAGGAACCACCGGTAAAACGGAACGCTCCGCCAAGGCTCCGTGCCCGATCTCACGCCGGTTCAATCCACCCATGCGCCCCGTCTCCCCCACACTGAATGGAGGGAAGTTGTAATGCAAAATGAATCGCTTGAACTCATCTCCGCCCGTGTAGCTGTCGAGCATCTGGACCTCGTCCATCGGAGCCAATGTCGCCAACCCCAGCGCCTGAGTCTCACCCCGGGTAAAAAGCGAAGAACCGTGCGATCGCGGAACAAGACCCACCTCGTTCGTGATCGGGCGAAGATCGCCAATGCCCCGGCCGTCGCAGCGCTTCCCTTTCTCAAAAATACTGATCCGAAACGCCTTCTTCTTGAGAAAATCGAAAGCCTGGCTCATCGCGAAATCGTCCGCCTCCGGATAACGTTCCAAAATCACTTCGCGAACCTCTGCCTCTAGCGCGTCAACCGCCTTGCCCCGCTCAACCTTGCTCGGCTTGTAAATGGCATCTTCAATACGGTCGCCCGCAACTTCATACGCCACGTCAAGAAGCGCCTGATCCACTTTCATCAATTCCGGCTGTCGCTTCTCCTTTCCAATCGCACGCATCATGGTCTCCTGCGCCGCCACCAACGTCTTCACGCCCTCGTGCGCAAAATGAAGCGCTTCAATGAATCGCTGCTCCGGCATCTCCTCCGCCGCCCCTTCAATCATGATCACTTCCTCAGCCGTCCCGACATATATCAAATCCAAATCACTGTCCTCACGCTGCTCGTTCGTCGGATTCAGAACAAACTGACCGTCGATCTGGCCCACGCGAACCGCGCCGATAGGCCCCGCAAAGGGAATGTCAGAAACACAAAGCGCCGCAGAAGCTCCGTTCATCGCCAACACATCCGCGTCGTTCTCACCGTCGGCACTCAACAACAACGCAATAATCTGCGTATCATACAGATATCCTTTCGGAAACAAGGGACGCAGCGGACGATCCGTCATCCGGCAGGTCAAAATCTCCTTCTCCGTAGGCCGCCCTTCCCGCTTGAAATAACCGCCTGGAAACCGCCCTGCAGCCGCGGCCTTCTCCTTGTATTCCACCGAAAGCGGAAACCAATCTTGCCCCTCGCGAATCGTCGTTTGCGATACCGCCGTAACCAAAATCACTGTGTCACCACAACTGACCGTAACCGCCCCGTCAGCCAACTTGGCCATCTTGCCCGTCTCAAACGTAATCTCGGCACTCCCGAGTGTCACTTTCTCTGTATGCATGCTCATTTTCTCTTTTCTTCTTTCTCTTTGTTAAATCTGACGCGCCTCCATCCTGCTCGTGCCCCCAAAAGACCTCGCGCCGGCAAAAAAATCCGCCCCGCAATCCACCCCGGCCCAGTTCAGCACGCTCGGTCGCTCTCTAAAAAAATTTCTGTCCTCGTTGAACAATAAAATCTCGATCAATTCCGGCCAATCAGGCGGGGCACAATGAACGTCTTGCCAGATGCCGATCAGTCCGCGCCGGTTAACGGCGAAGATCCAACGCTTTCAACAGCTTTTGATAACGGCCGTTGTCCTTGTCCGCGAGGTAATCAAGAAGCTTGCGGCGCCGGGCTACTAGCCGCAGCAAACCTCGCCGCGTCGAGAAGTCCTTCCGATGGACATTCATGTGGTCCGTCAGATGGTTGATACGCTCCGTCAAACGTGCAACCTGCACGTCAGCGCTCCCAGTATCACCTTCGTGAAGCTGGAATTCGGATGGTTCTATTGTCGTTTCACTCATTTCTACTACTCTTACGACGGCGCCACCTTGGCATCCGCCGTCTCCAGCCTTTGGAGAAAGCGTCATAAAATCACAATTTCCGGCCCTTGCAATCAAAACATCCGCCATTTTCACGAATTCGCCCGATTCCCCCCGCCTCAATGACTTTCAAGACCAGAACACACGTCCAAGTGCCGCTTTCTCCACACTCAACGAGCCAATTCACCAATCCCCCGCGTATCGTATAAAAAACCAGCCCGGAAACGCTCAACGGCCCCTATGCCAGATCCCCCACAATCAAAACCCGCCCCCTCCCTCCCGCTGCCCTCCGCCGCTCCCGTCATGATTCTTCCCGATTGTAACCTTCTCCCTCATGGCTTCCTTCCCCTGTTCATCTTCGAACCACGCTACCGGGCCATGCTCCGCGATTGCCTCGAATCCGATCGCCTCTTCTGCATCGGCATGCGC
>JBCCIR010000198.1:0-8577 GCA_039028175.1 Verrucomicrobiota bacterium
CATGATGTTCACTTTCGGTCAGTCCGACAAGCAGCTCATCCAAAACGCCAACAAAGTCGGTTCCGTCCCACAAGTCATGATGATGATGAACGGCGACCTCATCAACAAGACGATGACCGGCGAAGGCAAAGCGATCATCAAGAACGCCAAAGAAGCAGGCGGTAAGAGTGAAGGCATCGACGTTGTCTTCCTCAGCATCCTCAACCGCAAGCCGAGCGAGGACGAAGCCGATGCAGCTAAAGGCATCGTTCAAGACGACGATTACTCCGATTTGATCTGGGCGCTCCTGAACTCCCGCGAGTTCATGTTCGTTCAGTAGCCACAGAAAAGAAGCACACCCCTAACACACACTAATTTAACAAACCAAACACCACTTCAATCCAATGAAAGACGAACTGAAGAAAATGGACCCACTGTCCCGCCGCCAATTTGCGGTCGGAACAGCTACCGCAGCGTTCGGCCTCAGCACGATGCCGCTCGTTGATAACGTGATGGCTCAGTCCGGCAATGTCGGCAAAGCCAAGCATCTCATCTATTTCTACATGGGTGGGGGCATGACTCACATCGACTCCTTCGACCCCAAGCCAGAAGCTCCGAGCGAGTATGCTGGCCCCATTGGATCGATTGGAACCAACGTAGACGGCATCCGCCTCGGCGCTTACTTCGAGCGTTTGGCTCAGAAGGCCGATAAGTTGGCAATCGTAAACACACTTAACGGAAAGACTGGTGACCACAGCGGTGGTCGTTACTGGATGCTGACCGGCTACCAGAAGCGCGCGACCATCGTTCACCCAGAGATGGTGGCGTGGAAGCAGAAGTTCCACGGCTCTCCTGAGGGCACCGTGATGCCTCAGTCCTTCGTTCTCGGCGGCGGCGCGCTGCCAGGCGCAGGCTTCCTTGGGCCAGCTTACTCCCCACTTCCGATTGGCAACCCAGCCAGCGGTCTTCCGAACTCCAAGTCTCCGACTGGCGACATGAGCCGTGACGAGAAGCGCATGGAAGCGCTTGATACCTTCAACCAGGCGTTCACTGGCAAGTTCAAGACGACTGAAGTTAACTCCCGGGCATCGCCGTCACCTGGCTCACCCTCACCATCACCCTCGCCCTCGCCCTCGCGCTCGCGCTCACACTCTCCCCCACCACGACCCACGCCCAACTCCCCCCCTCCGTCCCCTGGTCCGGCTCCACCATCAACGGCCAAACGGTCCTCCTCCAACCCGGTATCGCCGTGATGACCTGCGGCACGGTCCGCAATAACATCAACGTCCCCGCCGACCAACGATGGACCCTCGGCATGGCCGATATCGACGGCATCATCCCCGGCACCGGCCGCGTCGACCAATCCGGCTCGGTCAGCGGATATCACCACCCCTCCTGGCACATCGACCAAATCGGAAACGTCTTCGGCATCGCCATCAATCCCACCAACGGCGAAGTCTTCCTCACCGCGTCCTCAAACTACGGCGCCGGTTACTTCGGCCAAACCGCCATCCTCCAATACGGCACGATCGAAGGCGGCGGACACGATAGCGTCACCGCCGCCGGTCGCGTCTACAAACTCGACGCCATCACCGGCCAAGCCACGGTCTTCGCCGAACTCCCCCAACAATCCACGACGGTCACTCACGTCGATTGCGAGGTCACTTCAGAAACCAATGTCCGCACCACCGGCGTCGGCCTCGGCAATATCGCCTACGACGTCGATAACGATCAATACTTCGTGTCCAACATCGAAGACGGCCGCATCTATCGCCTCGATCGCAACGGTAATATCCTCGATTCCTACGACCCGCTCACCTACGACGACGGCGCCGCCGGGATCACCGATATCGAAGACCTCGCCTACGGCCTCGCCGTCGAACCCGGCGCCGCACGCCTCTTCTTCGGCACGATCGACGCCACGTCCGGCTCCGGCGGCGCTCCCTCCGTCTACTCGATCCAACTCTCCGGCTCCGGCAGCTTCCAGGGCACGATCAACAATACAAACATGCCCGCCGGCGCCACCTGGAATAACTACGTCCCCAACGGCTCCTTCCCCGATACCCTCCACACGACGATCCCCACCCAGGGAGGCAGCACCTTCATCGACGTCACCGAAGATTACCACATCTCCGACCTCCAATTCGATCCCAATGGCAATCTCCTCGTCGGCATCCGCGTCGGCTGCGATGGCAATTTCCACACGTCCTACAACCACGAAGGCGAAACAAATATCCTCACGCCCACCGGCGGCATCTACAACACGGTCGCCGAAATGGATATCTCCGTGACCGGCTCCGCCGCAAACGAAGACAGCTACGGCGGCGTCGCCTTCTACGAACTCTCCGGAGGCGATGTCCACTATGTCATCAGCTCCAGCGATATCCTCACCGAAGCCGGACCCCACGGCCTCGCGATCTTCGAAGACGATGATGCCGCCGACACCCCCATCTCACCCCTCGCCGCGATCTCCTACGGCGGCGTCGATACCTCCGACCCCAAAGGCGTCGGCGGCGATGTCGAGGTCTTCAGCGCCCCCGTCAATGTCAACGACCTCGGGGTCGGTAACCTGGTCTTCTTCGATAACAACGGCGACGGCAATTACGACGCCTCCGTCGACGCCCCCGCCCCGAACGTCACGGTCGAACTCTACAACGCCGGCGACACCCCCGGCACCGATCTCCCCGTCGCCAACGCCACAACCGGCGCCGGCGGTTGCTACCGCCTCAGCGTCCTCACGAACGGGAATTACTTCGCCCACATCCCCGCCCACGAATTCCAAGCCGGCGGCGATCTCGAAAACTATTTCTCCAGCTACGGCAACGGAACCGATACCCAAACCGACGACACCGGCACCGGCGGTGACGAAAACGGTGTGGACGCCACCAACCCCGCCGCCACCGGTATCAGCTCCACGACGATCAATCTCTCCCGCAATAACGAACCCCTCAACGCCGCCGAAACCGGCAAGGACGGCACGGGCGATTCCCAAGACAACGACTACGACTTCACGATCGACTTTGGCTTCATCCAGGCCGGCTTCGGCAATCGCGTCTGGTCGGACACCGACGGCGATGGTATCCAGGACGCCGGCGAAGCCGGTATCTCCGGCGTGACGCTCACACTCCACACCAGCGGCGGCAGCGCGGTCCTCTGCGCCCCCGATCCCGTCGTCACACTCACTCACGCCGACAATTTCGATCCCACCGCAAACTACTCCGGCTCCGACGTCTCCGGTAGCCTCTGGGATTCCAATTCCTGGACGGAAACCGATGGCGCGGGCGCGGGCCCCGGCAGCGGCGATGTCCAAGTGGTGTCCGACGTGGATGGTAACGCCGTCCGTATCCAAGAAGATGGCACCATCGAACGAGCTATCAGTCTCGCCGGCTGCGCACCCGGCTCCACCACGCTCGACTTCGACGTCCGCTTCGATAACACGGAAAACACCGACGAACTGTTCGTCGAGTATCACAACGGCACCTCCTGGGTCACAGGCGATCCCATCGCCCAACTCAACGGGAGCAACGAATCCGCCACCTTCCAATCCATCAATGGCCTCCCGATCCCCGACGGCGCCACCGCGATCCGCTTCCGCTGGGACGCTGGCGGCGGCAACGATACGGTCTACATCGACAATGTCGATATCCGCTGCGGCATCCTCCAAACACCCGTCCCCGTGTCCACTGTCACCGATTCCAATGGCATCTACTGGTTCACCGCCGCCGATTGCGTGGTGCCCAGCACCGCTTACGAAGTCCGACTCGATACCACTCAAGGCCCCCTCACCGGCCTCGTCCTCACCGACCAAAACGCCGGCGGCGTGACGAGCAACGATCCCGCCGCCGATGACACCGATTCCGATGCCTCGCAATCCAGCAACACCGCCAGCATCTCACTCACCAGCCCCGCCACCGGCTCGAACCCCAGCTACGACTTCGGCTTCTCCCCGCCCTGCTCGGTCGATTCAGTCGTGGCCTCAAATATCCAAACCCAACTCAACGGCCCCCTCGCCTCCGACGATACCTTCACCTTCGACGTCACCGTGACCGCCACGAACGGCGCCGCCACCGGCTGGACGAGCACGAACCCGAACGGCGGCGGCCTCTACAGCGCCACGGTTTCTTACGGCCCCTTCCTCATCAGCGGAGGTGCCGTCACCGTCACCGCAGAAGACAACGACGACCCCGCCTGTAACGACTCGGTCACAGTCAATCCCCCCACCGCCCCGCCCACCGTCGGCATCGGGAACCTGGTCTTTAAAGACCTGAACGACAACGGGGTCTTCGACTCCGGTGAAGGTCTCGACGACGTGACGGTCGATCTCTACGTTCAAGGCGATACCATCGGCACGCCCCGTGCCACCGTCCAGACCGCAAGCGGCGGTTGCTACGAGTTCATCGGCCTCAATGAAGGCAACTACTTCATCCACATCCCCGCCTCGGAGTTCGGCACCGGCCAGGAACTTTCCGGCCACTTCTCGGTCACCGGCAACGGCATCGATGACCAAACCGACGACAACTCCGATGAAAACGGCGTCGACGATTTAAACCCCGCCACGAACGGCATCTCTTCCGTGGTCATCGCGCTTTCCTCCGGAAACGAACCCTTGAACGCCGACGAGTCCGGAAAAGATGGCACCGGCGACAGCCCCGACGCCGACCTCGACTACACGGTCGACTTCGGTTTCTACGTGCCCCTCGGCGTCGGCAATCTCGTCTTCCAGGACGTGAATAACGACGGTGACTACGACTCCGGCATCGACTCCGCTATCCAAAACGTGACCGTCGAACTCTACAACGTCGGCGATACCCCGGGCGTCGATCCCACCGTCGATAGCGCCATCACCGATGCCAACGGTTGCTACGAACTCACGACGAACATCGCCGGCAACTATTTCGTCCACATCCCCGCCGCGGAATTCCAAGCCGGCGGCCAACTCCTCAATCTCCTCTCCGTCTCCGGCGCCGGCACCGACAACGGCAACGACGATTCCGCGGACGAAAACGGCATTGATGATGTGAACCCCGCCGTCAACGGCATCTCCAGCGTGACAATCAATCTCTCCGAAAATAACGAACCCCTGAACGCCGCGGAATCCGGAAAAGACGGCACCGGCGATTCCCAGGACAACGACTTCGATTACACGATCGACTTCGGCTTCGTGTCCACCACCGGCACGGTCGGCCTCGGGAATTTGGTCTTCATCGACGGCGATGGAAACGGCGTCTACACCGCCGGCGAAGGAGTCGACGGGGTAACGGTCGAGCTCTACACCTCCGGTGGCACCGCGGGCGCCAGCACACCCGTCGCAACCACCACCACCCACAGCGGCGGTTGCTACCTCTTCGCCGGTCTCACGCCCGGCACCTACTTCGCCCACATCCCCGCCTCCGAGTTCGGCGGCAGCGAACCACTCAACGGCCAAATCTCCCTCCCCGGCGCCGGCACCGACAACGACGTCGATGACAACGCCGACGAAAATGGCGTCGACAACGGCGACCCCGCCACGGACGGCATCAGCAGCCGCGACGTCACGCTCACCGTCGGCGGCGAACCCACGGACGCTGGCTCCGAAACCGGTAAAGACAACACCTCCGACGACGGCTCGGACAACAACATCAACCTCACCGTCGACTTCGGCTTCAATGGCGCCGCCCCCACCGTCGGCATCGGAAACCTCGTGTTCTTCGATAACAACAACGACGGCCGATACGTCGCCGCCCACGGCGATACCGTGATCCCGAACGTCCTCGTGGAACTCTACAACCAGGGCGAAGACCCGAACAGCACGACCGCCAGCGCCTCCACGATCACGCTCGCAGACGGCTCCTACCTCTTCTCCGGCCTCGCCCCCGGCACTTACTTCGTCCACATCCCCGCCTCGCAATTCGGCGGCGGTCAACCACTCGAAAACCTCGTGTCCAGTGTCCTCGTCGGCACGAACGAAACCACGGACGATAACACGGACCAAAACGGCAGCGGCGCCACGCCCGCTACTACCGGTGTCAGTTCGAACGATTACACCCTCGCCGTCAGCGGTGAACCCGTCGACGCCGGAACGGAAACCGGGGTCGACGCCTCGGGCGATAACCCCACCGACTCAAACATCAACCTCTCCGCCGACATGGGCTTCACGACGACGTCCACGAAACCCTCCACCTTCGCCGGCTTCGTCGCCGCGAACGGCCTCACCGGCCCCGACGCCCAACCCGTCCCCGATGGCACCGGCACCGGCGGCAATCCCGATCTCGATATCGATCCCAATATCCTCGAGCACGCCTTCTGCGATGACCCGGAAGGCGGCAACCGCAGTCACCAGGGCTTCTGCGTGCGCCTCACCGATCCCGTCACGCGCCAACTCGAGGCCTTCATTGTCCGCCCCGAAGGCATCCAGGACGTCATCTACCAATTCCAAGGCCGCGACTCGCTCACCGGCGACGGCCCCGACAGCAATGAATGGGTCACCTTCGCGACGATTCCCGCCGGCGGCACCATCGCCCCGCCCATGACGGCGGTCGCCGACGGCAACGGCGGCGAAACGATCACCTTCCCCGATCTCGCGTCGAACGTGCCCTTCCTCACGGACGATTACGGCCTCGTCCGCGTGGTCGTGTCGCTCGATGCCGACCAAAACGGCGTGCCCGATACCCTGCCCTCGGACGGCACGGTTGTCTCCGACAACACGGAGACCTGCGGCTGGCAAAATACCGAATACCAGGTGAACGAATGCGCGACCTCATCCTGGTCCTTCGTCACCCAACCCGTGTTCACCGGCCGCATCGAAGGAGTGTCCGGAAATGACCTCGACTTCACGGTCAGCTCGGGCGGTCTCGACCTTTCCACCCTCCTCTCCGGCGGCACCTATTACATCGAAGTGATCGATGACCCCGATGGCGCCACGAACGGCGATTGGGAAGGCCACCGCTACGACGTCGCCTCCGGCGGCACCGGCTCCCTCACGGTGGTCAATGACCCGAACATCTTCACCGCGTCCACCGACGCCGGAAGTCCGACCATCGACAGCCATAACACCCAGAACGGCGCGCCCGATGCCGGTCTCAATGGCGTGACCATAGCCCTTCGTCGTCACTACACGCTCGACGATCTCCTCGACAAGGTGAACGTGTTCACCGGCTCCGACGGCTTCTCTCCCAACGACCGCATCCTTCTCTACGAGAACCGCACGGAAACACCCGGCTTCCGCGCGCTCGTCCTCCTCGACAACGGTTCCACCGTCCGCTGGATCAACGAAGGCGATCTCATCAACCAGGTCGATCAGGGCGGCCGCGTCATGGACCCGGTCGAAGGCTACTTCATCCACCCGCGCGTCGCGACGATCGATTACATCCGCACCGGCGAAGTCCGCCGCCACGACGTCGCCACGCCCTTCACGCAGGATTACAACCTCGCCGGTTCCCCTTGGCCCGCCGACCAATCCCTCGCCGGCCCGAACGGCCGCGGCCTCACGGTCGCGCGCGGCATCCCCGGCGGCATCGACCCCGGCCAATCCACCGAGGTTCTCATCTGGGAAGGCGACGAAGGCACCTACACCGAGAGCTATCTCGATTACTTCCTCCTCCACTACAACGCCCCTTGGCAATACTGGACCGACTGGACCGACCTCACCTTGCCCAACATGAACAGCGAGAACGTCCTCAAAGCCGGCCGCGCCGCCTTCATCGAACTCCCCACCGGCTCCAACGCCATCGACTTCACCGCCCCCGAACCCCAATAACACTCCCGCCCCCCGCTCTTCCCATAGCGGAAGTCGTAAGACTTCCGTCCCCCCCGTGCCACCCGCATCCCGCTCCTGCCCGCCCCTGCCTCCCCCTCAAAATTCAACATTCACCATTCACCATTCAACATTCGCGCGCAGCGCGCCCTCCCCCAAAACCACCACATTCCTCCCTATCTACTTAACATTCTCAAATAATTAGAAAATTTATATTGTCTACATTCCCAAAATAATCCAAAATAACTCCGATGACTCGTGGCCACATCGGATGCCGCATCGGCGCCGCTTCCATCGCGCTCGCCATTGCCACCACCGCCCCACTCGCCCGCGCCGGACTCGTCAACGTGGACTGGGGCAGCGGCGTCGGCCAAACCATGGTCCTCTCCGATAACTCCCCCATCACCGATACAACAGGCTTTACCTTCGAAATCGGCACCTTCGACTCCTACGACCCCACCACGCTCATGTTCGATGAGTGGCGCACCAATTGGAACGTCCTCCACTCCTCCGGAGTCGTCGAATCACCCCCCACTTCCGGCCAATACGCTTTCGGCGGCGCCACCAGCTTCACCGACGTCGACCCCTTCGCCGCTTTCGCCGGACAAGACCTCTACATCTGGGGGTACGACCACCTCGACCTCAACGGCCGCACCGAATGGGTCCTCTTCACCCGCACCGGAAGCCCGGACCCCTGGGTCGTCCCGACCGCTCCCGTCGGCCAAACGTCTCTCGACGTCGACTTCTTCCTCTCCACCGCCGACACCGCCATCAAAGGCATGATCCACGATTCCGGCGGCGCCTTCGATATCCAAACCATGGCCATGGGCCCCGAACCCACCCGCGCCCTCCTCCTCCTCGCCGGC
>JBCCIR010000199.1:0-8271 GCA_039028175.1 Verrucomicrobiota bacterium
ACTCTCGTGGATTTGGCAGTCTCCCCGCGCAATGCCCTGATCTGTTTCATTCAGATTTTGTCGCTATCTTTGCTATAGGAGAAAATCATCGCTGCATGGGCAATCCAGCCTTCTCGTAGATTTGCGTGCTTCTCTTGGCGATGGGCGTACATGGTCACTACCCGATTGCAACTCGATCTAATCTCAACATGCTCAGAGGGCACGAATGCTGCACGGACAAGACTATTCCCGCTACTGCTGAGGGCGAACTCACACCAAGAAGTCTGAGACATTTGGCAGTATTTTTGATATTTTTTCTCTTTGTACAATGCTATTCAACACTGCATGAGCTGCAAACTCACAAAAACAGTCTTCATGCATGGGCGGTACGGTAGCAATGGCTATCGACATAAAAGCAGAGAGTATAAAACTATAGACAGTATACATGTAGTGCTTGAAGCAGGCTTGCCTAAAAATAATCTTTGATGTATCTCAAACTAATGGGGCTGAGCATCTACGAATAAGTGATAGTGAAGTTTGGAAACAAAAATGAGAAAAGCTACAGGGCAAATTGTATGCCTTCTTGCACTCTACAAGGCCAAGTGTTGTTAGGATAAAAAAGTGTCAAAAAGAAGTTGAATTTATTCAAAGTAGCACTTCAGCCAGCGTGGAACAGCTTCATGTACATGATCAATGTATTGAAACACTACGCAAGCACATAGAGGGAGGTATCGGAACCAAACACCCAATGGAAAGACTATGGACTTTTACAATGTCAACTTGGCTGCAAAGTGGCAGCCTCACAAGAAATAAACGGAAACTTGAATGCAGCGATCACAAGCAGCACAACAGTATTCTCATCATGATATTTTTGGAACACAGAAGAACAATAACGAGGAAAGACTCCAATGAAAAAAAAGTGGGTTCGGCAAATACGAAGTTTGAGGGGATTCGACAGCAAGCATGGGGAAATCCCCAAGCATGGTGGACACAGTCAGAGTCGGTCTCCGGATTAGCCCAAGAAGGTATGTCGGGCTTGGGAGCAAAACAGTCATTGATGCAGCCACATGGGAGATCAGATATGAATACAAAGCAGCATAACATGCGGCAAAACACGAGGATGTCCCTGCATACAAGCACATTTCTGTGCAGTGGTCACAATGGTACATGTACATGGGAGATCAGATTTGAATATGAAAGGTCAAGAGACACAGCAAAACACCTGGAAGCCGTGCAAATAGATACATTTCTGTGTAGTGGTCACAAATTGTGACCACTCCCAATGGTATAGAGGAGATACCTATGATTCTGTTCAGCTAGACAGGCCAGGTATGGGGTTGAACTCTGGCACCAGGGGTGGTATAGGCATGCCAGGCTCCGGTGTACTGCCTTGCATGATCTGCGACAGCATGGACGATTCCATATTGCCACCGGTGAGAACACATACTATCTTACCCTTGCCGGCCTGGCCGGAGAGAGCGGCCGCGAGAGGAGCAGCGCCGGCACCCTCGGCGACGATGTCATGGTTGCGCTTTAGTAGCCGAATGGCCTCGGCCACGTCGTCCAAGGACACAACAGCCGAGTCGTTGATGAGGTCATTCTTCTTCTTGGCCTCGTCCCAGAGGGATGGTATAGCGGTGGGACCGCCCAACTGACTGACGAAACTGGGCGTGTGAGAACACCTCGAGGGCTTCCCTGCATTTAGTGCGTTACGGTACGGCGTGCTGGTCGACGCCTCCACAGCCACTAGCCGAGTCTTGGGCGAGCGGTCCTTGAGGACGATCCCGGACCCGCAGCTGAAGCTGCCGAATCCGTACGGCACGACGATCGTATCCACGTCTGGCATCTCGTCCAGGATTTCATTGACTACTGTAGCATCACCGGCAACGCACTCCGTTGACGTCTGGCACACGTAGTGCATACCCTTCAGTTCCGGATGTTTGGTGATGATGTGTTCCGGGATGGCCATCTGCTCCACGCAGTCCCACCAGTCGAAGAACGACAGCACGACGAGATTCTCCACGCCGGCGTCGGAGAGCAGCTTCTGCCGATAGGCGTCGGTGTAGTCCGGGATGATGACGGCACACTTGATGCCACGCTGCTTTGCCTGTGATGCAAGACACTGCAACAAAGAGAAACACAAAACACACATCATATCAATACTCGCAAGCTAGTGCACATGGGCATTTTTGAGTTACTTCACAGCTCAGGACGATGCATTGTGCAATACCCAGGACTATGACACAAGCAAACAATAGCACAGTATCAATAACGCCGCCATAGAGAGTGCCTGTTTGGCATGGTGAAGAAGGGGGTTGAGAGGCTGTTCGTTTAGAGAATTGAATTCCTCATAATTGGGAGATTGCATTCAGAGCCTTAAGGCCTTTTGTTCGACTGAAAACTCTATGATACAATGCTGGTGTTCCCACAGGGAGTCAAAACCTTTGGAACTGGACGCAAATCTCAAGACACAAATGCCATCGCCTCCACAAAGACCTGATGCCTTACTTAGTAATAATTGAACACAGTAGAACATTCCAATCACAAACACCCTTGTGAACACGCTCCCCACCAGAGATAAACGTTACGTTGCAGACTGGTACAAGAACATCGCTGGTACCAACACCTCAGTTCCCCAAAACAACAAAGAAGCCTTGTAAGTGTGCAGGATGCAGCCATAGAAATGACTTCCCTGACATTCTACCCGAGAGCCTGGACAAAGACGACCACTAGAGCTGGCTATGATACAGTCAAATGACCACACAAAGCATGGGGTAATCCGGCATTCCAAAAGGGGCGATACAACGACACAAATATCACGTTCTCCAAAAAATCTGATTTGAACCCAAGCACACCTGACCTCTCTCCACCGTGTAGGTCCCACCAATGCTAGCCATAGTGTTAGGACGAACTATTGAGATAACCATATTAGTTTAGAAGCAATACCTTACATACATGAAATAGTCTCGCCAAAACCACCTCCCCCCACTCCCCACTCCTCGCCATCATCAACGCCTGCCGCTGCATCCGCGGACTCCTCCCCAAATCCCCCCAGACCAACACCACTGCACGACCGCCACCCTCCATAAATTTCTCCGCTTCAACTGGTTTCAAGGTCGACACTGTCCTTGCTTATACGATCATATTCGCACTTGTCCCTCAAATTCGCTCCCCACACACCCTTCTCTCCGTGCCGCCCACCCACTCCCACACCACCCCTAGCATCGCCTTCGCCGCCGGCTGGACCGCCGGCCACATCGTCCCCGCCATCACGCTCGCCCACGCGTGGCAAAACCGTTTCCCCAATAGCAACACACACTTCTTCACCGGAACCTTCCCCTGGGAACAACAAATACTCGAGCAACACGGCTTCCCAAACACTCCCATCAATGTCCTCCCCTGGAAAAACCAGTCTCTCGCCCGAAAACTCCTCTGCCTCGCCCGCCTCCCAAAGAACACCCGCACCGCCCAACACTCACTCCAAACCATTGCCCCAAAACTGGTCTTCTCCTGCGGCGGCTTTGTCTCCATCCCCGCCACTCTCGCCGCCAAAAAAATGGGTATCCCCATTGTCATCTTCGAACCCAACGCCATCTTCGGCGCCGCTAACCAACGCCTCGCCCCTGACGCCGCCCTCATCATCACCTCGTCCTTAACCCCAAATCCAAACTCCACGGTCAAAACTCTCGCCGCCGGCGTCCCCCTCCCACAATCCCTCCTCGATCAAGCCCAATCCCACCAAACCCAATTCCCGAAACCAAACGAACCCCTCAATGTCCTCGTCACCGGCGGCTCCCTCGGCTCCGGTTTCCTCAACCAAAACACCCCCGCCCTCACCGCCACCCTCGCCAAACATTTATCCCATTCCCTAAAGATCACTCACCTCGCCGGAAGAAAATCCGATCCCCAACCCATCCTAACGGAATATCAGAAACTCGACCTCGACGCGGAAGTCCTCCCCTACCACCACCAAATCGAAGACGCTTACGCCGCCACCCATTTCGCCATCTCTTCCGCAGGAGCAAACTCACTCCACGAACTCGCCGCCTTCGGCATCCCCACCCTCATCGTCCCCCTCGCCGGCGCCGCCGATGACCACCAATCCTCAAACGCCCGCGCCTTCTCCAATATCACCAAGGCCCCCGTCACCACCGAAGCCGAATGGAGCCGCGATCCCGCCGCCGCCTCGAAACCCGCCCTGACCCTCCTCGAGGACCCCGCCCGCTGGACCGAAGCCGCCCAAAACATGCGCGCCTTCCCCAACCTCGACGCCACCAACAAAATGATCGAAGCCCTCCGCGACCTCATCGCCCAAGAATATACCCCCGCATGACGGCGCTTCGCCAAACCCCACGCCTCCTAACCCTCCTCGAAGGTGCCCTCCTCCTCGCCCTGCTCTCCTTCTGGCTCTGGAGCCGCATCGACGCCGCGCACCCCCAGGTCTTTCCCCCCTCCACACCCGGCGAAACCATCCTCCTCGGCGCCGATCCCTACTACCACCAACGCCAAATCCTCACCACCGCCGAAAATTTTCCCCAACTCCAACGCTGGGACCCCGGCACCCATTACCCCACCGGCGTCTATAACGAAGCCGCCGGCCTCTTCCAAATCTCACTCGCCACCGTCGTCCTCGCTCTCGACGGCGGCAACCCCACCGAGGCCACCACCGCCCAAGTCCTCGCCTGGTCCCCCATCGCATTCGGCGCGCTCGCCCTCCTCGCCTTCTACGCCCTCGTCCGCGTCACCCTCGGCCGCACCGCCGCCCTCGCCGCCCTCACCCTCTACCTCCTCTTCCCCGGCACCGCGCTCAATCGCACGATGCTTGGCTTCGGCGATCATCACGCCGCAGAAATGATGCTCTGCCCCCTCATCATCCTCGGCTTCGCCGCCACTCTCAAAAACAACCGCCGCCCACCCATCTCTCAATTCCTCCACGCCACCCTCCACGCCCTCCCCCTCGTCCTCCTCCTCTTCACCTGGCACGGCGGCCCCATCTACATCCTCTTCCTCCTCGTCGCCGCCGCCATCGGCGTCATCACAACTCTCTGGTATCGCACCTTCAACCCCGACCTCCTCGCCTCAATCGCAAGATACTTCGCCGCCTTTACGCTCATCGCCCTCGCCGTCGGCCTCCTTCGACCCAATCTCCAACTCGATGCCAAATACTTCCTTCTCGCCATCACGACCGCAAGCCTCACAACGATCGCGTGCTTCATTCTTTCAAAGCTAACCCACTCCCTGTCCCCCAGCCAACAACGTAAGTTCGCCATCGCGTCCGCCACACTCGGCGTCGTCCTCGCCATCGCCGTCTTCATCGTCCCCCCGCTCGGAAACAACATCGTCTTCCTCTTCTCCCCAAAAACACTCTACGTCACCGAACACCAAGCCATCTCCCCGGCCCTCCTCTGGCAACGCTTCAACATCCTCCCTCTCCTCGCCATCCCCGGCATCTTCCTCCTACTCCACGACCTCCGCTCTCACTCCAAACAGCTCCGCTGCGCCCTTCTTGTCCTCCCCCTCATCTCAGCCCTCTGGCTCATCACCCGCGACTACGATTACCTCGCCGCCTTCGGATTCGCCGCCCTCGCCGCCCGCACCCTCATCGCCCTCGCCACAGGCCTGGCCCGCCGGCTCTACCCCGATAAAACCCCTCCCCTCGCCCCCGCCCTCATCACTCTCGCCGCCGCCACCGCCTTCACGCTCTTCATCTGGCCCCTCCGTATCTCACCGCCCCCGATCGTGCCGCCCGCCCTCGTCACCACCACCCTCATCAATACCCCCGCCTGGCGCGAATCCATGAATTGGCTCAAAAACCACTCGCCCAATCCCCCCGTCCCCCCACGCACCATCGCCGCCCCATGGAACAACACCCCCGAAAATCGCTTCCCCTACCCGCCCGGCTCATACGGCGTCCTCACCAATTGGCACTCCGGCAATTTCATCAACACGCTCGCCCAACGCATCCCCGTCTCCAGCCGTTACCCCGATCCCAATCTCGTCCGATGGCTCATCGAACCCAATGAAGCACGCTCCCTCGACCTCCTCGCTTCCAACCTCACCCCCAATGACGACGTCCGATATGTCGTCGTCGACGCCCAATGGTGCGCCGATCACTTCATCCCCGCCCTCGAGTTCAGCGGCATCAATCCACGTCAATACTACGTCGCCGAACAAACCCACGAACTGGACGGCGAACCCGTCCGTATCTTCTCATATGGCGACCTCTTCCGCGGCGCCGTCGGCCCCCGCCTCTACCTCGGTGACGCCTCCGGTATGAGCCACTATCGCCTCATCTACGAATCCCCACAGCAAAGCCTCATCCGATACCGCCTCAATCCCAAAACCGAATACCTCATCCTCAGTGCTCTCGACCTCGATCGCGAACCCGACCCCGATCGCCTCCGTGCCCTCGCCCGTCCCGGCCAGGTCTGGTGGGAAGAGAATAACACCTGGCTCTGCTACTCCGGCGCCATCACCTCCTCCATCAAGATCTTCGAAACCGTCCCCGGTGCCACCATCAAAGGAATCGCTCCGCCAGATTCCCAATCCGTCACCGCTTCCCTGAACCTCAGTTCTCTCACCACCAATCGCCCTGTCTCCTACCAAATCACCACCATACCCAAATCAGACGGAACCTTCTCGCTCACCGTCCCCTACCCGACCGATCCCGCACCCCGCAATACCGAAGTGGTCGCCCTCTCCGGATACCGCATCACCGCCGAATCACCCAAACCCAATTCCAAGACCACCGTCATTCACCCGAATTGGGAGATTCCGGAATCGGCGGTGCGACCGGGAGAGGTGCTGCGCCTTCCCCCTCCGTCTCCACCCGCGGAAACGCCGGCAACATCGGCACCGTAAGCGGCGAAGTGCCTTCCCCTTCACTCTCCGGCGACCCGAGCGATTCCTCATCAGCCGGTCCTGCCATCCCCCCGCCCGGTCCCAACAACTCCACCACTTCCACCGCCATCGCGTCTTCACCAAAATCCTTCAAAATATCCTCAACCGCCAACAAATCCTTCCGCGTTAACCGGCGCGAACTGGAAAGCGCTGTGCCCACCGACTCCTTCCACGTCTCATCATGCCCGCGCTCACGCGCTAACCGAAAACTCTCGGCAAAAGTTCCCCACTCTTTTCCTAACAAAGCCCCTTTCCCCGCTTCCGCCAGGAATCGACTCGCCATATCCTCCCCGTCCGCACCCCGCGCCACCGCCACCCGCGCCATCGATAAACTGTATAACGCCGGCGTCAAAGGAATCGGTTTCATCGCCAATAGCGAACCCGCCTCCTCCAATCGATTCATTCGCAAAAGCGCATCCAATCGCGCCAAAAACAATCCCCCGTGCGTCAATACCTCCGTGTCGCTCACCATCTCCAAGGCATCCCGGTGATACCCCCGCTGGTTCAGCCACGCCATCATCCAATACCGGTCCGCCGGAGCCCACTTCTTGCGCCCCTCCATCGCCTCCGCAATCAATACCGGCGCCCGCTCCGGCTCCAACTGAATCGACCACTCCAACCACTTTAATAAATGCCGCTCCTGCCGGCTCGCATGCTCCGTCAACAAGGCACGGCACTCCTCCGCCAACTCAGGCGGACAAGTCTCCATCCCGATCACCACATCCAACGCCAAGACCCCCAAACCCCCCTCCGCCTTACCCGCCAATGGCAAAAATGTCCGCCAACTCTCCAAACTCACCTCTTCATCCCGAGCGTTCGCACCCAAAATATCAATACTCGCCCGCCACAACGCCACCTCCTCATCCTCAGGATATTCCCGCGCCAATGCCGCCGCCCTCGGCGCCGCCCCCTCGTAATCCTCCTGCGCCGCATACCACCGCAATCGCATCAAACCCGTCACCCGGTCCCCCTTCCCTTCGGCCTCCAACCCATCCAAAACCTCCCCCGCCCGCTCCAATTGCCCCGTCGAAATCAATGCACTCACCCACGACTGACGATCCTCCGCCGTCATCGTCCCTACTTGATCCAACCGCTCCCACAACATCACCGCGTCCGCCGGCGATCCCAAACTCAACAGAAACGCACTCCGCCGCAAAACATCCTCGTTGTCCGGCGCCTCAGAAATCGCCGTCCGCAATTGCGCCATCACTTCCGGCCACGCCTCCTCCCCCGCCAACTGCTCCGCCCGCGCCATCGCCGCCTTCGCTTCCCGCGCCTTCACCCACTGCTTCACCGGTTCCTTCAACAAAAGGCCCGGGGCCGGCGGCGCGGGGGGGGGGGGGGGGGGGGGGGGGGGGGGGGGGGGGGGGGGGGGGGGGGGGGGGGGGGGGG
>JBCCIR010000200.1:0-8212 GCA_039028175.1 Verrucomicrobiota bacterium
ATTGCTCCGCAACGCCACCGCCACCTCCTCCATCAACTGCTCATAACTCCGGTCCCGCAGTAAATACTTCTCCCGCGCCGCCACACGCTTCTCCTCCAATTCACTCCGCCGCTCCGCCGTCCGCACCTCATCCAAATAAGAAAAAATCCCCGTCCCATCCCCCGCCCCGTCCACTTTCAAAAAATAATACAACAACACACACGACGAATTGTAATTCTTCCCCGCCCCGCCTTGCGTCAACGCCGCCCCCCACGTCGCATGATCCATCAACATCAACGATTGCAAATCCGCCATCTCGTAATCCCGATTGTCCCCCGCCGCCCGCTCCTTCACCGCATCGTCAACGTCGTTGAACCGATACTTCCCCTTCGAATACGGCATGCTCTCCACAAACTCCGCAAACCCCTCGACCATCCATACCGGCATATACCGCAAAATCTCATGCATCACCTGGTGCGTGATCTCGTGCTTGAGCGTCCGGTTCGTCTTGTCCGTATCCACAATGTATCGAATCCCCGTATACTCCACCCCCAGGTTCGGCAACGGCACCTTCACCATCCCCGAGCCACCCATATACACCCCCGCACTCCCCGGAGGCCCGCCATCCTTCAGATACTGATCACGCGTCTTATACAACTTCACGTCCCAAAACCCGTCCTCCGGCGGCTTGGGATCCAAATTGATCGGCAACGCCCGCACCGCTTCCAAGGTCCCCTCGAAGACACGCGAAAATTCCCGCACCACGCTCTTCGATAACCGCGCATTCGCCACAAACTCAAAGTGCGGACTCCGATACACATACCGCTCCTTCTCCCTCACCTCCTCGACAATCACAATGTCGTCCAACGACACATCCACCTCCACCACTTCCGGCCACTCCCGGTTCACCGGCTCCGGCGGCGCATGCTCCTTCCACTCCCGCAAAAACAACTGGTCGTCCTCACTCAACAACGACACCTTGAACTTCGACATCCGCCCATCCGCCAACTTCAATTCCACCGTCTCCCCGTCAAACCCCACCAACTCCCCCTCAATCGCCTTCCCGTAAGAACTCGTCCAAGTCCGCGCCCCAACCTCCATCACGCTCCCCGCCACAAAAAACAAAACCATCAAATAGGTAAGGGGTCTGAACATCACGCCCCCAAACTAATTCCACCCCGCCCCCCAGCAAAGCCATTTTCCTGCCGCGCCCTTCTCGCCACAATCCGCCCCCCACACACATATCAACACTTTATTCCCTCTCACCCTCTCACCCTCTCACCCTCTCACCCTCTGGAAGTCATCGTCCCCGGAAAGAACACCTATTCCACAACTTTCTTGGATATCTCAGACGGCTCACCGAAAGTAATTCTCAAACCCAAAGTATTGTTGCTTCGCAACCGCTCACTAATTTCCGCCCGCAACGTGTCGAAATCGCGATCTCGAAGAATATGCGTCTTCTGCGCCTTCGCAAAAACAGCATCCCAATCTCTGACCCCCTCAGCGGTAAGAACTTCGTCCAAATACGAAAAAATTCCCGCACCATCCCCCTCGCCATCGATCCTCAGAAAATAGTAAAGCAACACACACGAAGATTCGTAATTCTTCCACGCCTTTTCGTCCAATAACTCCTCCGCCCACGTTTCGCCGTCCATTTCCATCAGCGATTGCAAATCGACTAACTCATACTCTCGCTCGCCCTCAGCAACATACTCCTTGATCGCGTCGTCGACATCGTTGAACCGATACCGCCCGTTCGAATATGGCATACATTGAACAAATTCGGCAAATCCCTCGTACATCCAAACGGGCATATACGGCAACAGATCGTGCATGACTTGGTGAACGATCTCATGCTTCAAAGTCGCATTGGTCTTACTCGAATCCACCACGTATCGAACACCGGTGTAGTCGACCCCTAGATGGGGCAGCGGTACCTTGACCAACCCCGTGCTCGGAAAGTAGACGCCTCCACTTCCCTCCGGAGCACCGTCCCGAAAATACTGTTCTTCAGTGTTGAAAAGTTTCACGTCCCAATAGCCATCCTCTGGGGGCTTCGCATCCAAGTTGATCGGAAGCGCGCGCACGGCTTCCAGCGTTGCCTCAAACACCTGTGAAAAATCTCTCACCACATTCTTCGACAAACGACCGTTTGCTTCGAACTCAAAATGCGGACTCCGATACACATACCGCTCCTTGTCTCGGTCCTCTTCCACAATGACAATGTCATCCAACGAAATATCCACCTCCACCTGCTCCGGCCACTCCCGACTCGCAGGCGCCTCATCCACCCCTCCCCCGACGCTCTCCTTCCACTCCCGCAAAAACACCTGATCGTCCTCGCTCAACAACGACACCTTGAACTTCGACATCCGCCCGTCCGCCAATTTCAATTCCACCGTCTCCCCGTCAAACTCCACCAACTCCCCCTCGATCGCCTTCCCGTAAGAACTCGTCCACGTCCGCCCCCATCCCTCTCCCGCACTCCCCACCGCCAACAACAAAACAACCAAATAGTGAAGGGGCCTGAACATCGCATGTCCAAACTAGGACCACCCCGCCCCCCCAGCAAACCCATTTTCCTTCCCCACCATTCAACCGACACCCCCCCACACACCCATCTCATCGGAGCGACAATAATAGAAAAGGTGAGATCAAAAAAACTCACCTGTGAAACGCAGGACGAATCCAGGCTGTTCCGAATGAATCCCAAAAATCACAAGATCCGATGGAGCAATTCTTCGCCTCGAAGAAATCGTGCGATTTCTTCGGCCGCAGAAAACCTTCCGCCGCGACGCTGCTCGAAGGTGGCTCCGCCGATGTGGGGAGTCAAAACGACGTTGTCCATGGAAAAAAGTTCTTCCTTCACGGCGGGCTCGTTTTCAAAGACATCAAAGGCGGCGCCGGCAAGGTGACCGTTCTTCAGGTAAGCAACAACCGCCGATTCATCCATGACTTTTCCCCGGGCGAGGTTCAGGAAAAAAGCGCCCGGCTTCATTTGCGACAGGGTATCGGCATTGATGAGATGATGGGTCTTTTCCGTCAAGGGAACCAGCGTGACGACGACGTCGGCCTCTGACAAAAGCTCTGGCAACGTGCGCTCGTTTTCTCCACCACCGAAAGCAGCACGGCAGTGGATCACATTCATCCCAAAAGCCTGAGCACGAGCCTCGACCAGTTTGGCAATTCTTCCGTATCCGATCAGTCCAAGCGCTCGCCCGCCGATCTGTGCCCCCTCCCAGCGCAGGGGCTCCATTCCTTTTTTCCACTCGCCCGTGCGGACATAGCGATCCGATTCCGCGATGCGCCGGGTGAGATCAAGCAGCAGACCCATGGTGAGATCAGCGGTCGATTCAGCAAAAGCACTCGGGGTGTTGCAAGCAGCAACACCGCGTGATCGGAGCGCATCGAGATCGAGATTGTCGATCCCCATCGCGACATTCGCCACGATCTTGAGCATGGGCGCCGCATCGAGAAATTCCGCGTCCACCCTGATCTCGCCCTGAGACGCGAACCCCGTGCAGTTTGAGACTTCCGAGAGGACCTGCTCCCGGGGAGCAATCGCGACCCCGTTGTCGAGCATGCGGACATTCGCCAATCCATCGAGCGGGGAAAAGTGTTCCGCAGGGACCTTGAGGGAAAAGAGGATTTCTGGCAGCGGGTTCGACAACTGATAGGAAACGGCTTTTTCAGCCCTGTTTTTCCAAGCCTTTCAGGCCCGGGGTTGCAGGGGGTTCAGGGAGAGGATGGAACAGAATCCGGGAAGACTACCGTGATTTCAAGGGCCGTTCGTCAAGCCTGTCGCCGATCCCCGCCACCAATAACAAACGACAAAATAGTTAAGGGGTCTGAACATCACGCGTCCAAACTAGATCCACCCCTCCCCCCCAAAAGCAAATCCGTTTTCCTTCCGCGCCGTTCACGCTACATTCCCCCCACACACATCGGTCCACCCTCTCTTCCCTTGAACCCTCTCGCCCGAATAACGGCGACCCACATCGCCGCCACCTTCTGCGCCCTCGCCTTCCTCGGGGCCGCTCCCACTCACGCCTCACCCGCCGCAGAAGAACTCCGCGCCCTCCTCGGCGATAAGGAACTCCGCCTCTCCACCACCGGCCCCTCCGCCTCCGATACCTTCTCCGCCACACTCTCAGCGAAAGACACTCCTTTCGTCTTCCTCTTCGAAAGCAACGGCGACCGCCAGGCTCTTCTCATGCTCGATGAAAAAAGCGGGCTCCCCGTCATCTACAGCACAAATGGATACACCCTCTCGTTCTCTCTCAAACACCCCGGTCGGCTCGACCTCATCACCGGCGTCCATCCCGAACTCAAAGTCACCCGCAACTCCACTACCTTCAGCCCTCTCGCCACCGGTCGAAACGCCTACGAAAACGCCCCCTTCGATCTCTCCTTCATCGCCGAAGCCATCAACGCCGCCATCAAACAAAATACCCTCATCACAAAATCCGTCGACGCCGAAAACTCCCCCGTCTTCTCAGTCTACATCGATCCCGAAAAACGAATCCGTCTCAAAATCGACCCGAACGCCGCCTACCCCATCACCGGCGCCGCCCTCGAACGACTCGGTAGCGACAGCATCACGTTCTCAAACATCAGCATCAATGCCCCCGGTGATCATCCTCTAACCGACTTCACTAGAGACCAACTCCAAGAGGCAAACCTCAACTACGCGATCCAACACGCCGTCGATATCGTCACACGGCTCAGCAGTCCGGCGTCCACCAACGACCAACAAAGTCGCGACTTCATGAAGGCCGCCGAGTCGATGTTGGCCACCTACAACCAAAACATGATCCCGCCGGCGACACCCCCACGTTTGGATAGCGCCAACGCCTTTCTGAATCTCATTAACCCGGAAAATCCTCCGGCCTTCACCGGAGAGTTTATCCCCCCGGAGGAAGACTGGCCCGATTCCTCGAAACACCACAAACTCACCTTCTCCGACCAAACAACAGCCGCCGCTTTTCCCGAAGACTCATCCTCCGTCACGGTCCCCTTCGAAACCGCCAGCGGCATCCCCTTTGTCTCCGTCGCGATCAACGACCGCGAAGTCGGTCGCTTCCTCGTCGACACCGGCGCCGAATTTACTGTGGTCCGCATCGATCTCGCCAACCAACTCGGACTTCCATGGAAAAAATCCCTCGGGAACGTCCTGCAGGAGGCCGGCGGCACACAAGAACTCGTCTGGCGCCAAATCAATTCGATCAAAATCGGGGACCTCACATTCCCTCTCGAAAAAATCGCCGCCGCAGACTTCTCGGCCATCCGTGAAACCGTGGCGGATGTCGCCGGCGTCATCGGAAGCGATATCCTCGAACGCGTCCCCTTTACCGTCGACTACCAAAACAAAACCATCGCTTTTCACAATCCCGATGCCTTTGAACCCGATGAATCCACCCGCCCCCTCGCCCTGAACATCGCCGATGGTCGCCCACACACACCCGTGCAGCTCCTCGATACCACCCCCGTTTCCTGCCTCATCGATACCGGGATGGAGGGTGCCCTCTCCGTGAACAGTTCTTTCGCAAACAATCATACCTCCCTCACCGACCCCCTTCGCACTTGGCGATCACAGGCCGTCGGCGCCTCCCATGAACTCGTTAGAACGCGCAAACGCCTTCCCCCAAACAGCGTGACCATCTTCGACACCACGATCGACGCCCCTCTCGGACTCGACCTCATCGACGACGCCTCCCACGATGGCGCCATCGGCGCCGTCATCCTCTCCCGCTTCCGCCTGACCTACGATTACCAAAACAAAACCCTCCACGTCGCGGATGTCCCAAACCATCCCGTCCCCGCTCCCGACCAGATCAATACCCCCGACCTTCGCAACCGAACCCCGCTCGAACTCGCCGCTGCCGAAGGAAATCTCGGTCGCATAGACGCACTCATTAAGGCCGGCGCCGATCCCAACAAGGATTCTTCCCTCGCCCACGCGGTAAACTCCGGCAGCCCCGAAATCGTCGCCCTGCTCCTCGACCAAGGCGCCAACCCCAACTCACGTCCCACCGTCCCCCTCGCCGCCGCCGCCAAATCCGGCCAGACCGACCTCGTCAAAGTCCTCCTCGAAGCCGGTGCCGATCCCGCCCTCAATCACGGCTTCGCCGTCTACAATGCCGTCCTCCATCACGAAACCGAAATCGTCCGCCTCCTCCTCGACGCCGGCGGCCCCCTGAAAGTCGGCTCCGGCACTCCCGCAAATATCATCGCCATCGCCGTCGAACAAGGCGACCTCGAAACCACCCGCCTCCTCCTCGATCGCGAACTCGACCCCAATACCCGCTTCACCGACGGCACCACCCTCCTCTGGGGAGCGGTCATCAACAAACAACCAGATGTCGCCGCCCTCCTCCTCGACCGCGGCGCCGATCCCACTTTCCGCTCCTCCGATGAACGCTCCCTCCTCCACCTCGCCGCCATAGCAAACGACAACAAGACCCTCCAGCATGCCCTCGACATCGACCCCACCATCATCAACGCTGCCGATGCCAATGGCTTCACTCCCCTCCACTACGCCGCCCAACTAAACCACGCCGACGCCCTCCAACTCCTCCTCAACCACGGCGCCGACCCCGGCATCCCCATCACCAATACCCGCGCCTCCGCTCTCCACCTCGCCGCGGAAAACAACAACCTCGACGCCGCTCGCATCCTCCTCGAATCCGACCAACCCGTAAACGTCGATGCCACCAGCGATACCGGCGCGACCCCCCTCCACGTCGCCGCCCGCTCCGGCCGCAACGAATTGGTCGCCCTCCTCCTCAAACACAACGCCGATCCCAATAAAAAAGACCTCGAAGGGAATACCCCTCTCGTCATCGCCGCAAACGTCAACGCCGTCCGCCTCCTCGCTCAAGCTGGCGATGATGAACTCGCGCAATCCATCGGCTTCCTCGACCAACTCGCCGACCAAAACTTCGATCACCCCGGCGCTATCGCCGACCTCGTCGAAGCTGGCGCCGACCTCGACGCCGTGCACCCTAAGGGCACCAGGCTCGTCGACTTCCTCGCCGCCGATTGGCGGCTCAATCCTCTCACCCTCAAACTCCTCGAGCAAAACCTCGATTTCCAATCCGGCACCCCCCTCTTCTATGCCGCCAGCCTCGGCAATACCGAAATCATCACCGCCCTCCTCGAACGCGGCGCCGATCCCAACGTCCCCGATCAACTCCCCCCCATCCTCGTCGCCGCCTTCACCGGCCGACCCCAAACCGTCGAAGCCCTCCTTAAACACGGCGCCGACCCAAACACCACCCACGCCGGTGGCGAAACCGCGCTCCACGTCGCCGTCGCCCACAATGACCCCTACCTCATCGAAATCCTCATCAACGCCGGCATCGATCCCAACGTCACCGATCAAAACGGCAACACCCCACTCCATCACGCAGTCGAAAACACCCGCCTCACCAGCATCCATTCCCTCCTCAAAAACGGCGCCAACCCCGATTCCAAGAACGCCGTCGCCATGTCCCCCCGCACCCTCGCCTCGTACGCCACCAACCAAAAAGCAGCCCTCACATCACTCTTCGATCGTTTCCCCCCAAAATGAGCGACACCCCCTTCACTGTCCGCCCCGCCCCCTGGGACACCGAAGCCAATCTCATTCGCGCCGTCCGCCAATCCGTCTTCATCGAAGAACAAAACGTCCCCCCGGAACTCGACTTCGACGGCTCCGACCCCGATCACCTCCACTTCCTCGCCCTCGACCCAAACCAAACCCCCATCGGCACCGCCCGCCTCAACGCCGAAACCGGTCGCGTCGGCCGCATGGCCGTCCTCAAACCCTGGCGCCACCACGGCGTCGGCCGCACCCTCATGCAAACCATCATCGACCACGCCCAATCCCTCCCCCTCACCCAACTCAACCTCCACGCCCAAAACACCGCCATCCCCTTCTACCAAAAATTCCATTTCACCATCACCGGCCCCGAATTCACCGAAGCCAATATCCCCCACCACCAAATGTCCCTCCCCTTGGCAAATTCTTAATCTTAATCTTAATCTTAATCGCCTCCCTCAATCCACCACACACGGACATCCAAACATGATACGTGTAATGTTTTACTGGCCAAACCCCCTCCCCTCATAATCATACTCCTACTCATACTCATTGCCTTTCTAACCCCCCTTTCCAGCGGACATACCAGGGCAAAACGTGTGATGTTTTAATGGCCAAGCCCCGCCCCGCCCACAACCGCCGCGCGCAAAC
>JBCCIR010000201.1:0-8061 GCA_039028175.1 Verrucomicrobiota bacterium
GTGAAATGGATCCCGTTGGGTAGGGGCCACGGTGACGCCACGTGGTAGTTTTGAGTGAAGTTGCGGGTTTCGAATGACGTGTGATTGCATCTTGATCGTTTGGCGGGATTGAGCGACTCTTTCCCTTGGAGCAAATTGAGGAGAGGTGGCAGAGCGGTTGAATGCACCGGTCTTGAAAACCGGCATACGGAAACGTATCGTGGGTTCGAATCCCACCCTCTCCGTTCTTCGCTCGAGCGACGCCAGGTTTTGGAGGGGGGATTCGAGACGGGATGGCGGCTCGGTGCGTATGGGCGGACGAGAGGGGAGATGCTCGAGCTACGAACGGCACGCCGTTCTTTGGGGGTGATTGGGTGAAGTGATTTTCTCAAGACATGCTTGGTGAAGGGCGTCGGGGCACGGGGCTTTTGTGGCGCGAACGGGAAGACGCATGCTCGAGTTTCCAACGGCGCGCTGCGAGTGGGGCGCTGGACCCAATTGTTTGGGGTGTGGGGTGAGCTTGGATTGGGCGATCGTTGCGTGCTTAGTGGGGTTGCTCGGGCTTGACGGTTTGTGGGGGGATTGGGGAGGGTGTGGGGGTGCGGATATTGGTTGCGGCAGATAAGTTTAAGGGTGGGCTGACGGCGCTGGAGGCGGGGGAGGCGATCCAGCGAGGATTGGAAGCCGTATTGGGGAATGGCGGGGTCGAGATCGAGGTCTTGCCAGTGGCGGATGGAGGGGAAGGGACGGTGGAAGCGGTGCGGGAGGCCTGTGGAGGCGAGCGGGTCGAGTGCGAGGTGCGGGATGCTTTGGGAGGGGCGGTGTCGGCTGAGTATGCCTTGGTCGGGGGAAAGGATGGAGACGGGTTGATCGGGGTTTTGGAGATGAGCCAAGCGTCGGGGTTGTGGCGCTTGGCGATTGGGGAGCTCGACCCGGCGGTGGCGAGCACGTTTGGGACAGGGGAGCTGATGCGGGATGCGATTGGGCGGGGGGCGACGCGCTTGTTGGTGGGGATTGGGGGGAGCGCGACGAATGACGGAGGGGCGGGGATGGCGGAGGCGCTGGGGTATCGATTTTTTGATGAAGGGGGGGAGCTGATGCGGCAGTTACCCAGGGCGATGGAGGAGGTAGGGCGGCTTGAGGCGCCGGAGGGGATTGTTTTGGGGGGAGCGGAGGTGGAGGTGGCTTGTGATGTGACGAATCCTCTGTTGGGGCCGGCGGGGGCGACGCGGGTATTTGGGGGGCAGAAGGGAATCGGGGAGGAGATGATGGATTTTTTTGAGGGGAGGCTGGCGCGATTGGCCGGGGTGGTGGAGCGGGATTTGGGAGGGGCGGCGGTGCGGGAGGTGCCGGGGAGTGGGGCGGCGGGCGGGTTGGGCTGGGGATTGATGGTGTTTTGTGGGGCGTCATTGCGGCCGGGCTTTGAAATGGTGGCGGAGGCGATCGGGCTGGAGGCGCGGATTCGGGGGGTGGATTTGGTGGTAACGGGCGAGGGGCGGATTGATGCGCAATCGGCGATGGGGAAGGCGCCGGGCGGGGTGGCGGCGTTGGCGCGAGAGCATGGGAAGCCGGTATTGGCGGTCGGGGGGGCGATCAGCCTGGAGGGGGAGGACCGGGAGGCGGTGGCGGAGACCTTTGATTTGACCTTGTCGATCGAGGGCGTGTTTCCGGAGGTGGGCCTGAAGGAGCGGATCGAGCGGAACGGGGAGTTGCTGGAGGCGTGTCTTGTGGAATCGCCGGAGCTGGTAAAAAAGTTTGCGGCGGGCGGGTCGCGTGTGTAAGAGAGGCGCGAATGAGCAGCAAGCGGGTGGTATTGTTATTTGCGGGGCAGGGGGCCCAGGAAGTGGGGATGGGGAAGGATTTGGCGTCGGCGTATGAGTCGGCGCGGGAAATGTTTGCGCGGGCGGATGAATTGGTGGGATTTGGGTTGAGCGAAGTCATGTTTGAGGGGCCCCTGGAAGAGCTGACGCGGACCTCGCGGTGTCAGCCGGCGTTGTATGTGCATGGCTGCGCGTGCCTTGAATTGTTGAGGCAGCGGGTGCCGGATTTGGAGATATCGGCGGCGGCGGGGCTGTCGCTGGGGGAGTTTACGGCGCATGCGGCGGCGGGCACCTTTGATTTTGAGACGGGGCTCCTCCTGGTGTATCGGCGGGGCGTCTTTATGGAAGAGGGGCCGAATGGGGGATCGATGGCGGCCATGGTGGGCGGGACCGAGGAGGCGGTCTATCGGCTGGCGGAGGAAGTGGGGGTGGATGTGGCGAATTACAACGCGCCGGGGCAGATCGTCTTGTCGGGGCCGAAGGCCGGTATTGAGAAGAGTGTGGCCTTAGCGAAGGAGCGGGGGATCAAGATGGCGAAGGAGCTGGTGGTGGCGGGGGCGTATCACTCTCGTTTGATGCAGCCGGCCCAGGACAAGTTATCGGTGGAACTGGCGAATGCCGTGATTGGGGAGCCGGAGCATTCGGTTTGGTGTAATGTGGAGGCTCGGCCGGTGGCCGGGGTGGCGCATGTGCGAAAGACCTTGGAGGCCCAGGTGACGGGTTCGGTGCGGTGGTCGGAGTCGATGCAGAAGCTCATTGCGGGTGGGGAGACCACCTTTGTGGAGATTGGGCCGAAGGGGGTTTTGGCGGGGTTAATGAAGCGGATTGACCGGAGTGTGCGGGTGATTCGGGTGCATGATGTGGCGAGTTTAGATGCAGCGGTCGAGGAGTTGGGGGCTTGACGGAGGGGCTTTCGACCGTAAATTCAGACGCGGGCGGGACCGGGGTGGATCGACGGTGGGGATGGGGAAAATGATCTTTTGAAGTGGCAGGATAGCTCAGGGGTAGAGCAGAGGACTCATAAGCCTTTGGTCGGCGGTTCAAATCCGCCTCCTGCTACCACTTTCGGGGTGAAAAAGGGGTCTTTTGGCGGGGCATTTTGTATCGTGGCGCGATTTTCTCAAAAAATCGAGGAAAATTGCGAAAAATAGCCTTGCCACCCCAAACTAATTCACTATATTCCCCGCTCCTCACTGGGCCCTCAGATCAACTCGGGGCCTTGGATTATCGGGCATCGCCTCCGGAAAAATGGCATTTTGACTTCTTTAGAGAACGTCTTTCTGCGGCCGTGGCATCCCGTGTATCCGTGGAAAATCTTTAAAGAAAGCACAAAATGCCGACCATCAATCAGCTCGTCCGGAAGGGGCGCAAAGACAAGCCGGAGAAGTCGAAAGCACCGGCTTTGGAGAATTGCCCGCAGCGTCGTGGGGTCTGTCTTCAGGTTTACACGCGGACGCCGAAGAAGCCGAACTCGGCCTTGCGGAAGGTTGCGAAGGTCCGACTCACTAACGGTCAGGAGGTTATCGCGTATATCGGGGGTGAGGGTCACAATTTGCAGGCGCACTCGATTGTGTTGGTGCGTGGGGGGCGGGTGAAGGACTTGCCTGGGGTGCGGTATCACATTGTGCGTGGGGCCTTGGATACCTTGGGTGTGGATGGACGGAAGCGGGGGCGTTCGAAGTATGGAACGAAGCGCGGCAAGGGCGGCGGTGATAAAGCATAATTTATAGAATTATTATTATCTTCGAGTTAAGAACAATTTTAAGCATTTTTATTAATTAGTCCTATGTCGCGAAGAAAGAGAGTTTATAAGCGGGAAGAGCTTCGGGATCCGCGGTATGACAGTCCGCTGGTTTACAAGCTGATCAGTATGATCATGAACAAGGGCAAGCGGTCCTTGTCGGAGCGGATCGTGTATGCGGCGATTGATCGTTGCAATGAGGGGGTGGATTTCGTGGATCCGCTGGACATTTTGAATCGGGCGATTGAGAACGCGAAGCCCCGGGTGGAAGTGAAGAGTCGCCGGGTGGGGGGAGCCACTTACCAGGTGCCGATTGAGGTTTCGCCGGAGCGTCAGGAATCGTTGGCGATGCGTTGGGTGGTGACATCGGCGCGTGGTCGCCGGGGGACGCCGATGCACGTGGCTTTGGCGAATGAAGTGAAGGATGCGGCTTCGAACCAAGGAGCGGTGATCCGGAAGCGCGACGAGACCCACAAGATGGCGCAGGCGAACCGCGCCTTTTCACACTTACGATGGTAAATCAACTGTAAGTCTTTGTTAATCAAGTGACTGCCGTAGCAGAAATGCCCAAAACGACTGAGAAGAGCCTGAACTCGCCGGACCGCGAGTTTCCGCTTGCTCGGACGCGCAATATTGGGATTACGGCGCACATTGATGCGGGGAAGACCACGTTGACGGAGCGGGTGTTGTTTTACACGGGGATGATCCACAAGATTGGCGAGGTCCATGATGGGGCGGCGACGACGGACTGGATGGAGCAGGAGCGGGAGCGGGGGATCACGATTACATCGGCGGCGGTGACTTGTGCGTGGAAGCAATTGCCGCAGGAGGGGGTGTATAAGATTTTTGAGGGCGAAGAGCAGCGGGTGAACATCATTGATACGCCTGGGCACGTGGATTTCACGGCGGAGGTGGAGCGGTCGTTGCGGGTCTTGGACGGGGCGGTGGTGGTCTTTTGTGGGGTGGCGGGCGTGCAGCCGCAGTCGGAGACGGTCTGGCGGCAGGCGGACAAGTATGGGGTGCCGCGGATTGTGTTTGTGAACAAGATGGACCGGACGGGGGCCGACTTCGCCAATGTCGTCGAAGATGTTCGTAACAAACTGGGTGCCAAGGCTTTGCCGATCTTGATTCCGATTGGAGCGGAGGAGAATCTCAAGGGGCAGATTGATGTCATCAACAAGAAGGCGGTCGTGTATTCCGATGACGATGCGCTTGGTTCCACCTATGAGGTGATGGAACTTACTGATGATCAAAGAGTTTTGGCGGATGAAGCGTATCAGAGCGTGATTGATGCCTTGGTGGATGTGGATGAGGAGTTGGGGATGAAGTTTTTGGAGGAGGGGGAGATGACGGGGAAGGATGTGAAGGCGGCCTTGCGGCGGGCGACGATTGCGAACCAGGTCGTTCCGGTCGTGGGGGGATCGGCATTCAAGAACAAGGGGGTTCAGGCGTTGGTGGACGCGGTGATCGATTATCTGCCGAGTCCGATTGATATTCCGGCGGCGGTGGGTCAGGATCCGGACGACGAGTCCAAGAAGATTGAGGCGCCGGCGGACGACAGCGGCAAGTTTTGTGCTTTGGCGTTCAAGTTGTGGAGCGACAAGTATGTTGGGAAGCTGGTTTTCATCCGGGTTTACAGCGGCACGATTTCCAAGGGGGACATGGTTTACAATCCGCGGACGCGGAAGCGTGAGCGGGTGGGGCGGTTGATTCAGATTCAGTCCGACGACATGAAGGATGTCGAAACGGTGTATTCCGGGGACATTGCGGCGATCGTGGGCATTAAGAATGTGACCACGGGTGACACCCTGGCGCAGGCGGGTTTTGACATTTTGTTGGAGCCACCGGCTTTTCCGGAGCCGGTGATTTCGATGTCGGTTGAGCCGCGGACCACGGTGGACCAAGAGAAGCTAGGCAAGGCGCTCCAGGTGTTATCGGAGGAGGATCCCACCTTCACGGTGCACACGGATGAGGAGACGGGGCAGACGATTATTTCGGGGATGGGCGAGTTGCACCTGGAAGTGATCCAAGACCGGATGAAGCGTGAGCACGGGGTGGAGACCAACTCTGGAAAGCCGCAAATCGCTTATCGTGAGACGATTACGAAAGACGCTGCTGGTGATGGCAAGCTGGTCAAGCAGAGTGGCGGGCGCGGGCAATATGGTCATGTGATCTTGAAGGTGTTTCCGTCCGAGCGCGGCAAGGGGCTGACGATCGACAACAAGGTTTTTGGCGGGTCGATTCCCAAGGAGTTTATCAACGCCTGTTACTCGGGTATTCGGGAGTCGATGTTGAATGGTGTTCTGGCGGGGTACCAGGTGATCGACGTGCATGTTGATTTGTTGGATGGGTCGAGTCACGACGTTGATTCGAATGAACAGGCGTTCAAGATGGCGGCGATCTTTGCGATGAAGGATGCGTTCAAGAATGCGGGCGCGATCATGTTGGAGCCGATCATGGCGGTGGAGGTATCGACTCCGGATGAGTTTCAGGGGGATTTGATCGGGGATTTGAACCGGCGGCGGGGGAAGATTTTGAACATTGAGAGCAAGGGGACGAACAGCCTGGTGAAGGCGGAGGTGCCCTTGGCGGAGATGTTTGGTTATTCGACGGACATGCGGACCCTCTCGAGCGGACGGGCTTCATATTCCATGGAACCATCTCATTTTGAACAAGTTCCACAAACGATCGTGGACGATATCGTCGAGCAACGAGGCGGGGGACTTTAGGAAGTTATCAGACAGTTAGAGCAGGAAAGAGAGAAGACACGGTTATGAACAATCAACGGATCAGGATTCGACTTCGCGCATACGATCACCGGGCACTTGACCGGTCGGCGGTGGAGATTGTCGATACGGCGAAGCGCACGGGTGCGAAAGTGGCGGGACCGATTCCGTTGCCGACGCGGATTGAGAAATTCAGTGTGAACCGTTCGCCGCACGTGAACAAGAAATCGGCGGAGCAGTTCGAGATTCGGACGCACAAGCGGATGTTGGACATTGTGGATCCGACGGCGCACACGGTGGACGAGTTGAAGAAGCTGAACCTCCCAGCGGGGGTGGATATTACGATTAAGATTTAGGGAACAGGCGGAGCGATTTCGTCAGACACGAGAAGAGAGCACGAATCATGAGTATCGGATTACTAGGGAAGAAAGTGGGAATGACGCGCGTCTACACCGAGGATGGTGAGGCGGTGCCCGTCACGGTGATCGATGTGAGCGACAATGTATTGCTGCAGGTGAAGACCCAGGAGAAGGACGGGTATTCGGCGGTGCAGATGGGATATGACTCGCAGAAGGCGTCGCGTGTGAACTCGCCGCGCCGGGGGCATTTTGCCCGGTGGAACGGGGTCCCGAAGCGTTTGGTGCGGGAATTCCGGGTGGCGAGCGACGAGGAATTGCCGAATCCGGAGGAGTTTGTGCCGGGGGCGGAGATGTTTGAGGCGGGGCAGATGGTGGATGTGATTGGCGAATCGAAGGGCAAGGGTTTTCAGGGGGTATACAAGCGGTATGGCTTTGGCGGCTTGCCGGCTTCACATGGGTCGATGATGCATCGTCGGCCGGGTGGTATTGGTGCGGGGACGACGCCGGGTCGGGTATGGAAGAACACGCGGATGCCGGGGCGTCATGGAGGCGACCGGGTGACCGTGCAGAATTTGAAAGTGGTGCAAACGCGACCGGATGACAACGTGGTGCTCATCAGTGGCGCGGTACCGGGAGCCAAGGGCGGGTATGTGACGATTCGGCCTGCGATCAAGGCGACGAAGGAATAGGGACACGAGAATTTTAATCATTCAGGGACAAAAGAATCATGGCTGCGACCGTATTAACTGAAGATGCCGCGAAGAAGGCGAAGATTTCGCTTGTTGAAGAGGGGAAGGGCGACCGTGCGGTGCATCAATTAATGACCACTTACCGGGCCAACCGGCGATCGGGTTCCGCGAACACGAAGACCCGTGGTGAGGTATCGGCGACGGGGAAAAAGCCTTTTCGTCAGAAGGGGACGGGCCGGGCGCGAGCGGGCGGGAATGCCTCGCCGATCCAGCGTGGGGGCGGGGTGGTTTTTGGGCCGCGGCCGCGTGATTACTCGAAGAAGATGCCCAAGGGGATGCGTCGTTTGGCGTTCCGGCGGGCTTTGTCGGCGCGGATCGCCGAGGAGGATGTGGTGGTGGTTGATTCGTTCGCTGTGGCGGACGGGAAGACCAAGAGTTTTGTGAAGGAGCTGGCGTCGGTGACGGAGGAAGGACCGGTGTTGATTATTGGTGATAAGTTCGACGAGGCGACGTATTTCGCGGCGCGCAATTACCAGGACGCATTGTTGACCACGGCGGCGGAGGTGAATGCGGAGCAGATATTGTATTTTGGGAAGATTGTCATCACGAAGGGTGCGCTGGAGAGCTTGGCGCAGCGGACGGCGAAGTAGCGAACGAAGAAGGGAGCACAGAATTCATGCAGGACATTTACCAGGTTATCAAAACGATTCAGCTCAGCGAGAAGGCGATGTTTCTCGGGGAGATGAA
>JBCCIR010000202.1:0-8052 GCA_039028175.1 Verrucomicrobiota bacterium
CACGCCCCCCACGGCCCCCTTCGACCCTAAATCGCTCGGTGTTCAACAATAACCACCCCCAAACCCCTCCAAAAACAAGCCCCCACCCCCGCCGCCGCTCCCCGAAATTTCTGCAATTTCTCGGCCCATTCTTCTTGTCCGACCACGCCGTCCCCGGCTAACATCAGGCGCACGCAACCCGACCCAAGACCTCATAGCATCCCGGAAATCACCCTCTCAACACACCCCTAACCACTCTCTGGGCGCCTTTGGATAGCTTCCGACGATCCAGAACCGCCGTTTTGTCTCACTCTTTCGCCCTCTAGCTCAGCACCCTGACACCACCCCGGATACACCGGTGATGCCCCGCAATACCATTATCTCATCTGATCCTACCATGACTAACGCTCGATCCCATTCGCTTCCTACAATGCTCGCCTTGGCTCTCGCCGCGGCCCTCTCCGTTACGTCCGCCTCCGCACAGGTCAGTAGCATCCTCGATATCCAACGCACCGGTGGGGCCGATGGCTCCGCCGTCGCGACATGGAATTCGGCAAGCGGCACCGTCAACGCCGTCGGCGCCGCTTGGGACACCGCCCCCGTCTTCCCCGGAGGCGCCGGCACATTCAACTCCGCCCAAATCAACCCGAGCGCCTCCGTAGGTAACGGTGGAGAAATCCTCCTCATCCTCGACGGAGGATTCGACCCCAGCCTCAACACCCTCTCCATCACCGAAGGCGCCAACAATGGCGACCTCCGCATCGCTTCCTCCGCCGCCGGGACCTCAACCATCCTCATGCAGAACGAAGGCATCGTCCAATACACCGGCGGGAACCGCGCCATCGATATCGATACCTCCGTCGACTTCGGCGCCGCCAACGTCGGCGCCGATACCATCCGCATCCTCAACAACACCGACGGCCAACAACTCACCTTCGGAGGAGACTCCGCCAACAACGGCGCCACCGCCGGAAACTCCCTGACCCAGGGCGCCGGCGATACCCTCCAGCTCGGCGGCCGCGGAGTCGTCGCCTTCGATCACTCCATCCTCGATGGTCCCGCCGTGTTCAACGGCACCGTCGAAAGTAACCTCGGCCGCGAACAAACCAACGTCCTCCCCTGGACCGGGACCGAAACCCTCCGCTTCCGCGCCGAAGCCACCGAAAACGACGCCGAAATCGAAATCCAAAACCTCATCATCAATACCCCCTCCTCCACTCCCGCCGGTTGGGTCTCCGACCTCCCCATCAACAACCAGGTCGACGGCTCACAAGCCGCCATCCGCATCGAACGGGTCGGCAACGGCGTCGCCCAACTCGACATCGGCACCTACAACCAAAACACCGACCTCCTCAACCTCCGCGGCCTCGAAGGCGGACGTAACTCCCGCATGGTCGTGCGCGATACCCTCAATTTCGACGCCGATGGCAACGGCACCGCCACCCTGCGCTTCTTCAACGTCCCCGAGTTCGGCACCTTCGCCCCCCTCAACCAAAACAACCTCACCCTCAACATCACCGGCAACGGATCCTTCCGCCCCCAATCCGCCACCGCTAGCACCGGCTCCGGCACCATCAACCTCACCAACGGCGCCACCATTTTCCAAAACTCCGTCGGCGGCCTCGGCTCGAACCATACCGTAGACGTCGGCAGAGGCAGCGCCTTCCGCATCAATCCAAACATGGTCGGCAACGCCGCCTCCATCTCCTCCACCATCGTCCGCGACGGCGGATACTTCTCCCTCCAAAACAACTCCGCCCCCCTCACCGCTGCAGACTTCGGAACGGTCGGAAGCGGCACCAGAATTCAAATCGCACCCGGTGCCATCATCGATGAACGCACCCTCCTCAATAATGGCGGCGTCGGCACCACCGAACTCCCCTCCCTCGCCGGACAACTCTTCCTCGGCCTGCAAGGCACCAACACCACCGAGGTCATCGACGGCCTCGGCTCCGATACCAACCAACTCTTCCGCGGAATCGGCATCGGCAACGGCGGCGGTAACAATCTCCGCGGCACCTACCAAGCCGGCGGCTCCTTCAATTCCCTCGACTTCCGCATCACCGGCATGCCCAACAACGGCGAGAGCACTATTTTCCGCGGCCTGCAAAATGCCACCGGCGTGGTCGCCACCGACGAACCGATCTTCGATGTGATCGGCGCTGCCGCGAGCACCGTAAACTTCGAAGTCACCCGCGAATCAAATCTCCAGTTCCGCACCGTCTCCAACTCCCTCACCGCCTCCGGCGGCACCCGCTCCACCCAGGGCCTCGGCGGTAACTGGGACGTCATGAACATCAACGGCTCCGATACCGACAACAACGGAGTCGTCGATATCGAATACACCCACGAAACGGTCGCCATCTTCCGCCGCTCACCGCGCGTCGCCCCCGGCGCCAATCCGGAACTCCTCGACTACAGCGGCGGCACCCTCGTCACCAGCGGCCAAATCGTTAACATCAACGCCGGTATCCGCCTCGCCGACGCCAATGTCAATCAAGCCGTCTCCACCGCCAACGCCATCCGCGGCACGGTCAATATCAACGAAAACGCCGTCCTCTGGCTCACTCAAAACGATAACGACCTCGATTCCTACAGCTCCGGCATCTTTAACATCAACGAAGGCGGCATCCTCCGCATCAACAACGCTTCCCGCCTCGGTGGCGGCGCCACATATAACTCCTCGCCCGGCGCCCGACTCCTCGCCGATGCCGATCTCAATTTCACGACACTCATGGCCAAAAACGCCGGCACCAATATCACCGACTTCACCATCGACCTCAGCGCGGCCACTGACGACGACTTCACCGGAATCAATCTGGGCAACGGTCAAGGCATCAATGGCAGCGCCGCTCGTAACAACGATATCAATACCGCAAACGTCGGCACGGGCCTCAATGTCATCACGTCGAGCGCCGCCTCCGTAAACCTGCGCTCCGCCATCCTCCACACGGAAACAAATGACCTGCCCAGCGGAAACCCCTTCATTCGCCAACTTCGCATCGATGGTAACCTCGAAATGCCAAATACCGATGTCCACATCAACGTCGAAGGCGCGGGCCCCGTCGCCACCGGTATCCCCACCGCCGGCTATGTCTTCATCTCCGGCGCCGACCGCACCGACCTCAAATACACCGACGCCGCCGGCTTCGTGTTTCTCAATGGCCTCTCCACCGCCCAAAACATGGTCGTCCACAACGGCAATCTTCGCGTCGGAAACAACGCCGGGGAAGGCCCCGGCGGCGCCAATGCCGAACTCACCCTCTCCGGCGATCTCACGCTCCATGGCGACGGGATCGGCCCCAACAACCAACACGAATTCCTCAGCGGCAACGTCAATGTCGCCGGAGTAATTGACATCAATCCCAGCGGCAACATCGGCACCCGCTACGTCGGCGGCATCACCACAACCAATAACGAACTCGGCCGCCTCGTCATCGATGCCAATGACGGCGCCGTCGATCAAGGCCTCATCGATGGACTCGCCAACGATACCATGGCCCAAGGTACCGACGGTATCCGCCTCAATAACCGCTCCTCCATCCAAATCCTCTACACCGCCGCCGGCGGCGCCGGAAGCCCCGGCACCCTGTTCGACATCAACCAGACCTTCACTTCGAATATGCAGAATGGTCAGTTCAACAGCGCCGACAACGGCCTCATCCAAATCAACGAAACCAGTACCACCCTCGGCACCGTGAATTTCAACGACATCCAAGTCAACGACGGCCGCTCCTTCCGCATCAACGAAAACGGCGGTGCCGTCGCCCGCGCCAACATCACCGCCCGCGGCGATATCGAAATGTCCGTCAACGGTAACGGCGATGACTTCGATATCCTCGGCCTCCAAAGCGATATGGGCGGTACCGCACGGACGGTCCAGGTCTCCGGCTCCACCTTCGGCGCCGCCGAATCCTTCGATACCTCCCTCCTCGGCGTCGTTACTCCCGATATCGCCATCAACCTCGTCAATCTCGCCGTCTTTACCGTCGATGTCCCCAACGGCGGTGTCTTCAACGGAAGCGCAACCGTCCAGGGCGGAATCGCCGGCAACTCCTTCGTCTCGGATGGCGGCACCACCACCATCATCGGTGGCGAACGCCTCCTCGTCCTCGGCCAAGGCACCGTCGCCGCCCTCAACGGAGGCGAGATCGCCATCAGCGGCACCCTCGCCGGCAACGGTACCGTCACCGCTGATACCACCATCCTCACCGACGGCGCCGTCGAACCCGGCAACAACAACATCGCCACCCTCATGATGACCGGCAACGTCACCGTCAACGATAACAACATCTACCGCCTGGGCATCGCCAATGATCCCGGCATCGGCCCCGGCACGCCCGGCACCGATTATGATACCGTCGCCGGCATCAACCGCTTCCTCTACCCCACCGGCGACGATAATGCAGAGGTGATGACCATCCAACTCGAAGGGAACACCTCCTTCGATCCCACCGGCGCCATCTTCGACCTCTACCAATACACCACTCTCGGCATCGCCGGCGGCACCGTTGGCTCCGTCGCCAACGGCGGCCTCGTCATCACCGGCGCCCCCGCCGGCTGGGTTCTCACCGACGCCTTCATCGCCGTCGACGACGACTCCCTCTTCCTCGCCGGTATCATCCCCGAACCCTCCCAAGTCCTCCTCACCCTCCTCGGCCTCTCCGCCCTCCTCCTCCGCAGAAGCCGAAGCCGCTGAAGGAACCCCTGCTCCCCCTCCCGCCCCCGCTTCAAGCAAGGCGAACCGGCCACCCCCGCATCCCACCCGGTAAACCGGAGAACCAGCGAACCTCTCAACCGGCCTTCGCCTCTCCCCACTCCGCCTCCATCTCCTCCAAACTCGCTTCCTCCAAGCTTCTCCCCTTCGCCGCCAACCCCGCCTCCACCCTCACAAACCGCTCCACAAACTTGTCGTTCGCCCGCGCCAACAATTCCTCCGCATCCAACCCCGACTTCCGCGCCAAATTCACCACCGCAAACAACAAATCCCCAATCTCCTCACCCAATGCCTCACCGCCCTCCGACTTCTGACCGCTGACCTCCGCCTCAACCTCCCCCACCTCCTCCTTCACTTTCGCCAACACCTCTCCCGCCTCCGCCCAGTCAAACCCCACCTTCGCCACCTTCTTCTGTATCTTCTGCGCCCGCATCAAGGCCGGCAACGCCACCGGCATCCCATCCAAATAATGCGCCTTGCCCGATCCCTTCCCCTCCTTCTCCGCATCCTTGATCTGCTCCCACTGCTTCAACACCCCCTCCGTCCCCTCCACCCCTCTCTCCCCAAAGACATGCGGATGCCGCCGCACCAACTTCTCGCATATCGCCGTCGCCACATCATCCAAATCAAAATCCCCACGCTCCGCCCCCAATTCCGCATGAAAAATCGGCTGCAATAACAAATCCCCCAACTCCTCCACCATCATCCCCTCCTCCCCAGACCGAATCGCCTCCGCCACCTCATACGCCTCCTCAATCAAATTCGGAATCAAACTCTCATGCGTCTGCTCCGCATCCCACGGACAACCCCCCGGCGCCCGCAACCGATGCATGATCCCCCGCAACCGATCCACCGGCGACAACCCCTCCCCGCTGATCAACCGCTCATCACCTTCTATGCCCACTCTTCCTGCTCCGTCTTCCGCTTCCATAACCTATTTAACAATTTTTTCTCCAGTCACGATACAATCGCGCCAAACATCGCTCGCCCGCCCCCATCAATGCGATAAGAATCTTTATGGGATACCACCAGTTCCGGAACCCCACTCACTCGTAACGCGAAACACCCCGGCTCAAGACGCATTCGAAATCCCCCCCTTTTTCCTAAGAAACCCCAAGAAAACCCAGATCGATGGCCCGCCCCGTATCGCCTCCCACCATGTGGACAGCCCGGGCAGGCCTCCTCCTCCCAATAACGCGCGAACTCGTCAACACAGCCATTTTCTTTGTTGACCAAGTTCTTGAAAATCAGATAATTACAGCTTAGTTCAATAAACCAAACCCTCTAGCAGCACGATGAAGAGCTCTCTCCGCCTCACATCCGTTGCCGGCGTGGCCGCCGTCCTCACGGCACTCCTTTTGCCCGGCAACGCCACCGCCGTTCTCATTTCCCATTGGGCCCTCGACGGCTCAGGGGCCACCGCCGTCGATAGCGTGGGTTCAAACGATCTCACCCTCAACAACAGCCCCACGCAAAACGCCACCGGGATCATCGGCGATGCCTACAGCTTCAACGGCACCAACCAATTCCTCTCCGACTACAGCAGCCCCGTCATCCCCAACACGACCCCTTTTAGCATGGGCGCCTGGTTTAACAGCAGTTCACTTACCGGAAATGGAGTGATCCTCCAAAGTGTCGATGCCGGAGGTAGTGACGTTCACGACCTCATCATCACCTCAGGTCTCAACAACAATATGCAGTTGCGCAGTCGCCAGGGTGCCTTTCCCATGGTCACGTCCGGGGATCCGTCCGAGGTCGACGGACAATGGCATCACGTCATGGGCGTGTGGTCTGCCTCGAATTCCCGCACCCTCTACCTCGATGGCATCGAAGTCGGCACCAACACCACAAGCGTCAACCCCGTCACGACCCGTTTCGGGATCGGGGGAAATGTCCGAAATGATCCCGCAACGGAGGATTTCTTCAACGGCCGCATCGACGACGCCGGTCTCTGGGACAACTCCCTCGACGGAATCGACGTGGCTCTCCTGCACGGCTTGGGACGCTTCTCCGGCGTCAATCTCGCCGATTCCTCAATCGATGCCGTCCGCACCGTGTTCGAAAACCAAATCGGCTCCGCCACGGCCGGCTCGGACGAATGGTTCTACGCCACCAACCTCGGTAGCACCACCGTCGGAGAAATCGGCGGAAGCATCGCCGGCGGGAATGCCTTCATCGTCCTCGATAATCTCGGAAACGGTGTCATGATCGTTCCCGAACCCTCGCGGACCATGCTCGTCCTCATTGGATTAGTGAGCGCCACCTGCCTAAGACGCAGTCGCCGCGTCTGATCCGGGCTCCGAACAGCTCCGTTGCGATCCCCGGGAATAAAACCCGTTCACATCTTTCGAAAGACCCCAGATCGGCGATTCCTCGTTGTAGGCCAGCAAAAAAAAAGGCCGGAGCGTAAACTCCGACCCTTCTTCCGATGCTTGTTTATGTGGTCTCATTTTCCGAGAAAATCGTATAACAACAAGTCGTCGCGCAACTCGAGAAAACGCGCCGCCCCTTCCCGCTCCGCCTCCGTCAAACCCGGCACACTGTAAACCGTGCCCGCCAAAATGCCCTCCGCAGAAATCCCCCCCGCCACCACCCGGTCAATCGTCGCATCCAAGTCACCCGGCACCAAAAAATCCACCCCCGCCACATGACCCGCCCGGTATACGTGCGCCACCGTCTGCGCGTTGCGCCGGTCCCGCGTGTCATCCGCGTTCTTCTTCGTCGGCCCCGCCAATACCGGCACCGCAATCGCCGCCAAAATCCCAATGATCCCAATGACCAACAACAATTCAAACAAGGTCATCCCGAATTCCCCGCCGACCCTTCCCTGCTTCTCCTGAATGCGTGTTTTCATGTTTCGCCTAATTGCTTCTCAATCGTGCGAACAATCTAACAAATGAGACCCCGACCGTCAATCTAATAATTATAGAATTTGTAAAAATATTCCAAAATTGCGAATCGTTACTGCGAATGGCAATCCTGCATTCTCCCATCAGGAAGGAGGCACCTCTCTCCAAATCAACCACTTAGCCCCAATAACCGCCGCCCCAACCCAGCCCACCCCAGCCAAGAACCAAAGAACCTAAGAACCTAAAGACTTCCTACTCCGCATCCTCCTCAGACCCCTCCTCACGAGCCGCCCGCTCCGCCTCCAAAGCCCCCTTCTGCCCCGCCAAGATCCCCTCCCACTCCGCCTTCATCGCATTCCGGCCCGCCATCTTCCCATCGATATCATCCCGCGCCCGCTCCACCGCATCCAAGGTCCCCATATCCAATCCCCCCAACATCCCATTCCCCCCATCTTCCCCACCCCCAAAAAACGTCCACAATATAAAGAACACCAACACCACCACCAC
>JBCCIR010000203.1:0-8029 GCA_039028175.1 Verrucomicrobiota bacterium
CCAGTTCAAGCGCGTAGGCGGATTTTGTAGGAGGCAGTAGCCACAAACGCAGAATCTTAACGCCGAGACGTGTTCAGCCGCACTCGCTGGCATCTTCCTCATTCCAGGCGCAGTCCTCTACATCTCGGCTCGCGACCGCCAGAATCCCACACGCCCCTCAACCCCCCAATCCCGCACCCCTGTACGCAACCCTGACGATCCGTGGTAAACTCCTATAACCAAAACGATCAGCGCCTATGGGTGCAGATTGGCTGACTATCAAATACCGACGCCCTCACAGGCCAAGCCCTAACCACTCGATCATTGCCCCAACATCCGTCTTCGGCTAGAATCTCCCCCATGAGAGCACACCCTCTCTTTGCCCTCCTCCTTCTCACAATCTCGGCCGCATCCGCCGACACTTTCACGAACAAGGAAGGCGTCTCCCTCGAAGGCAAAATCGTCACCGCCGATCTCCCCAACGGCGAAGTCACCATCTTCGTCGACAAATACAACAAAGAGTTCCCCCTCAAGATCGCCGACCTCGCCCCCGAATCCCAAGCCCTCATCCAAGCCTGGTGGGACGAAAAACACCCCAGGCCCGCCGACTGGGTTCAACCCAACGCCGCCAAAACCCTCGAGTTTCCCGATCTCCCCAATTGCAACCACGACGACTCCGTCGCCGCCTGCAAAATCCACATCCCCGCCAACTACGACCCCAACAAACCCGTCCCCCTCATGGTCTGGATCGCCGGCGGCAAAGGTAATCACAACATCGGGGGTGCCACTTCTCTCGCCGGCACCGACGATTTCGTCTGCGTCGCCCTCCCCTACCCACCCTTCGAAGGCCGTGACATCTTCGACCGTCAAAAGGACGGCGGCCTCGCCGAATTCTGGACCCACCACAAAACCATGCTCGACGCCGTCCACAAAGCCATCCCTAACATCGACCCCCGACTCCGCGCCATCGGCGGCTTCAGCAACGGCGCCCACTCCATCGCCGGATATCTCAACCAGGTCGAAGAGGATTTCGCCGAAACCTTCAACGTCTACGTATTCGGCGATGGTGGCGCCTACGAACCCGATTGGCAACGACGCCTCCAAAAAGACAAACACGCCTACGCCTGCTGGGGCGAGACGAGCGACAATAAAAAAATGACCGTCGAAACCGCCGACGCCGCCGAGTCCGCCGGCATGATCGTCACCCGCTCCGAAATGGCCGATACCGGCCACAAATTCATCCCCGAAGAGAAAGAGAAAGTGAAAACCTGGCTCCTCGAAACAGTCCTCCCCGCCCGCCTTTCCTCCCAGGAAGACTAAGGCCTAACGCTTCAAGTGTATACGAAGTCATCCAAAAATGGGGCCCTCCTTCTAATCGCTACATATTTAAACCGACCTCTCTCTCGGTTCCAGAAACCCTTCGCTCTTTCTCCTCGGTCTCCAAGGAAAAACACCACGGTCACGCCCCCCAATCGTCACACTCTAAATTTTCAACCCTGCCAAATTCGCCAATATTCCCCGTCACAAGGGTCCACCCCCTCAGACGCGCCGTGCCCGCAATCAGAAGATCATAAGGACCAATCACCCGCCCACCCAATTCCAACTCTGCCCGGATCGCTGCCGATTCGACAGCCTCCGGTTCGGAAAATACCGCCGTCGATACATACAAACGCAACAACTCCAGCCGATTCTTCTTCTTCTCCCGCAACAACGAGGTGGCCGACTTCTCAATCCCCACCCACAACTCATACCACGTAACAACCGATATACGATACGACTCCGGTAAGTGCTCGCGAATACGAGCCAATGTCGCCGCGTCTCCCCGCAGAAATCGGATGCAAACATCAGTGTCGAGCAAGCGCGTCACCATCGACGAGGCACTGGATTATCAGGTTGCTCCGGCCGCTTCCATTCCTCCAAATCCGGATCCGAAGGAAACAGTTCCCCCAAATTCGAAGGCCATCCATCCACGCCCCGCTCCGATGCCAGCCACCTCTCCAAGGCCTCATTCACAACGTCTTTCAAACGCCGCCCCTCCAGGGCCGCCCGCGAACGAGCCCGCCGCAACAGCGGTTCCGGAATATCAACAGTCGTCCGCATGGATACATCTTGATGTAAAATACATCAAGATGCAAACGTTCTTTCGCCCTGATCTTATATAGCCCTATCGTCCATTCGCCGCCCGCCGACGGATCTACCACCGCCGATCCCCCAACCCACCACTCCGCTCCATCCAAAATTTGGAAACGATCCCCTCCCCCTACCCGTTACTACCCTATCGGCCCATCACCCAACCATCCATGTTACGCCCAGTTCCTCATTTCATGCCGCTCACCGCACTGTGCTTGCTCCTGGCTCCCACCCTCTCCCACACCGCCCCCAAAGCAGACCAGACCGCCTTCTTCGAAAAACACATCCGCCCCGCCCTCATCACGCACTGCTACGAGTGCCACTCCGTCGAAGCTGATAAACAAAAAGGCGGCCTCCTCCTCGACACAAAAGCCGGTTGGCAAATCGGCGGCGACACCGGCCCCGCCATCGTCCCCGGTAACGCCGACGAATCGCTCTTCGTCGAAGCCATCCGCTATCACGACCCCGACCTCGAAATGCCGCCCGACGGCAAAATGCCCAAAAGCGTTATCGCTCGCTTCGAACAATGGATCAACGACGGCGCTCATGACCCCCGCGGCGACGCCGCTCCCTCCCTCGCCAAAGAAACCATCAACCTCGAAGAAGGCCGCCAGTTCTGGTCCTTCCAACCCATCGCCAGACCTAAGCCACCAAAAATTAAAAATCAAACTCCTAACAAAGACTCCCATCCCGTCGACGCCTTCATTAATTCCAAGCTCGAATCCAAAAACATCTCGCCCGCCCCCGATGCCTCACCCGATACCATCCTCCGCCGCCTCCATTTCGCCCTCACCGGCCTCCCTCCCACCCCCGATGACATCAAATCCTTCCGCACTGCCTTAAACGAGCATCCAGCATCCAGTATCGAGTATCGAGCATCCAGCATCCAGCATCGAGCCGACGAGCTTCTAGCGAGTCAAGCTTTCGGCGAACGCTGGGGCCGCCACTGGCTCGACCTCACCCGGTACGCCGACTCCTCCGGCGGCGGACGCGCCATCCCGCTCCCCGACGCCTGGCGCTACCGCGACTACGTCATCGACGCCTTCAATGAAGACCGCGCCCTCGATCGCCTCATCCAGGAACACATCGCCGGCGACCTTCTGCCCCACAAATCCCGCGAAGAACACATTAACAACATCGTCGGCACCGGCTTCCTCGTTCTCGGCCCCCATAACTACGAAAACCAAGACAAAGAACTCCTCGATCTCGAAATCGCCGATGAACAAATCGATACCATCGGCCGCGCCTTCCTCGGTATGACCATCGGTTGCGCCCGCTGTCACGACCACAAGTTTGACCCCATCCCCACACGCGACTACTACGCACTCACCGGTATCTTCACGAGCACCAACGCCATCACCCACTCAAACGTCTCTAAGTGGAACACCACGCCCCTCCCCCCCACCCCAAAAGAAGCCGCCGCCCTCGCCGCTCACGAAGAGAAAATCAAGTCCCTCCAAAAACAGCTTAAGGCCACAAAATCACAACTCGCCAAACACGGCGTCGGCGCCGGCGGCACCGAAAAATCTGTCCTCCTCGCAGCCCTCCCCGGCATCGTCCTGGACAACACCGACGCCGAACTCGTCGGCGAATGGTCCGATTCCGTTCACAGCCCTCGCTTCGTCGACGACGGCTACATTCACGACGAACGCGCAAACAAAGGAGAAAAATCCGTCACCTGGCGCCCCCGCCTCAAAGAAGCTGGCACCTACAACATTTTCCTCTCCTACAGCCCCGGAAATAGCCGCTCCGCCGAGGTCCCCGTCACCATCACCCACGCCAACGGTCGCAGTAAAGTCATCGTCAACCAACGCCTCACCCCAGAGAACGACGACCTCTTCCACCCTCTCGGAAAATTCGAACTAAAAGCCGGAGATGAAACATTCATCCGCATCTCTACCGAAGGAACCGAAGACGGCCACGTCATCGCCGATGCCGTTCAGCTCATCCCCGTCACCAAAGACAAGAACAAAGACGCCCCCACCCCGCACAAAAACCAAAAACCCGAGAAATCTCCCGCCATCCTCGCTCTCGAAGAAGAACAAGCAGACCTCACCAAGAAACTCGACGCCGCCAAAAAGGCCGCCCCCAAACTCCCCGTCGCCATGGCCGTCATCGAATCCGATGAACCCGCAGACACTTCCGTGCGCATCCGCGGCGAAACACGCAACTTCGGCGACACCGTCCCCCGCGGCTTCCTCCAGGTCACCCAACCCGATGACGCCCAACCCGCCCCCATCAACACCGGTTCCGGCCGCCGCGAACTCGCCAAATGGATCGTGTCACCCAAGAACCCGCTCACCGCCCGCGTCCTCGCCAATCGCGTCTGGCTCCACCTCTTCGGCGAAGGCCTCGTCCGCACCCCGGATAACTTCGGCCTCACCGGCCAACCCCCCACTCACCCGGAACTCCTCGACTACCTCGCTTCCTACCTGATCGAAAACAACTGGTCCACCAAGGAACTCATCCGCCACATCGCCACTTCCAAAGCCTTTCGGCGCTCCAGCAGTCACCTTGATCCCGCCGCGGAGAAAACCGACCCCGAAAATCGCCTCCTCTGGCGCGGCAACCGCCGCCCCGTCGATGCCGAAACCCTCCGCGATACCATCCTCACTCTTTCCGGCCAGCTCGACCCCGATCGCGGCGGGCCCTCCCTCCCCGCAAACTTCAAATCCGAGTTCGGATACAAATTCACCTCCCTCAAACGCAGTGTCTACATCCCCGTCTTCCGCAATTCCCTCTACGAAATCTTCGGCACCTTCGACTTCGCGAATCCCAACTTCACGGTCGGCGACCGCGCCGAGTCCACCATCCCTACGCAAGACCTCTTCCTCATGAACAACGAATTTGTCCACTCCCACGCCGCCGGTGCAGCCAAACAACTCCTCGCTCTCGATGCTCCTAATCCCAACGCCGAAATCCGCCTCGCCTGGCAACGAACCCTCGCCCGCGATCCTCACCCCGAAGAATTTCAGCTCGTCAAAAACTACTTCCAAGACCACCAACACAATCCACAAGCCGCCTGGGCCGCCCTTTACCGAACCCTCTTCGTCTCCGTCGACTTCCGCTATATCCAGTAAACCTGAGCAAACTTAACCCTCCCGCCCGCCCCAAAAACGTGTCATCCTGAGCGAACAAAGTGAGTCGAAGGACCCCGCGAAAACATCAGTTGAATATCGTATAGTATAAGTCGCTCGCCCCCTTCCGCGCCTCCGCAGTGCGAAGCTGAAAGAAACCGAATACTGAAAACTGAATACTTTGCCACGCTTCACCATGAACCCAGCTTCTCTAACCCGCCGCCACGTCCTCAAGAACACCGCTTGCGGCTTCGGATACCTCGCGTTCTCCTCCCTCGCCCACCAACTCGCCGCCGCCTCCAACGCCTCCCTCGCCCCGCAACTCACCCCACACGCCCCACGCGCCAAGCGCGTGATCTTCCTCTTTATGCAGGGCGGCCCTTCCCACGTCGATTCCTTCGACTACAAACCCGAGCTCTATAAACAAGCCGACAAAGAAGTCGATTTCCTCAATCCCCGCACCCGCACCGTCGAAACAAAGAAAATCTTCAAACCCCTCTGGGATTTCCAACAACACGGCCAGTCCGGCCGATACGGCTCCACGCTCTTCCCCGAAATGAACAAGCACGTCGATGACCTCTGCTTCATCCACTCCATGCATACCGAAGGCGTCGCCCACGGCCCCGCCACCCTCTTTCTCCACACCGGCGCCACCAACCTCATCCGCCCCTCCATGGGCGCATGGATTTCATACGGGCTCGGCGCCGAAAACGAAAACCTCCCCGGCTTCGTCACCGTCAACCCCCCCGCCAACAAAGGTGGCCCGCGCAATTATGCCAACGCCTTCCTCCCCGCCATCCATCAAGGCACCGTCCTCGGCCAACCCGGCAATCCCAATGCCCACCCCGCCATCCGCAATCTCACCAGCCCCCTCCCCAAGCTCCAAGCCAATCGCGAATACGATCTCCTCACCAAACTCAACCAAGCCCAAATCAAAGCCACCCAAGCCCAAAACGATCCCGCCATCGAAGGCGCCATCACTTCCCTCGAACTCGCCTGGCGCATGCAAAACCACGCCGCCGGCGCCGTCGACCTCGACCGCGAATCCCGCGCCACCCACGACCTCTACGGCATCGGGAACGAAACCACCGACGGCTTCGCCCGCCAATGCCTCGCCGCCCGACAACTCGCCGAGGCCAACGTCCGATACATCCAGGTCAGCCACTGCGACAATTCCGCCACCCCCGTTTGGGACCAACACAACAACATGCCCAAACACGAAGAACTCGCCGCCCAAGTCGACAAACCCATCGCCGCCCTCCTCACCGATCTCAAACAACGCGGCCTCCTCGAAGACACCCTCGTTTGGTGGGGCGCCGAGTTCGGACGTACCCCCTTCTCACAAAACAAAAACGGACGCGACCACAACCCGCGCGGATTCACCACCTGGCTCGCCGGCGGCGGCGTCAAGCCCGGATTCGCATACGGCGCCACCGACGAGTTCGGCTTCGCCGCCGTCGAAAATAAAGTCCACATGCACGACCTCCACGCCACCATCCTCCACCTCCTCGGCCTCGACCACGAACAACTCACCTACCGCTACGCCGGCCGGGATTTTCGCCTCACTGATGTCCACGGCCGCGTCGTCCAGGACATCATCGCCTGATCCCTGCCTTAAAGGTAGGGCGGGGCGTCCCGACCCGCCGCCGCCGCGAAGCGAGGACCACCTCCAAAAAGATTAGTGCAGATCAGTGTAGATTAGTGGTTTAAACTTTCCCCAATAACCATTAACCAATAACCAACTACCACCGAACGCAGTGAGGTTCTTCGACTCCCACGTCCACATGGTCTCCCGGACCACCGACGATTACCAACGCATGGCCGCCGCCGGCACGGTCGCCATTATCGAACCGTCATTCTGGCAAGGCCAACCGCGCACCCACGTCGGCACCTTCCAGGACTACTTCAATACCCTGATCGGCTTCGAACGCTTCCGCGCCTCACAATTCGGCATCAAACACTACTGCACCATCGGCCTCAACCCCAAGGAAGCGAACAACGAACGCCTCGCCGAAGAAGTCCTCGAACTCCTGCCCCTCTACATCTGCAAAGAAGGGGTCGTCGGTATCGGTGAAATCGGTTTCGATGACCAAACTAAGGCCGAAGAAAATGCCCTACACGCCCAGGCAGTCATGGCCCTCGAAGCAGACTTGCCCATCCAAATCCACACGCCGCATCGCGACAAAAAAACCGGTACCACCCGCACCATGGACGTCCTCGAAGACGCCGGCGTCACCCCGGACAAAGTCATCATCGATCACAACAACGAAGAAACCGTCAAAGAAGTCCTCGACCGCGGTTACTGGGCCGCCTTCACCATCTACCCCCACACTAAACTCGGTAACGAACGCATGATCGAGATCATGAAGGAATACGGAGGGGAAAAAATTATCGTCGACTCCGCCGCCGATTGGGGAATCTCCGATGCCCTCGCCGTCCCCAAAACCGCCGCCCTCATGAACGAAGCCGGCATCACCCAACAAGCCATCGAACAAGTCACGTACAAAAATCCCCTCGCCGCCTACGGTCAGTCCGGCCAAGTCAATGAATCCGATTGGGCCGACTCCAAGGGCGTCGACCCCACCGCTCTCTTCGAAGGCAACACCCTCCTCCGCGGCGGCCAGGACATCGAAAAAGCCATGGCCTCCGACAACCTCGTCATCACCTAAGGTTGCCCCAAGGAAGTTCTGGACTTCATTGTTCTGAGTTCCTTGTTCAATATTCATCATTCCCTCTCCCCCCATGACCGACCCACCCACCCCACCCGAAGACGATCCCCCGCCAGATATGAACTCTTTTTCCTATGAGTTCGAGCTGTCAACAAGTCCTGCTTTTGGTACCAA
>JBCCIR010000204.1:0-7937 GCA_039028175.1 Verrucomicrobiota bacterium
CCTAATTCCCCTTTCATCCCCCCTTCACGTCGGTCCTAGGCCGATGTGAACCTGCGTCACGTCATTGAAGCGGCACAGCAACCTTAGCGCGTCGTAGCATGTCGCAGCAACTTAGAGACCAAGTCAACGCTCCGCCCCCCACCCCACTCTCCTTCTCCAACGCTTCAATTCGTCCCCGCGCCTCCACGATCGCCACTTGCTGCACGACAATCGGCGTCAGCAAAATAGCCGCCACCGCCACCCCGCCCGCCACCTGCACCTTGCCCGCACCCCCTCCAAGCAACATTCCCACAAATCCCCCACCTCCCGCACCGGCAGTCACCCCCGACAAGGCCCCCGCCACGACCTTCGCCGACAAACCCACCGGCGCCGCCTTCGCCAATTCCACCCCCAGCATCGATCCCACTGCCACCCCCGACAACACGCACCCCCGCGCCCGCAACAATCTCCCCAACTTCGCCAAGGCTCGCACCCCACGCTTCTGCGCCCCCGCCCCCGACACCCCTCCCACCCGCTCCGCCACTTCCCCGTAACTCAATCCCTCAAAATAATGCAACAACAACACCATCCGATCCTTCGCCCCTAACCGCTCCAAGGCCCCGTCCAAAAACGGCAACGCCTCCCGCCAAGACTCATCTCCCTCACCCTCGTCCTCCTCAGACGCCTCCATCCCTTCACCTTCCTCCGCATACGCTTTCATCTTTCGCCCACGCCGAGTCTCCGCCCGACGCAAATTCTTAGCTTCATACCAAGCCGTCCGATGCAACCACCCCGCCAATCCTCCCGCCCCCTTCACCGATCGCGCCCGCTTCGCCAAAACCGAAAACGTATTCTGCACCGCCTCCTCCGCCAACTCATGATCCCCCGTCACCCGCATCGCCGTATGAAAAACCAACCCACCATACCGTTCCACCAATCCCCTAAACGCCGCCTCGCTACCAGCCTCCACATACCCCGCCAACAATTCTTCATCCCCCCTCGCTTCGCCACCGTTCGCTCGTTCCACCATCACACCACTATACCAGCCGCCCACTCTCCCCAGCGGACACTTTTTCTGCAAAAATCCTTCGCCTGGACCCCGTCCGCTCTCGATTGCAACGCCCCCCCGTCGCCGGCCACCGTATCAGCGCCATGTTCGCGGCGGCTCCCCTGCAAATCCACCAGCCTACGGCTCAACAATCGCCCCGTAACTGTCCGGCCGACGATCGCGGTAAAACTGCCACACCTGCCGCACCTCTTCGATCATCTCCATGTCAATATCGTGCACCAACAGTTCCTCCTGGTCGCGACTCGCCACCGCCACCAATTGCCCGCGCGGATCACAAAAATAACTCTGCCCGTAAAACTCGCCGATCTTCCACGGCTCCTCCGTCCCCACCCGGTTGATCGCGCCCACCCAATACTGATTCGCCACCGCATGCGCCGGTTGCTCCAACTTCCACAAATACTCGCTCAACCCCGCCACCGTCGCCGACGGATTAAACACAATCTCCGCCCCGTTCAATCCCAGGCAACGCGCCCCGTCCGGAAAATGGCGATCATAACAAATATACACCCCCACCTTCCCCACCGCCGTCTCAAACACCGGATACCCCAGGTTCCCCGGCCGAAAATAAAACTTCTCCCAAAACCCCGGATGACAATGGGGAATGTGATGCTTCCGGTATTTGCCCAAATACGTCCCGTCCGCATCAATCACCGCCGCCGTGTTGTAATATATTCCCACCCCGTCCTGCTCGTATATCGGAATCACCATCACCATCCCCAACCGCTTCGCCGTCTCCATCATCAATTGCACCGTCGGCCCGTCCGGAATCTCCTCCGTGATGTCATACCACCGCATCTCCTGCTCCGCACAAAAATACGGGCCGTAAAACAACTCCTGTAGACAAATCACCTGCACCCCGTCCTTCGCCGCCGCCTCAATCATCCCCATGTGCTTCTCCACCATCGCCTCGCGAATCACCGCCGGTTCCTCGTCACCCGAATGACTCGATGCCGCCTGTATCAATCCTGCTCTAACAATCCGCGCCATGTCCTGCTTCCCTTTCTTTCTATTTCTCTAATTCCAATCGTTTGAAGCGACGAATATCCACCGCAATCGCTAACTTTGTGCCGCTTCCCCCGTAAACAAAAGCCCAAATTTAACGAGTTCTCCTTGCCCTAACGACACCCAAATTGCATCATTACCTTTCCCCTCATTTCAAACCATCTCGTCCCGGAACATCCTCAACCCGTTCATTTAACCAACACGAAACACCCGATATCATGGCCACGCTCGAAACCAACGTCGACGGACTCAAACTCCCAAACCCTTTCGTCATCGGTTCCGGCCCTCCCGGAACCAACGTCCGCGTCATCAATCGCGCCTTCAAAGAAGGGTGGGGCGCCGTCATCGCCAAAACCATCAGCCTCGACGCCTCAAAGGTCATCAATGTCAGCCCCCGCTACGCCAAACTCAAATCCACCGACCAACAAGAAGTCATCGGTTGGGAAAATATCGAGCTCATCAGCGACCGTAGCTTCGATACTTGGATCGACGAATTTAAAGCATCCAAAGACGAATACCCGGATGGCGTCCTCATCGCCTCCATCATGGAGGAATACAACAAAGACGCCTGGTGCGAAATTGTCGAACGATGCCAGGACGCCGGCGTCGATGCCTTCGAACTCAATTTTTCATGTCCCCACGGCCTCCCCGAACGACGCATGGGCGCCGCCATGGGCCAGGACCCGGATATCCTCGAAGAAGTCTGCGGCTGGGTCATGGACGCCGCCAAGATTCCTGTCTGGGCAAAAATGACCCCCAATGTCACCCGCATCGAAGACCCCACCGCCGCCGCCCTCCGCGCCGGTTGCCAGGGCGTGTCCGCCATCAATACCATCCGCTCCGTCATGGGCGTCGACCTCGAAACCCTCCGCCCCGAACCCTCCGTCGAAGGCTACACCACCCCCGGCGGTTACTCCTGCCGCGCCGTTAAACCCATCGCCCTGCGCATGGTCATGGAAATCGCCCAACTCATCCGCTCCGATTTCCCCGGTCGCTCCCTCTCCGCCATCGGTGGCGTCGAAACCGGCCAGGACGCCGCGGAATTTATCCTCCTCGGCGGCGATACCGTCCAGGTCTGCACCGGCGTCATGAAGTTCGGATACGGCCTCGTTCACAAACTCAACGAAGAACTCCTCGCCTTCATGGAATCGAAGAATTTCGAGACCATCGCCGACTTCAAAGGCCACTCCCTCGATTACTTTACCACCCACGCCGAACTCGTGCGCATGCAAAAAGAACGCAAGGAACGCGATAAAGCCGCCAAGGAAGCCGGAGACGACAACGCCTGGGACGGCGATGACTTCGTGAAACAATCCAACGCGCTCGCCCAAAACTAACCTGCCCCCTCTCCCCATGAACGTGGAAACCTGCCCCCTCCTCGTCGGCGGAAAATGGGATACCCCCGCCGACCGCGAAACCACCCCCGTCTACAACCCCTCCCGCGGAGAAATCATCGCCCAAGTCCCCCTCTGCGGCGCGCCGGAAGTCGACGCCGCCGTCCAGGCCGCCCAGGCTGCCTTTCCCGGTTGGCGCGAAACACCCCCAAACGAACGCGCCCAAGTCTTCTTCCGCTTGAAATCCCTTCTCGAAAATGAATTCGACGAACTCTGCCTCGGGATCTCTCGCGAACACGGGAAAACGCTCGCCGAAGCCCGCGGTGATCTCCGCCGTGGAATCGAAGTCGTTGAATACGCCTGCGGCGCGCCCACGCTCCTCATGGGCGAGTCCCTCGAAAACGTCGCCGCCGGCATCGACTGCCACACCGATCGTCACCCCCTCGGCGTCGTCGCCGGCATCTGCCCCTTCAACTTCCCCGCCCTCGTCCCCATGTGGATGTGGCCCCTCGCCATCGTCTGCGGAAACACATTCGTCCTCAAACCCAGCGAAAAAGTTCCCCTCACGATGCAACGCGTCGCCAAACTCCTCGAAAAAGCCGGCCTCCCCCCGGGCGTCATGAATATCGTCCACGGCGGACGCGATTGCGTCGATGCCATCCTCGATCATCCCGGAATCGAAGCGGTGTCCTTCGTCGGCTCCACGCCCGTCGCCAAAGCCATTCACCAAAAAGGCACTCACAACGGAAAACGCGTCCAAGCCGCCGGTGGCGCCAAAAATTTCGCGGTCATCATGCCCGATGCCGATGTCGAAAATACGGTCGCCGGACTCCGCGACGGCGCCTTCGGCTGCGCCGGCGAACGCTGCATGGCCAGCTCCACCGCCGTCGCCGTGGGCGAAGCCGGCGATCGCGTGCTCCCCCAACTCGTCGACGCCGTAAACGCCATGAGCGTCGGCCCCACAGATGTCGCCGACTCACAACCCAATATGGGCGCGGTCATCACCGGCGAACACCGCGACCGTATCCAATCCCTCATCAATGCCGCTGACCAGGAAGGCAACGATGTCCTCACCGACGGACGCACCACCGAAATCACCGACGCCCCCGACGGCTTCTACGTCGGTCCCACCGTCGTCGACCACGTCAAACAGGGGAACACTCTCCTCAAAGACGAAGTCTTCGGCCCCGTCCTCACCGTCACCCGTGCCGCCAATCTCGAAGAAGCCATCGCCCAGGCCAACAGCCAGTCCTTCGGTAACGGCGCCGCCATCTACACCGGCTCCGGTAAAGCCGCCCGCGAATTCCGGCACCGCGTCTCCGCCGGCATGGTCGGCATCAACGTCGGCGTCCCCGCACCCCTCGCCTACTTCCCCTTCACCGGCTGGAACCAATCCTTCTTCGGAGACCTCCACATCCAAGGCCGCGAAGGCATCGAGTTCTATACCAAACGCAAAACCACCACCACCCGCTGGTTCAATTTCGGCGAAGGCGATATCTGGGCGAAGTAATTCTCCAGTATCGAGTATCGAGAATCCAGCATCGAGCAAATGTCACTGTTGATCAAAAACGGAACCGTCGTCACCGCAGACGAAACAAAGACCGCCGACGTCCTCTGCGAAAACGAAACCATCAGCGCCGTCGGCCCCAACCTCGAAGCCCCCGCCGGCGCCGAAGTCGTCGACGCCACCGGCAGATACGTCTTCCCCGGCTTCATCGATCCCCACGTCCACATCCACCTCCCCTTCATGGGCACGCACGCCGTGGACGATTACGAAAGCGCCGGTAAAGCAGCCCTCATCGGCGGCACCACCACTCTCATCGAGATGTGCTGCCCCTCCCGCGAAGACGATCCCATCGAAGCCTTCGACCTCTGGAATGGCAAAGCCGCCCCCGTCGCGCCCTGCGACTATACCTTCCACATGGCCGTCACCCGCTTCGACGACGACACACCCGCCAAGCTCCGCCACATCGTCCAGGAACACGGCATCGCCTCCTTCAAGATCTTCCTCGCCTACAAAGGCGCCTTCGGGATCGACGATCACGAACTCTACAACACCCTCAAACTCGCCAAAGAACTCGGCGTCATCGTCACCGCCCATTGCGAGAACGCCGAACTCGTCACCGAACTCCAACAAAAACTCCTCGCCGAAGGAAAAACCGGCCCCGAATGGCACGAACCATCCCGCCCCACTTCCGTCGAAGCCGAAGGCTGCCACCACCTCATGACCTTCGCCGAACTCACCGGCGCCCACGTCTACGTCGTGCACACCAGCTGCAAACAAGCCGTCGATGCCATCACGGCCGCCCGCTCTGAACGCGGAGTCAACGCTTGGATCGAAACAGTCATCCCCTATCTCGTCCTCGACAAAACCTACGCCGAAAAACCCGACTTCGAAGGCGCAAAATACGTCATGAGCCCGCCCATCCGCGACGCCTCACACCAGGACATCCTCTGGAACGCCCTCGCCGATGGCACTATCAGTACGGTCGCCACCGATCACGCCCCCTTCCACTTCAAAACCCAAAAACACATGGGCCATCCCGATCCCGATAAATGCGTGGACGCCGATTTTAATCCCAGCCACTCCCCCGGTAATTTTACCCTCATCCCGAACGGCATCCCCACCGTCGAAGATCGCATCAATCTCCTCTACACCCACGGTGTCGCCAAGAATCGCATCGACCTCCAAACCTTCGTCCGCTCCGGCTCCACAGAAGCCGCCAAAATTTTTGGCCTCTACCCCCGGAAAGGCGAAATCGCTCCCGGAAGCGATGCCGATCTCGTCGTCTACGACCCGGACTATCGAGGCACTATCTCCGTGGACAACCATTCCATGAATACCGACTACTCCGCCTTCGAAGGTTGGCCCATCGAAGGCCGCCCGTCCCTCGTCACCGTCCGCGGTGAAGTCGCTGTCCGCGAGGGTGAGTTTACCGGCACCTTCGGACGAGGTCGCCTCCTCAAACGCAAACCGACCCATGCCTGATCCCACCTCCAGCGGCAAACGCTTCCGCGAAGCCGTCGCGTCCGAGTCCCCCCTGCAGGTGCTCGGCGCCATCAACGCCTATGCCGCCATCATGGCGGAACAATCAGGCGCCAAAGCAATCTACCTCTCCGGCGCAGGCGTCGCCAATGCCTCCTTCGGCCTCCCCGACCTCGGCCTCACCACCCTCGAAAACGTCTGCGAAGACACCCGCCGCATCACCACCGTCACCACCGCCCCCCTCCTCGTCGATGCCGATACCGGCTGGGACGATCCCGCCGCCGCCGTCACCGCCCTCGCCCAAGCCGGCGCCGCCGCCTGCCACTTCGAAGATCAAGTCCCCGCGAAACGCTGCGGCCATCGCCCGAACAAAGAACTCGTCTCCACCGAAGAAATGGTCGAGCGCCTCCAGAACGCCGCCTCCGGCCGAACCGACCCCACCTTCGTAATCATGGCACGCACGGACGCCGCCGCCACCGAAGGACTCGACGCAGCCGTCGCCCGCGCAAACGCATATCTTGAAGCCGGCGCCGATATGATCTTCGCCGAAGCCCTTACCGATCTCGCCCACTTCCATACCTTCACCACCGCCGTCAACGCCCCCGTCCTCGCCAATATGACCGAGTTCGGAAATACCCCCATGCTCCACACCGACGATTTCGCCAAAGCAGGCATCAAACTCGTCCTCTACCCCCTCTCCGCCTTCCGCGCCATGAACAAGGCCGCGCTCACAACCTACCAAACCATCCTCAAAGAAGGCTCCCAGGAAAATCACCTCCCCCACATGCAGTCCCGCGACGAACTCTACAGGTTCCTCGACTACCACAACGCCGAGACCGCCCAAACAAACGAACGCACCAGCCCCCCAAAAACCGACTAACCGAAGAACCGATCAACCTCACAACACGATGACCACTCCCATCAAAGCCCCAGGCCTCGTCGGTGTCATCTCCGGCGACACTTCCGTCTCCACCGTCGGCAAAGAAGGCCTCGACCTCACCTACCGCGGCTTCTCCATCCGCGACCTCGCCGCCCACGCCACCTTCGAAGAAGTCGCCCACCTTCTCGTCCACGATCGCCTCCCCAATGCCGCCGAACTCGACGCATACAAACAGAAACTCGCGTCGCTCCGCTCCCTCCCCGACGGCCTGAAAACCACCCTCAAACAACTCCCCGCCGATAGCCACCCCATGGATATCCTCCGCACCGGCGTCTCCGCCCTCGGCTGCATGGAACCCGAAGGGGACGAAGTCCGCAACTCCGCCGATCGCCTCATCGCCGCCTTCCCCTCCATGCTCCTCTACTGGTTCCACTTCGCCAACTCCGGGAAACGCATCGACGAAGCCGCTCCCGACGAAGATTCCGTCGCCGGACACTTCCTCCATCTTCTCCACGACAAAGCTCCCGCCCCCGATCACCGCCGCTGCCTCGATGTTTCCCTCGTGCTCTATGCCGAACACGAGTTCAACGCCTCCACCTTCGCCGCCCGCGTCATCACTTCCACCCGCTCGGAATTCTTCTCCGCCATCACCGGCGCCGCCACTGCCATTGCCACCGCCACTGCCAC
>JBCCIR010000205.1:0-7813 GCA_039028175.1 Verrucomicrobiota bacterium
ACCTTCCCACCCCCTCCATCGCTCCGACGCTGCTCCCCCTCCCATTCTTCTCCCCACTGCCTTCCAACCGATCAACCAATTAACCCACAAACATTGAACAGTTCAACCAAACTCCCATAGTCCCGCTCTCCCCCGACACGTAACCTTCCCCCGTGCCCCCAGACCCGAGAACACCCGCCCCTCGCCTCCTCATCGCGATCACTCTCCTCCTCGCTGCCCTCTCACACGCCCCCGCCAACGATTCCGTCCACCTCTCCTACCACTGGCACCTCCACCAACCCATCTACTGGCCCGAACGCGCCCCCGCCCCACAAAACAACCGTTACCAGTTCGCCGCCGATTCCGTCGGCCTCAAATTCTCCAACAACGGCAACTACTACGCCGGCTCCTCTAAGGAACATCCCGAGAACCAACTCATCAACGGCGACGGCGGCCAGTTCCAGGAAATCTTCAGCAAGGCCGACAAAATAAACGCCTACCAGTTCGCCGGTCGCAATTCCATCGCCACCCTCGGCGGACATGCCGACGGCGGCGCATCCGTTTCCTACTCCGGCTCCCTCATGGAAAATATCTGGTCTTTCGGCAAAGACAACGCCCACGGATACGGTTCCAATTGGAACGCCGGTTATTCCGAGGCCCGCGGATGGACAACCTCCGGCGGCTTCCCAAAAGCCGATATGATCGGCATCACTTTCCACCATGCCTTCTCCCCGCTCCTCCCCAAATCCGTCCTCCGAAAAGAAATCCAAATCTTCAAAGAACTCTGGTGGAAAACCTGGGGCGGTAACCCCGACAAATCCGATCACTCAAAAGGCTTCTGGCCCGTCGAATGCGCCTTCTCCCAATCCTTCATCGATGTCCTCGTCGAAGAAGGATACGAGTGGGTCATCATCCCCAACTCCCACCTCGCCCGCACCTGCCAGAATTACATGGACGTCGCTTCCAAGGGTAACAGCGGCTGGAATATCGATCCCCCCAACCGCGCCGATCGCCTCGGCCCCTGGGTCCCCGCAAACCAATGGTGGTCCGGCCAACAAGACGGCCGCGGCGGCACCTTCCCCGCTCCCTTCGCCTATCAAGCCCACCGCGCCAAACACGTGAACCCCGCCACCGGCGCCGAATCCATCATCAACGTGGTCCCCATGTGCGACCTCCTCTCCTATCAAAACGGCTTCGCGTCCATGGGCACCGGCGATATCGACAGCCACATCGCCCCCTACAACAATCCCGCCCAACCCTGCCTCGTCCTCATGGCTCACGACGGCGACAACGCATGGGGCGGCGGCGCTTCCTACTATCAGGAATCCGTCCCCAACTTGATGAACGAAGCGGCCTCTAAAGGATACTCCCCCACCACCATCCAGCAATTCCTCAACGACCACCCCGTCCCCGCCGGCGATATTGTCCACGTCGAAGACGGCGCCTGGGTCAATGCCGCCAACGATTGGGGCCACCCTCAGTTCATCAACTGGCTCTGGCCCCCCGTGCGCCCGCCCTCCGACCCCGCATACGATTCCAATGACCCCCGCACCTGGTATGACCCCGTCAACGGATGGGCGTCCGACTACCGGAACTGGGCCGTGATCATCGCGGCAACCAATCACGTCGAAACCGCCGAAAACCTCCTCGGCGTCGCCGCATGGAAAATTCAGGAACCTTACCAAAAAGACGGCACCGACAATAACCCCAACGCCGCCGAACAAGGCTGGCACTTCCTCCTCGGCGCCCTCGACTCCGGCTTCATGTATTACGGGGTGTCGCTCGACGACGAAGTAAAGCAAACCCTCGCCTGCAACATCGCCGTCGACAAAGTCGCCGCCACTGTGACCCCCGTCATCGAGACCTCCTCCGACACCGTCCCCCCCACGGTCTTCAAACCACAACGCTGGCCCCATAACCCCGGCGGCATGGGCTGGGGCCCCCTCACCGGATACCGCGCGGTCGGCTTCGAAGGAAACGATCCCTACGACTCCGACTTCCACATCTGGACGCTCGTCCACGATGTCTCCGGCATCCAATCCGTCACCCTCAAAGTCCGCCTCGACAACGATGGAGTGAATTCCCTCGCCACCAACGACAACGAAACGTACGCCGGCGGCGCCGAAGTCGGCCCCTGGCAAGACCTCCCCATGACCGGTCGCGCCATTCCCACGGGCAACGTCTACAACGACAATGAAATCAATTACTTCCTCGCTCCCACCGCCATCGCCGACCACTACTACGCCGCCGTCGACGGCTATCGCAATCAGCTCCTCGATTACTACGTCGAAGCCGTCGATTCCCAGGGCAACACCCACCGCTCGGAAATTCAACACGTCTACGTCGAAGACGATGGCACCCCCGGTTCCAATCCCGGGGGCGGCGGGAACCCCGGAGACCCCGGCCCACAACCCATCGTCATGAACGGCGCCGCCGATTCCGATGGATACCTCCTCACCAGCCCCGGGATGACCATCTATGCGGCCGTCCGCGACGACATCCTCTACCTCGCCACCTGGTCCCCCGGAAACGCCGGCGGCGCGAACGACCATTTCCTCTTCGTCACCGACAATCTCGAATCCGCCGCCACCACCGATGCGCCTTGGGCGAAGTCCGGCTCCATCGCCGCCCCCGCCGACGCGCCCTTCCTCGCCGCCGAAAGCACCAGCGGTTACATCGACTGGTTCAACACCGGCTCGGCCACCACGCAACAAGCCAAGTCCGGTAACAATTCCGGCCAAATGGAAGGCACCCTAAACCTCACGGAAGCCTTCGGCTCCATCCCTTCCTCCCTCTACATCGCCGCGGTCGCATACGAAACCGACGACGCCGGAACCATCGCCGCCCAGGCCCCATCCGCCGCCGGGACACCCGATTCCAATCTCGATCCCGCCGAGTTCCTCGAAATCCCCGTCGCCGCTCTCAACGATGAGAATCAGGACGGCACCCTCGATCGCCTCGACGCCTCAAAAGAATTCAAGGTCAACCTCTCCAACGGTACCGCTGGCACCAACACCCTCCGCTGGAACACGGTCCCTGGAAAAACCTATCGCATTCAATACTCCCTCGACCTCGCCACCTGGAACGACCTCCCCGGCGCCGTCTACACCGCCGCCTCCGGCGTCCTCTCCCTCGAACACCTCGACCTCACCATGTCCGGCCAACCGCACGTCTTCTACAGAGCCACCACCGACAACTGACGCCGCACACCAAAGGCAACTTTCAAGCCGACGCCTCCCCACGGAGCGAGGACGGTATTGCGCCCCATCAAGGGCGCAATACCAATCCCCCAAGCCCTAGATGCTCGCGTGAGCCGCCATTGCCTCGGTAACCCGCTCTCCCATCAAACCCCGCCCAAACTTCATCATTCCGAATCGAGCGGAGCGAAACAGACCCGCCGTATGCGGGCCCAAAGGGCCAAGCGGGGTCGCTCCGGCAATCCCCCCTTCCCCCCTGCCTCTATGCCTCGAGTTCAAAATTCCCTGTTCCCTGTTCCCTGTTCCCTGTTCCCTGTTCCCTGTTCCGTGTTCTCTGTTCACTATTCAAAGAAAACCAACCCCCACCCGACCGTCCCCACCCCTCCAACGCTCCACCCCCCTTGCCTCCTGCGTCCTGCCTCCCAACCGATCAACCGATCAACGGGCAACCCCTCATTTCCATCGACTCCCCCCAAAATTCAGGCTACCGTCCCCCCCATGCGCGTCCGCTGCCTGGCCATCGCAATCGCTGTTGCTTTTTCCGCCCCAACCGTCCCGGCCGCTTCCCTCTACGTCGCCAGTAACCTCTCCGACGAAGTCGCTCGCTTCGACGCCAATACCGGCGCCTTCATCGAAACCTTCATCGCCGACGACGGCAATCTCAGCCAACCCCACCAGATGCGCTTCGGGCCCGACGGCAATTTCTACGTCGCCAGCTTCGGCAATCACCAGATCAATCGATACGACGGCACCACCGGTGCCTTCATCAATGCCTTCGCCTCCGACCCCGCCCTCAACCAACCCGTCGACTTCTTCTTCCACAACGACGGCAACCTCTACGTCACCTCGCAGGGCAACGACCGCATCGTCCGCTTCAACAGCCTCACCGGAAACTTCGTCGATACCTTCGCCATCAACCCCGCCCTCGACGGACCCTCCGGCTTCGCCTTCGGACCCGATGGCAACCTCTACGTCAGCGGCCGCTTCTCAAACAACATCACCCGCTTCGACAGCACCGGTTCCTTCGTCGACACTTTCGCCGACAACACCGACGGCCTCAGCCAACCCTTCGGCCTTCGCTTCTCCATCGACGACGATCTCTTCGTCGGCAACGGCAATACCAACGAAGTCCTCGAGTTCGACCCCACTAATAGCAGCCTGCCCCCGGTCACCTTCGCCTCCGGCAACGGCCTCTCCTTCAATATCGGCCTCGAATTCGGCACCGACGACGACCTCTTTGTCGCCAGCTTCAACAACGACACCATCAAACGCTTCGACGGCACCACCGGCGCCTTCATCTCCGACTTCGCCGTGCCCTCCGGCAGCGTCCCCGACGGCACAAACTTCCTCTACTTCGGCCCCGACCCCGGCGTCATCCCCGAACCAACCCGCGCCCTCCTCCTCATCACCGGCCTCACCGCCACCCTCCTAATCCGCCGCCGCCCCTCATAGCGCCCACCGCCCCTGCCTCTTGCTTCTTGCCTCTCGCCTCTTGCCTTGAGTTCAAAATTCCCTGCTCCCTGTTCTCTGTTCACTATTCAAAAAAAACCAATCCCCACCCAAACTCCCCAATCCCCCCAACGCTCCTCCCCCTCGCCTCGCCTCCCCTCCCCATCCTTCACCATTCCCTCCTTCCTGCCTCCTGCCTCTCAATTCAACATTCAACATTCAAAATTCGCGGACCGCGCGCATCTCCTTCACAATCGCCTCCCGCCCCGCATCCATACTCTTATACACCGCCACCTCCTCCGGCATCGTCTCAATCTTCTCCCCCAAGCCCGCCCACGCGTCTTCATCCTTCGCCAACTCCACCAAGGGACAAGTCTCAATCCGTATCCCCATCACCACCCCACCCGGAACCCCCAAAAACAACTGCTGCTCCACCCGCAAATACAACTCCGCCATCACCACCCCCTCATCCAAACGACGCCGCCCCAACTCCGGATGATAATTCCGCTCCGCCGACCGCGTCACACTCCAGTTCTCCCGCCGAAACGCCTTCCCATCCGGACCCAATTGCCCCAGGAACCGCCCGATCTTCTCCCCGATCTGATCGTTCAACTGCGGCACCACCCCGTGCACCGCAGGCACCGCCTTGCCCGCCGCCTCCCGCAGATCCCACGACGACGGAAAACACACGCACCCCGCCACCATTTCCATCGTCTCCGCGTCCACCAGCAACAAATCCGGCTCCCACACCCGCGCCACCCCCGCCAGATCCCGCTCGCCTTTCCCGGGATCCACCACCTGACCCCACCCCAAGGCCAAATCCCACGCCGCCGACACCATCTTCTCCCCGCCCGGCTCCACCACCGCACAAAGCTCCGGCCGCTCATCCAACCATCGCCTCTTCTCTCCCAACAAATCGCCACTCGAATCCTGCGGCGCAAAAAACGCCTCCGCATCCCCACCCCGCATCCGAAACCCCCACTCAAACCCCCCCGGCCCAACGAACAACCCCTTCCAAATCGGCCTCACCTCTCCCCTAATATCACCACCTCCCATTCCCAATTCCCAATTCCCAATTCCTAATTCCTAATTCCTAATTCCTAATTGGCGGCTCCGGCGCCTCAGGCGCCTCGGGCGCCTCCTCCTTCACACCCTCACCTCCGTTAGGCGTCGCCAGCTTAAGCCCCACAATCCCCGCCACAATCAACAACATACTGACCATCCGCCCAAGCGTCGCCGGATCCCCAAGTAACACAATCCCCAACAACACCGTCCCAATCGCCCCAATCCCCACCCAAACCGCATAAGCCGTGCCCACCGGAAGCGACTTCATCGCCCATGCCAACAACCAAATACTCACAATCATCGAACCCGCCGTCCACACCGAAGGCCACAACCGACTGAACCCATCCGTATACTTCAACCCAATCGCCCAGCCGATCTCAAACAAGCCCGCAATTCCTAAAATAATCCACGCCATCTCTGTATCCCTTCTCTTCGTTGTGAGCTGTTCCTGCATTCAATCCAGCGTCAGTTGCCTAACCTGGTTTCGTCAATGAAACCTAACGAGCGAGCCACCAAGTGAACAGGGTTATCTGCGCGCACGAAATTATGCGAGGGTCATCCGTGATTTCGATCCAACCTTTTCAAATGTAGCGGTCCGATACTCGGAAACGAGGAATTCCATCTCTTCGATGTATCGCTCGGGCAAAAGAATCCCGTCGAGAGACAATATCAATTCTTCAGCTTTCGATGTCCGATTGGAGAAGTGATAGGCAGATAGCAATCGCAGCGACACATACACATTCTTGGGAATTCGTTCCGCCGCCAACTGGTAATGCCGAATGGCCAAATCATACGCCTGGCGACGTTCTGCCAAGACACCTTGCCTCAGAAAGCGTTCTCCCTCAGCTTTTCTTGGGATTCCCCAGAGAAATCGGATCAGGAAAGCGACACCAATAAGTGCCGGCACCTTGATGTAGAGCGGGACAGGAAGACGAAGACAGTAGACTGCCAAAAACAGCGAAATAACCACGACGCCCACTCGAGCGATGATCGTTCCCACGGAAACTCCAGGAGATGACAAGGTGTCATCACGCATATAGTCTCGGTCGTAAATTCCCATCGTGGTGTGCGAATAGTCCTACGGTGGCAGGGAGTCAGGAGCGACAGAGTGTCCGCTCTGCTCACCTCTCCGATTGAGTGGTTCTAGCTTCGAACGTCCTACGCTGACTCGCCGGCACTCGGCAGCGCCGCTTCAAACAGCATGAGACTCACTTGGTTGGATTAGAACTTTCATCTCAAAGCGGAGTGCCGGTCGATGTCCAGCGTTTTGTTAGGCTCCACGATGGCCTTGTCTAAATGCGCTGTGGATATCTTGCAGGTAGTCAAGAAACTCCCCAACCGTCAAATTTGCCGGCACCCGTTCAAACTCATCTTCCGCAAGTAAGATGCTGCACAGATCATCTGCGACCGCGAGAACTTCTCCGGGCGGCACTCGAAGATCAGAGCAAACTTGGACATTATCGCCCAATTGCGCGGTTGAAACTCCCCAACGAACCGCTAGAAAAGTTCGAAGCTCTGATCTTGGGTCTTCCGATCGAAGAAACCTCTCTCTTTGTTCTTCATCTTTTTCCTGTGCTCTTTGGGCCTGCCATCCCGCCAGGCTCCAAACCCATCCATAAGGACCAAGGAGAAACGAGACTATACTGTCTATCGTTGCGTAATAAGACCTACGCATCATCTGTTGAGCCTAACAGTCTTATTAGTATCCCCCTTTGGCGACATGGGTGGTCGCAAAGGAGATAATCCTTAAGAAGAGTATAGTATCGCCTCATCCCACCGCCCCTATTGACAAGCTGCCGCCCTTGGTAGCCCCACCCAAACGCAGGGAACCATCCCTCAACCCATGTCGCATCACCCTCCATCCCCATCAGAGACACCCAACTGAATTCTAACTCCCATACATCCCCCCAGTAAAGCCGTCTTCGCTCACAGTTCTAAATTCCTAATTCCTAATTCCTAATTCTTACTTCGCGCTCAGCGCGCAAGCGCCGTATTCTGCGCCACCGCATCCTCCGGATATCCCGCACCCCCCTCCCCAAACACCAACATCGCCTCCCGTTCCTCCACCGTCACAAACGACTCATCCACCCGCCCCGCCTCATCCTGCACCGCCCCCAAATCCA
>JBCCIR010000206.1:0-7797 GCA_039028175.1 Verrucomicrobiota bacterium
ACTCCCCCCCTCCCGGATCAACGCCGGCTCTCCCCCCTCAAAAGTGTCCCGCAAGGCATCCTGCGCCGCCTTCCCGTAATCCGAAAACGCATCCATGACATACGCTTCACCCGAGTGCCCCCGCTCAATCTCCAACTCCACCCCCGGAGGACACACCGCCTCAAAATGCTTCGTCGCCAAATCCAAAATCTCACCCGGCTTCTGCCCCGGCACCAACCGAAACGACAACTTCAACACCGCCTCTTTCGGAATCACCGTCTTCGAACCTTCCCCCTGGTAACCCCCGCCGATCCCGTTCACCTCCGCCGTCGGTCGCCCCCAGCGACGCTCATAAGCACTGTATCCCGCCTCCCCATTCAGCGCCGGCGCCCCCGTCTGCTCCAAGGTCTCCACCTCGCCGTCCGGCAACATCCCCCAAGCCTTCCGCTCCCACTCCTCCAAGGCCGCCACCCCGTCATAAAACCCCTCGATCGCCACCCGCTCCTCCTCGTCATGTAAACTCGCCGCCAACCGCGCCGCCACCGTCGCCGGATTCGACACCGCCCCCCCGTATATCCCCGAATGCAAATCGACATCAGGACCCGTTACCTTCACTTCCATACATGCAATCCCCCGCAACCCATACGTGAACGTCGGCACCCCTCGCCCCACCATCCCCGTATCCGATACCGCCACCACATCACACGCCAACTCCTCCCGGTGCTCCCGCAAAAACGGCTCCAAATTCGGACTCCCAATCTCCTCCTCGCCCTCAAACAACAATATCACGTTCACCGGCAACTCCCCCTCCGCCGCAATCGTCTCCTCCATCCCTAACACGTGCGCCAATAACTGCCCCTTGTTGTCCGTCGCCCCACGCGCATAAATCACGTCGTCAATCACCGTCGGCTCAAACGGCGGCGTCGCCCACAACTCCACCGGATCCACCGGCTGCACATCGTAATGCCCATACAACATCACCGTCGGATGCCCCGGACGATGCCCGTTCCGCGCCACCACGATCGGATGCCCCGGCGTCTCGTGCTTCTCCACCATCATCCCCATCCCCCGTAACTTCTCTCCCAACCAATCCGCGCACGCTTCCACCTCCTTCTCATAGGCGCTGTCGGTCGATACGCTCGCGAACGATAAAAACGTCTTCAACTCCTCCAATTGCTCCGGCCTTACAATGTTCATTTTTCCATGTGGTTACCAAAATCCGCGATGCACGTTGTTGGCCCGCTGATAATTGGTATACGCAAGATACCCGAATAGAACTGCAATAAAAAATTGTCGATAAAGCAATGCCACTATTGCGACTCCTCCCGCCGCTACTCCACCTATGATCGCAATAGTGCGGTTGCTCATTCTACCTCCAGCAAGCGCACTAAGGATATGCCCACCATCCAATGGCTGAACGGGCAAGAGATTTAAGAATGCCCAAAAAATGTTTACCTGCAACAGCGACTGATACAACACAATCAAAAATATATTCGAAGGAACTTCTCCACGAATGGAAATCAACCACACCTTTGCAGCCCAGCCATTTGCAACGACAAACCCCAAGGTTACCAGCCCAAATAGTAAACTGGCACAGGGGCCCGCCGCACTGATAACCAAACTTTGCCGTCGACTAAAGCGTCCCTCCGACTGAGCAAGCCCCCCAAATCCATACAACAAGATGCTCGGTCGACCCCCAAATCGCCGCTGGAAAAATGCGTGACCCAGTTCATGCCAAAGGATGGAAACAAAAACCACCGCAACCCATATCAACACAAACTTAAACGCGTCCGGGGAATTCGCCCCAATAGCGCCCCCTAAAAGCGCCGCCACAATCCAAAAGACCCAATTGACCGTTACCGGGAAACCAAACAGCGAAAATAGAAGGTTCCCATTCTGAAATCGCATACCCTCCCCAATCCTAGATGAGGTTCATCGTCTCCCCATTAAGCCCCTCAGATAAACTCATTGATCAAATTCTCCAGCATCTCCTGCCGCCCGCTCGGCGTCTCCGGTTCCACCCCGCCCAGCACATAAGCCTCCAACTCCTCAAAGCCCACCTCCCCCTTCTCGATCTGCGCCCCGATCCCCGAGTCATAAGAACTGTATCGCCCCTTCACAAACTCATCCAAGCGCCCGTCATCAATGATCGCCTGCGCCGTCTTCAAGCCCCGCGCAAACGCATCCATCCCACCCACATGCGCATGAAACAAATCCACCGGCTCAAAACTCTCCCGGCGACACTTCGCATCAAAATTCAAGCCCCCCGTCGTCAATCCACCCATCGCCAATATCTCCAGCATCATCCCCGTCGTCAGGTAAAGGTCCGTCGGAAACTGATCCGTGTCCCACCCAATCAACTCATCCCCCGTGTTCGCATCCACTGATCCCAAGGCCCCCGCCTCACGCGCCACCCGCATCTCGTGCATCATCGTATGCCCCGCTAACGTCGCGTGATTCGTCTCCAAGTTCAGCTTCAGATGATCCATCAACCCGTGCTCCCGCAAAAAATTCAAACACGCCGCCGAATCCGAATCGTATTGGTGCGTGCTCGGCTCGCGCGGCTTCGGCTCAATATAAAACTGACCCGTGAATCCAATCTTCTCCTTGTGCGCCACCGCCATCTTTAACAACCGCGCCAAATGATCCAACTCACGCCCCAAGTCCGTATTCAACAAAGTCGCATATCCCTCACGCCCGCCCCAGAAGGTATACCCCTCACCCCCCAAACGATGCGTCACCTCCAGCGCCTTCTTCACCTGCGCCGCCGCATAGGCAAACACATCCGCATAGGGAGAGGTCGCCGCCCCCTGGTTATACCGCGGGTGCGCAAACAAACAAGCCGTCCCCCACAATAACTTGATCCCCGTCTCCTTCTGCGCCTTCTCCAACTCGTCCGCCACCGCATCCAAGGCCGCGTTCGACTCCGCCAAGCTCCCCAACTCCGGCGCCACATCCCGGTCGTGAAAACAATAATACTCGATCCCGCATTTCTGCATGAACTCAAACATCGCCCACACCCGCTTCTGCGCGTTCTCCACCGAATCACTCCCGTCATCCCACGGACGCTGCGCCGTCGGCCCCCCAAACGGATCCGCCAACCCGTTGCGCATCGTATGCCAATACGCACACCCAAACCGCAAATGATCCCGCATGGTCTTCCCCCCCACCTTCTCGTCCGCATTGTAATGCTTGAACGCCAAGGGATTCTTCGAATCCGGTCCTTCATACTCAATCTTCGGTATCTCGGGGAAAAATTCGTCGCTCATGCCCCTATTTCCCCTCTCCCCACACCCCCGTCAAGAGCAAACCCCCAAACCGAAGAACCGATCAACCGATTAACCGGTCGACCCCTCAACCACCCCAACCCATACCCCCACCTCCCCCTCGATCCCCTCCGCCGCCAACCCGGCCTCAATCTCCCCACGCGCCGGCTCCCGTACCCCCTCCTCCCGTATCTGCTTCTCGTCCGCCACCCACTCCGCACACCCCACCCGGCACGCCAAATACCAACACCCCCACGCCCGCCACACCCGCTGCGCCTTACGCGGCTCCACCATCCGCGTCGCCAAATGCTGATAATGCCGCCGCGGATTCCCGATAAACTGCCCCTCCCGTACCCGCCGCATCACCCAGTCCGCCGCCGCATACGGCAAGGGCCAACGCCCCAACACCGCCTCCCCTCCCCGCAAATCCGCCCCCAAGGCCCGGTTGATCTGCAACAACGACTGCGCCGGATATCCCTGCAACCACAACGACTGCGCACAGGTCAACGCCCGCTCATAAAACAACTCCCCACGATCCGACCCCACCGCCTTCATCGCCGACGCCGTCAACACCTCCTCCGCCTCCGGCAAAAAAGGACACGCCTCAATTCCCTCGCAATGTGTTCGCTTCAAACTCATCCAACCGTCACAATCCAAATCTGTATATTCCGCAAATCCCGTCTACCTTACCCGTCATGAGCGCCACCGACAACGTCTTCGACGACGCCATCAAAAATCTCGACCACGCCTTCAAGTACGCCCAAATCCACCCCGAAGCTCTCGAACGCCTCAAATTCCCCAAGCTCACCATTCAGGTCTCCGTTCCCATTCGCATGGACGACGGCTCCATGCGCGTCTTCGAAGGCTATCGCGTCCGCCACGATGATACCCGCGGGCCCGGCAAAGGCGGCCTCCGCTACCACCCCGACGTCGATATCAACGAAGTCAAAGCCCTCGCCTTCTGGATGACCTGCAAAACCGCCGTCGTAAACGTCCCCTTCGGTGGCGCCAAGGGCGGCGTCTGCGTCAATCCCAAGGAACTCTCACACATGGAACTCGAACGCCTCTCGCGCGGCTTCATGCGCGCCATCGCAGACTTCGTCGGGCCGGAAATCGATGTCCCCGCCCCCGATGTCTACACCAACCCCATGATCATGGGCTGGATGATGGACGAATACTCAAAAATTAACCGCCAACACACCCCAGCCGTCATCACCGGCAAACCCATCGCCCTCGGCGGCAGCGAAGGACGAAACGAAGCCACCGGCCGCGGCGCCTACTACTGCATCAAGGAACACGAAAAACAACGCGGCTGGAAACCACACAACGTCTCCGTCGCCGTGCAAGGCTTCGGCAACGCCGGCCAGGCCGTCGCCCGCCTCCTCTACGAAGACGGATACAAAATCGTCGCCGTCTCCGATTCCCACGGCGCCATCTATCGCGAGGAAGGCTTCCACATCCCCAGCCTCATCCAGGCCAAGGCCCAAGTCCAAAAACTCCAGGGCGTCTACTGCCAGGATGGCATCTGCGAACTCATCGACACCACCAACCTCACCAACGAAGAACTCCTCGAACTCGACGTCGATATCCTCATCCCCGCCGCCCTCGAAGGCGTCATCACCGCCGAAAACGCCGCCAATATCAAAGCGGAAACCCTCGTCGAAGTCGCCAACGGCCCCGTCGACGGCAGCGCCGATCCCATCCTCATCGAAAACGGCACCTTCGTCATCCCCGATATCCTCGCCAACGCCGGCGGCGTCACCGTCAGCTACTTCGAATGGGTCCAGAACAAAGCCGGCTACTACTGGTCCGAAGAAAAAGTAAACGGCCGCCTCCACGACATCATGCGTCGCGAATACCTCGCCGTCGATCAGGTCCGCGAATCCTGCGGGATCGACATGCGCACCGCCGCCTACGTTCACGGCCTCTCACGCATCGGCGAAGCCCTAACCGCCCACGGCACCAAAGAATACTTCTCCAACGGTTCGGTCCCCAGCTGACTGTCCTCCCCGGCTCTTGACCACCGACCTCTCCACCCTCACCCCGCTCGAACGCCGTAACTTCTGGCTCCACGTCCTCGAGGGCGGATTCTACATGGGCGGCATCGCCTTCCTCTCCGCGGAAGTCGTCCTCCCCGAAATGGTCGATACCCTCGGCGGCAAACCATGGCTCATCGCCTACATGCCCACCCTCATGCTCATCGGTTTCTTCCTCCCCTCCCTCGTGGTCGTCCCTCTCATCAATCGCCTCCACCGCTTCAAACCCGTCATCGTCCTCACCGGCGTCCTCCAAAGACTCCCCTTCCTCGTCGCCGCCGCCTTCCTCTGGTTCTTTGCCGATGACTTCCCACGCTGGACCCTCTTCGTCGTCGTTGCCGCCCCCCTCGTCTCCGGCCTCCTCGGCGGACTCACGATCAACGCCTGGCTCGAAATGATCACTCGCATGATCCCGGAACAGGCCCGCGCCTCCGGCTGGGCCTTCCGCTTCATCATCGCTTCTGTCATCGGCATCATCGCCGGCCCCATCATCCACCGCATCCTCGAAATCCAACCCGGCCCCCCGGGTTACGCCGTCCTCCACCTCATCACCTTCATCTTCCTCGCCATCTCCATGGTCTTCTTCTGCTTCCTCAAAGAAACACACTTCCCCGTTCCCCTCCCCCCGAATAAACGCCCCTCATACTTCGCCGAACTCGCCGATATCCCTCGTAAAGCCAAACGCGCCCCCTACTTCGTCCGATATCTCCTCGTCCGCTTCACCGGAATCGGATACGCCGTCCTCGCCCCCTTCCTGGCCATCCATGCCCTCCAAATCACCGGCCGCCCCGAAGCCGATCTCGGATACTTCGTCACCGCGGAAATGATCGGCGCGGTCGCCGGCAACCTCGTCGCCGCGCGCCTCGGCGATCGCCACGGCGGAAAAATCGTCCTCATCCTCTCCCGCACCGTTCTTATCACCGTCTCCCTCCTCGTCATCGTCACCGCATCCTTCCCCGGCTTCCTCGTCGCTTTCTTCCTCTTCGGATTCACCCTCTTCGCCGATCGCGTCGGCGACCTTACCCTCGGCGTCGACCTCGCCCCTCCCAGAAATCGCGCCGACTTTCTCGCCATCATGACCTTTATCCTCGTCCCCGCCATGATCATGGCCGCACAATTAAGCTCCACCATCGAAAACGTGTCCGGTACCCTCGGCGCCGCCGCCATCGCCACCATCGCCGTCGCCCTCACCTCCCTCGCCATCCTTCTCACCATCCCCGAACCCAGAAAAACCAACAACCTGAACGCTCCCAATCAATGACCCCCATCGGCTCCCTCACCTCCCAATGGGGCGAAGGCCCCCTCTGGCACAACGACCGCCTCTACTACGTCGATATCGAATCCCACCTCGTCGTGGCCTTCGACCCCTCCGCCTATACCGAACAAACCTCGAACATCGGCGAACGCGTCGGCTGCGTCGTCCCGCGCGCCTCCGGCGGACTCGTCATCGCCGGCGATTCCGGATTCCACTTCCTCGATCCCGCATCCGGCACAATCACCCCCATCACCGATCCCGAACCCAACCTCGCCGACAACCGCTTCAACGATGGGAAATGCGATCCCGCCGGCCGCTTTTGGGCCGGCACCATCTCCCTCATAAAAAACACCGGCACCGCAAACCTCTACCGCCTCGACCCCGACCTCACCGCCCACCACATCCTCCCGGGCATCACCAATTCCAACGGCATCGTCTGGAACCAAGACGCCGACACCATGTTCTACATCGATACCCCCACCCAGAAAATTGACGCCTTCGACTTCGACAACACCACCGGCGCCATCACCAACCGCCGCACCGTCATCGACACCTCCGCCCTCTCCGGCAACCCCGATGGCATGGCCATCGATGAGAACGACCACCTCTGGGTCGCCATGTGCCACGGCGGCACCGTTCACCATTTCGATCCCGCCGCCTCATCCCCGAACACCCCCCTCACCACCCTCGAAGTCCCCGCCATCGAGGTCACCGCCCCCGCTTTCGGCGGCCCCAACCTCACTGACCTCTACATCACCACCGGCCGCTCCAAGAATGCCCAAGGCGAACTCGACGGCCGCCTCTTCCTCACCCAGCCAGGCCCCAAAGGCACCCCCGCCACCCCCTTCGCCGGTTGACACCCCGGACCCCCCTCTTTGGAGGGTCGCGCTCCCGCGCGACCACGTCCTTCCAAGCCGGCAACGACGGCCATCAGCCATCCCAAAAACCGATCGACCGCAAGCGGCGAATAACAAGAGCCCGCGGCCCCACGGCCGCATCTGGATGCAACGGCACGTTGCCGGCGGCATCCGAATGCAACGGCACGCTGTTTAACCGCCCTGCACCGGCGGCATCACCGCCACCTCCGCCCCCTCCCTCAAAACCACATCCGGCTTCGCATACGCCAAATCCACCGCCAACAACAATCGCCCCTCCCAATCCTTCAGCTTCGGCCACTCGGCAATCATCCCCTCCAACAAATCTCCCACCGTCGCCCCCTCCACCACTTCCCGCTCCATCTCCTCCACCCCCACAATATCCC
>JBCCIR010000207.1:0-7795 GCA_039028175.1 Verrucomicrobiota bacterium
CCCCCCCCCCCCCCCCCCCCCCCCCCCCCCCCCCCCCCCCCCCGTTTGAATCTGTGCAATGCGGGGTCGTGCAGTTGGCGGGAGTATGGGCAGGTGGGATTGAATTGTGCGGCGGCTGGGGGACTGCCATTGAAGACGAAGACGTTGGCGGGGATTGCCTTGGCGGAGATGGATCAATTTGTAGCGCCCCGGCCGGTGCACACGGCGATGTCGGTGGCGAAGTATGAGGAGGCGTCCGGGGAGAAGGCGCGGCGGTGGGAGGAGGCGGTGGAGGCGTATATTGCCGAGTATTTTTTGCCCCGGCAGGGGGTTCGCGATGGGGAGTAGTGGCGGGGTGTTTCCTTGACCTCGTGGTGGCGCGGGATAGTATTTCGGCCAGGGACGGATTCGAGCGCGATCGGCGTGGCCAGGGTGACGTGGGGCTACCGATGGGTGAGGATGCTGTTCAGTCGCGCGGGTGTCCGCAGGGATGAGAAGCGCGGGAAACGAGAGATTTTGCAAAGGCAGCTTTTGATATGTTGGGTGATTTTTTTGGGATATTATCGAGTGATATAGGCATTGATTTAGGGACGGCGAACACGTTGGTGAACGTGAAGGATCACGGGATTGTTTTGCGTGAGCCTTCGGTGGTGGCGGTGAAAGCGGGGACGAGCGAGGTATTGGCGGTGGGGGATGATGCGAAGCGGATGTTGGGGCGGACGCCGGGGAACATCGTGGCGATTCGACCTTTGAAGGATGGGGTGATTGCGGATTTCGAGATTACGCAGGCGATGTTGCGTCATTTTATTCAGAAGGTGCACAATCGGCGGCGCATGGTGCGGCCGCGGGTGGTGATTGCGGTGCCGTCTGGGATCACGGAAGTGGAGAAGCGCGCGGTGAAGGAGTCGGCGCAGCAGGCGGGATCGCGAGAAGTGTTTTTGATCGAGGAACCGATGGCGGCGGCGATCGGGGTGGGGTTGCCGGTGCAGGATGCATCGGGGAACATGATTGTGGACATTGGCGGGGGGACGACGGAGGTGGCGTTGATCTCATTGGCGGGGATTGTTTACAGCCGGAGTGTGCGGGTAGCGGGTGATGAGTTGGACGAGGCGGTGATGCAGTATATGAAGCGGGCGTATAACTTAATGATTGGTGAGCGGACGGCGGAGGACATCAAGATTCGCATTGGGTCGGCGTATCCGACGGGCAAGGAGAGTTCGATGGAGGTGAAGGGGCGGGATTTGGTGGCGGGATTGCCGAAGACGATTTCTGTTACGTCGCAGGAGATTCGGGAGGCGTTGATGGATCCGTTGAACACGATTGTGGATTCGGTGCGGACGACATTGGAGCGTTGTCCGCCGGAGTTATCGGCGGACGTGGGGGATCGGGGCTTGGTATTGGCGGGGGGTGGGGCCTTGTTGCGGGGCTTGGACAAGCTACTGACGGAGGAGACGGGATTGCCGGTGCATGTGGCGGAGGATCCGCTGAGTGCGGTGGCGGAGGGGGCGGGGAAGGTGTTGTCGGAGTTGGCTTTTTTGAAGAAAGTGACGAGCACGGAGGCTTGAGGGTGGGACGGGATGTGGGCGAGGAATTTCGCCTTTGTAAGTTGGGCGAATGTGGTGAATTATTGGTTCGGCTGGGATGAAGCGGATCAACCTCATAGCCCTGTTCGTATTTGTTGGCATAGTCGCTTGGATATTCACCTTCGATAACGAGGCGACGAACAAGATTCAGAGCGGTGCGATGTCTCTTCTGAGTCCGTTCATGAAGGCGAGCGGGGAGACGAAGGAGATATACAAGGATATCAAGGCGCCGAACCGATCGAAGGAGGAGTTGGCGGGTGAGAACGAGCAGCTCAAATTGGCGAACGACCAGTTGCGGATTGAGAATGACCGGTTGCAGTTGTTGGCGAAGGACAACGCGACCTTTCGGATGGCGTTGAATTTGCAGGAGAGCTCGGCGTTGGAGTTGGTATCGGCGAGGATTATCAGCCGACGGACGTCGACGTGGTTCAGCACCCTGGTGATCGACAAGGGATACAACCAGGATGTGTCGACGGACAGTCCGGTGATAACGGCGGTGATGAATGAGTCGGGGCGGAGTGACACGGGTTTGGTGGGGAAGACGACACAGGTATTTGCGGACGAGTCGGTGGTGATTTTATTGACGGACGAAAAGTGTCAAGTGGCGGCGAAGATTTATGGGAAGACGGAGCAGGGGATTTGCATGGGGCAACGTGGGGCGACGGAGCGAACGCCGTATTTGAAGCTGCGATTTTTGCCGAAGGAGTCGCAATTGGAGCCGGGGACGCCGATTGTGTCGTCGGGTGTGGGTGGATTGTTTCCGATCGGGTTGCAGATTGGTTATGTGAAGGAATTTCGGCGCTTGGATTACGATGCGGAGGCGACGATTCAGCCGGCGGTGGATTTTGGATCATTGGAGCATGTTTTTGTGATTGTGGAGACGGGGATGCCGATGGACGAGGTGCCGATTATTCCGGTGCAGCCGATGGAGGCGAAGGCGGAGGTGAGCGGGTTGCCGGATGAGGACGGGGATTTGCCGGTGCGGAAGGCGGAGGTGGAGTGAGGGGCCGAGGATGATTTATTTTTTATTTATTGTGGTGATGTTGGTGGGGGCGATGGCGGCGCAGGAATTCATGCCGGTGATGGATTTTGCGCAGCAGGCGCGGGTTTTATTGGTGCCGGCGGTCTTTTTTGCGAGTGCGGTGACGGTGTCGTATCCGGTGATGTTGATTTTGGCCTTGATGGCCGGTTTTATGTGGGATGCGCGGAACGTGGTGCTGGTGGAATCTCCGGTGGATTTGGTGGCGATGTTCTCGGAGCAGAAGGCTCAGCCGGGAACGGAGGTTGATCTACCGTTTGGTTACTCTATACTGTTGTACGGATTACTCGGATCGCTGATGCAAGGAGTTCGCCCTCTATATATGAAAGGCCGTTGGGAGTTGCCCACGGTAATGGTAGGGGCTGTCACGTTCCTGCTCCTGTTGTTCGAGTATTTGTTTATTAATTTCAGGCGCGGAGATTTTTATTTTCCGCAGGAAGTATGGGAAAAAATCATAGCAAGTGCATTGCCCTCGATGGCGATTGCCCCGCTAGTCTTTCTAATTTTGAGTCGACTTGCGAGATGGGCCGGTTACCGCAGCCGTTACGAGGGCCTTGCCTACGGGGAAGGTCATGGTCGTTAGATATCGATTCAGACTTTATTTACTGACGCTGTTGACGATTGCGGGTTTTTCGGCCCTGCTCGTCAAATTGTGGAGCATCCAGCTGAAGCAGGGTGAGTATTTCCGGTCGATCGTGCCGGGGACGTCGGAATTGACGGTGCGGGTCCCTGGAACGCGTGGTGAGATTAAGGATGTAAACGGGACTCCCTTGGTGACGAACCAGGCGAGCTATGAGGTGATCTTTAATCTCAAGGAGATTGAGGACGAGTATTTGCGGCAGCATGAGTCTTTGCCGAAACGGGAGTATGAGGTGTGGATGGGAGGTCGTAAGGAGAAGCGGCCGGAGACGGACATTGTGGCGATTGTTTTCGAGTCGGTGATCGAGCCTTTGGAGCGGTTGGGGTTGGCGAGGAAGTTCAAGGCGGAGAGTTTGCGAGTGCATTATCGATCGACCCGTGGGGTGGTGCCCTATACGTATCGGCGGGATTTGACCTTTGATGAGTTTGCGCGTTTTGCGGAGTTTAACTTGAATCTTCCCGGGGTATCGGTGGCGGCGCGTCCGGTGCGGCAGTATCCGTATGATTCCCTGGCCTGTCATGTATTGGGGTATGTGCGGTTGCCGGACATCAAGCTGGTGCCGGAGGAGGAGCGGCGGAGTTATGATTTTTATGTGGGCGATGATTTTGGGGTGCACGGGATTGAGAAGTCGATGGATGCGACCTTGCAGGGGGAGCCGGGTGCGCGGGTGTTGTTGAAGAGTGAGAAGGGGGCGATCGTGGGGGAGATTGAGGACAAGTATCGGGCGCCGGTGGCGGGGGCGGACGTGTATTTGACGATTGATTCGCGGATACAGCATATCACGGAATTGGCCTTGCGGGAGGCGGGGGTTGGTCGGGCGTCGGCGGTGGTGGTGGATCCGCAAACGGGGGGAATTTTGGCGATGGCGTCGGTGCCATCATTCAATCCCAACAAGTTTATTCCGACGATTGATGCGGAGGCTTGGAAGGAGTATGTGAGTAATCCGACCCATCCGTTGAACAATCGATCGGTGCAGACCTTTGCGCCGGGGTCGACATATAAGATTCCGGCGAGTTTGGCGGGATGTTTGGCGGGAATTCGGGGGCATTCATTTTATTGTGCCGGGGGGGTTACGTATGGGGACAAGCACATGGCTTGTTGGATTGGGGCGAAGGGTGGTCAGCATGGGAGTATTCGATTAGGAGACGCAATCAAGCGGTCATGTAATTCGTTTTACTATCAGTTTGGGAATGCGGCGGGGATCAACAACATCCTGACGATGGGGAAGATGCTGGGGTTGGGTCAGGATTCGGGATTGGATATCACGGGGGAATCGGCGGGGATATTGCCTGGGCCGAAGTGGTTGCGCGCGAATCAGCCGGGATATAACTGGACGAGTTCGTTCACGGCGATGACGAGTATTGGTCAGGGGTTTACGCAGGCGAGTCCGTTGCAGATGGCGATGGTGACGGCGGCGGTGGCGAATGGGGGATTGGTATACAAGCCTCGGTTGGTGGACCGGGTGGTGGCGAAGGATGGCACGGTGGTAATGGATAACGCGCCATTTCTGCGGCACAATTTATTACAGGAGGGGCTTTCGCAGAAGGATATGGACACGATTCGGTGGGGGATGTGGGCGGTCGTGAATGACGGGGGGGGGACGGCGAGCCGGGCGCGATCGACGGGTTGGACGATTTCCGGCAAGACGGGAACGGCGCAGGCGTGGCGTCCGGACGGGCAGAAGGACAACAACGCGTGGTTTATCGGGTTTGCCCCGTATGAGGAGGCGGAGTTATCGGTTTGTGTGATGGTGCAGAATGGGAAGTCCGGGGGGACGGTGGCGGCGCCGATCGTGAAGAAGATTGTCGAGGAGAGTTTGGGACTGGAGAAGGGGTATGAGCATCAGATTGCGGCGGTGGAGGAAGCGAGCGGGAATTTTGATTTCTTTGATTACATTACTTTTGATTTGAATCCGGAGTTGATTGCAGCTTTGGAGGACGATCCAGACGCCGGAAACATCGCGGCGTCATTTGCCCCTCCGCCTCCGAGTGGGGGATATGTTCAGAGCCAGACATACGCGGCGCCGTCGTTGCGTGAGGCGCCTGACGCCGAGGGGTCCAGAGTGAAGCAATCGTCGGGAGGCGGTTTCTTCAAAAAGCTATTCGGAGGGAGCAATTCGTCGTCATCGTCGTCTTCGTCCTCCAAGAAGCGAGGAGGATTTTTCAATCGGTCACGCGGTGGGCGGTAGTGGAGTCATCCGAACAGGGAACATGGCGTTTCATGGGAGGCGCCCAAGCAAGAATTTAACATTGGAGAATTTACCAACAAGATGCTTAGAAAAATTAAGAAGGCCTTTGGTCGCCGTCGGCTGCCGGAGGGCAACAAGATTATCATCAACTGTGAGGACCTTGAGAACCGGGTGGCCCTGGTGGAGGATGGATCGCTGGAGGAATACAGCGTAGAGCGGGAGGGGGATCAGAACATTGTCGGCTCGATATTCAAGGGCCGGGTGAAGAACATTGAGCAGGGGCTCAAGGCGATGTTTATCGACATCGGATTTGAGAAGAATGCGTTTCTGCATTTTTGGGATGCGATTCCTGCGGCGTTGGACAGTGGGTTGGAGGAGATTCGGAAGAAGAAGCCACAGGGGAGGAAGCCAAAGCGGATCACGTCGAAGGATATTCCGAACATTTACCCGGTGGGTTCGGAGGTGATGGTGCAGGTAACGAAGGGTCCGATTGGGACGAAGGGTCCTCGGATTACCACAAACATTGCCTTACCGGGGCGGTATTTGGTTTTGATGCCGTTGAACGATCAGTTTGGGATTTCTCGAAAGATTGAGGATCCCAAGGAGCGGACGCGGTTGCGTCGGATCATGGAGAACCTCAGTGTGCCGGAGGGGATGGGGATTATTATGCGGACGGTGTGCCAGGGAAAGCGGGCGCGGTTTTTTGTCCGTGATTTGAAGATGCTGCTCGATCAGTGGGAGCAGATTGAGGACGTGCGGGATGGGAACAAGGCGCCGGTGTGTTGTTTTGAAGAGCCGGAATTGGTGGAGCGGACGGTGCGCGATTTCCTGACGGATGATGTGGGCGAGGTGATTTGTGATGATATGGCGACCGTGGAGAATATGCGGGAGATGGTTTCGACGATATCGAGACGATCGAAGAAGCGGATTCATCATTACGACCGGCCGGAGCCGATCTTTGATCATTTTGGGATTGATCGGCAGATTGAAGATGCGTTTTTCCGGCAGGTATGGTTGCCGTGCGGGGCGTATTTGGTGATTGATGAGACGGAGGCGATGATCACGGTGGATGTGAACACGGGGCGTAACAAGGGGGGCAAGGATGTGGAGAAGATGATTCTGCAGACGAATCTGGAGGCGGCGGAGGAAGTGGCGCGGCAGTTGCGATTGCGGAACATCGGCGGGTTGATCGTGGTGGATTTCATCGACATGCGGCATCGGCGGGATCAGCAGGCGGTGTATCGGGCGATGCGCGAGCGGGTGAAGCGTGATCGGGCGAAGACGCAGATACTGCACATTTCGCAGTTGGGCTTGATGGAGATGACGCGTCAACGTTTGAACGAGAGTTTGACGGATTCATTCACGGAGGATTGTCCCTATTGCCAGGGGCGTGGTCGAGTGAAGTCGACGATGACGATGAGCGTGGAGCTTCAGCGGAGGATCAATGCGATCATGGTGAAGAACAAGGATCGGTTGAACGAATTGGTGGTAGTGGTGCATCCGGACGTGATGCAGCGGTTGAAGACGGAGGATGGGGAGCGGTTGGTGGATATGGAGCGCAAGCACAATGCGCGGTTCACGTTCCGGACGGATCCGACTTATCACCGCGAGGAGGTGACGATTTCGAATGCGGCGACCGGGGATGAGATAAAGGACTAGGGGGAGGACGAAATGGAGCGGAGAAAGGCAGCGCGGTCAGGTGCCCGCGCCTCCAATGTCAGCTCGTTGGCGAGTTTCTTTTTAGGAGGAGGCGGAGGAGGAGCCAGAGGCCGGCGAGGGCGAGGCAGGCTTTTGAGAAGAGGTCGCCGACTTGGGCGTAGATGGTAGTGGGCGGGTTTTTGAGGAGAGAGACGTTGTAGGGGAGGGTGCCGGTGACGAAGGTGCTGCCGGATTCGATGTCCTGGATGCGGGCTTCGAAGGATCCTTCGGTTGGGATTTCTCCGAGGTGATTGATGAAGCAGGAGACCCCGGTATTGGCGGAGCGCGCCATGGGACGTTTGAGTTCGGCGCACCGGAACTTCGCGTTGGCGAGGTGTTGTTCCGAGGCTTGGGTTTCGAGGAACCAGCCGTCATTGGTGACATTGACGATGAGTTGGGGTTCGTCGCGGATGAATTTTCGCAAGAGGTTGCCGATGGTGTCTTCGAAGCAGATGGCGGGGATAATTTGGACAGGGGGATCGGTGAGGGTGAGGGGTTCGAGAGTGCTGCCGGCGGTGAAGTCGGCGGGGACTTCCCATGGCCAACATGCCGTTACCCTCGTTACGTGACAATAATATTACCTCTATAGCAGTATTTTGCTGTGAGACCGAGATATCGTTATAAGGGTAGGACGACTGTATAAAGCGCGTGAAAGTGATAAGAGCAGG
>JBCCIR010000208.1:0-7793 GCA_039028175.1 Verrucomicrobiota bacterium
GCCGGTGCCCGCGCCCGAAACGTCGGATGGCGCATCGACTACTGGTGCATCTCCCCCGAACTCCGCCCCCGTCTCAAATCAGCTCACATCCTCTCCGACGTCATGGGCTCCGACCACTGCCCCGTCTCCATCACCCTGACTTGAGGTCTCGTCGTAATAGATTTCCTCAAAGAACCCGCCCCCCAGCAACACTTCCCCCTCATACAAAGCACAAATCTGCCCCGGCGTCAGCGCCCGCTGAGGCACATCAAAAATTACCTCCGCCTTCTTCCCCTCCAAAGGCTGCACCGTCGCCCCCGCCATCGCCGACCGATACCGCGGCTGCGCCTCCACCGCCTCTTCACCTTCAATCTCCCGATTCACATACGATAGCCCCCCCACCCGGCAGCGCGTCGCATACAACATCGGCGTCTCCGGCCGATCCAAGGCGATCACCAACTCATTGCTCGCCCCCCGCTTCTCCACCACCACGTAAGCCTCGTTCGGCGTGTTCGACGGCACCCCAATCCCCTTCCGCTGTCCCAAGGTAAACAAATGCAGCCCGCGATGCTCCCCCAGCTTGCGCCCGTCCAATCCCACGATATCCCCCGGCTTGTCATCAACGAACGCCGTCAAAAAATCCGACATCTTCACCTCCCCGATAAAACAAATCCCCTGGCTGTCCTTCTTCCCCGCATTCGGCAATCCCACCGCCTCCGCCTTCGCCCGCACCTCCGGCTTCGTCATCCCACCGATTGGAAACAACGCGTGGCTCGCCTGCCGCTGATCCAATAACGCCAAGAAATAGGTCTGGTTCTTGTTCCCATCGACCCCGCACAAAATATCCTGCGTCCCGTCCGCATTCCGCCGCGTCCGCGCATAGTGCCCCGTCGCCACCGCCTCAAACCCCTGCTCCAAGGCATAATCCAAAAACACCCCGAACTTCATCTCCCGGTTGCACATCACATCCGGGTTCGGCGTGATCCCCGATTCATACCCCTCCAGCAAATAACTCACCACCCGCGCCCGGTATTCCTCCCGCAAGTTCACCACCCTGAACTCGATCCCCAATGCCTCCGCCACCGCCCGCGCATCCACGATATCCTGTTGCCACGGACAATCCCCCGGAATCCCCTCCTCATTGATCCAGTTCTTCATATACGCCCCCACCACCTCATGCCCCTCCGCCAACAGCATCGCCGCCGCAACACTGCTGTCCACCCCCCCGGACATGGCACATAAAATCCTCGCCATTACGAATCCCCCTCTTTCCGCGTCCGCGTGGCAGCGCGCTCAACGGTAGGGACGACCGTCCCGGTCGTCCGCCGGCCGCCGCTTGCGGCGCACTTCAATTTTCGTCCAACGAACATCACTTCTTCATCCTATATCCCCACCCTTCAATTGCAAAGCTCCCCCTAAACTCCAATCACGCAAGACTTCTGCAAAATCATACGTTTTCTGTAAGATTACCCCCGGTTTCTGCTCTAACTTATAAAGCACCCATATCCATTTCCCATGAAATCATTTCCCCGCCTTGCCATCCCCGCCTTGCTTGCGTTCTTCCCCCTCGCCGCCTGCGCCGCGGAATCCGATAAACCCTCAAAAACTTCCCCCACCGTGAACACAGAAAAAACCACACCCCCTCCCTCCGGAAAAACCGAAACCGCCACCTTCGCCGGCGGATGCTTCTGGTGCACCGAAGGCGTCTTCGAACGCGTCCCCGGGGTCACCGACGTCGTCTCAGGATACACCGGCGGCACCGATCCCAATCCCACCTACGAAAAAGTCTGCAGTCCCGCAATGAAAGTGAGCGATGAAAATCACGCCGAAGCCATCCAGGTCACCTACGACCCCGGCGTCATCACATACGAAAAACTCCTCGAATGGTTCTGGAAAGCCCACGACCCCACCACCCTCAATCGCCAGGGTAACGACGTCGGCACCCAATACCGCTCCGCCATCTTCTATCACGACGACAAACAAAAAGAACTCGCCGAAGCCTCGATGAAGCTCGTCGACGAATCAGGCGCTTTCAAAAACCCCGTCGTCACTCAGATCGTCCCCGCCGGAAAATTCCACGTCGCCGAAGGATACCACCAAGACTACTTCGCTAATAATCCCAACGACCGATACTGCAACTTCGTCCTCGCCCCCAAACTCCGAAAACTCTTCAACGAGTAGGGTCCGGCAAAACTACTCCGCCGGCGACGCTTCCGCATCGGGCTGCTTCGGCCCGGGATTGCCGCCCCCCTTCTTCCTCATATCGCCATTCCCCCGCGCCGGACCAACCCCGCTCGGCCGCCCGCCTCGCTGCTGCTGCTGCTGCTGCAATCGCGGCAATAGCTCCTTGACCCGCTCATCAATCTTCACCATCTCCTGAAGCAGCAAATCGCGCGATCGTGTCATATAACGCATCCGCTCCTCCGGATTCTCCACCTCCCGCATCTCCTCACGCAAAGCCTGCACCGCCTCCGTCTGCTCCGCCTTCTCCCGAGCCTTCATAAATAAGCTCCGCTCTTCGTCGCTCAGTCGCGCCAAGAATTCATGCAGCCCCGGGCCCAACGGACCACCACCCCCACCCCCAAACATCCGACGCCGATGCGCATCGTGCTCGTTCCGCATCGCCATCATCTTGCTCTTCTCGTGCATCCGCGCCATCAACTCACCCGCTTCCGGATCCACACGCAATACCGCCGCCTTCAAAGCCTCCCGATACTCCTCCGTCGCCATCGCCACATTCTCCTTCGCCGCTACCACCTCCGGATCCTGCCAAACCTTTGCCAACACCTCCCGCACCCGCTGCCGCTCTTCCTCCGAAAAAGGATCCCCCATCCCATCGCGCCCGCCGGACCCCGGCCCGCCAGGTCCACCCGGCTTCCGCGGCCCCTTCTGCCCCACCTTGTCCCCTCCACCCTTCTTCTCCTCGCCCTCCTGCGCTTCAGCTAGGGACACCACAAACAGAGCCGCCAGCCCTATGGCCAGAAACCTCACAAATCCTCCGCCTTTCCTTGTCTCCTTCATCTGTTAAGAGGGAACCCTACGTTCCTTTCTCCTCCAATAAAACCCATTTCCCCGGAAAAGTTGCGCCCCCACAACCCCCAAAACCGTGGACCCAAAACCCTATAGCCAAACAACCTCCGGTCCCGCCGTAAGCACCAGCCCGCAGCGAACCACTCCCGCATCCAATCCCAGCATCCGCGCCAACACCTCCCGATACATTCCCATCTGCCCCGCATAGCGACTCGCCACTTCCTTCCCTCCTTCCCCACCTCCCAACCCGTCCGTCTTGAAATCCACAATCACCGCCCGCCTCACCCCGCCCGACCCATCCCGCTCAATCATCACCCGGTCAAAAACCCCAGAGACCCACTCCCCCTCCCGCACCACCTCAAACGCCCGCTCCCGCCAAACCTCCCCCGCTTCCCCCCACTCCGACCGCCGAAACAACGCCGCCACTTCCTCCACCTCCAAACATGCCCGCACCACGGCCTCCGCACGCTCCACCATCTCTTCCGGCGCCCCCAAAGGCTCACCCACATCACACCACAGCGCCTCATCACCCTCTTCCAACCACTCAATCGCTTCGAATAACCCATGCACCACCGACCCAAACGCCATCGCATCCTTTCGCCCCACGGAAAAACAACGCCCCGCATCCCGCCCCTTCTCACCCGCCGACGATGGCAACCGTCGCGCCCGCCGCGGAAAATGCCGCCGCCCTTCCTCGCCACCCACCCAAAGCCGTTTCGCCCCCACATCCCCCATTCCAACTCCAACCCCTCTCGACTCATACCAACGAATGTCCCCCAACTCGTAAACCACCGCCGCCGATACCCCGTCAATTTCTAGCTCCTTTGCCTCCCCGCCAATCATCTCATCCAGATACTTCGCAAAACTCACCGCCTTCTTTGGCCGCTCCGTAACAATGTAATTCGCGTGAACCGCCCGAGTCATCGCCACATACAAGGCACAAAGATTCTCGAAGGCCCGGTCCCCCTGACGTTCGCCCACCATCTCGCCCAAAACTTGGTCCTGCTCCCACACACGCTTCGTTGGGAACTCCAAAACCCACTCCACATCCCGCTCCTCGTCCGTCTTCACCGCCACCGGCACCCTCCCCAAATCATCCATGCCCTTCTTCCCGTCCAACCCCGGCAAAAATACCACATCATACTCCAATCCCTTCGACGCATGAATGGTCATCACCTGCACCACACCCTCCGCCTCGGCATCCGATGATCGGTATGCTTCGACAAACTCGATAAATCCCATCACGTCCCGGTCTCCGGAAGCATCCACCACCCGCGTCGCTTCCCGCAACTCCTCCATCTTCACCCGGCTGTATTCATCCAGCTCCACTCCCCCTGCCGCCAACCGCCCCAACCACCGGTCCAAAACAAACTCGAACCCTTCCCCATGCACGTCGCCCAACACTTCCCGCACCACCCCTTCCCCACCCAAACCTTCCGCTTCAATCACACCCCCCAACGGACTCATCATCACATGCTCCCACGAATACCCGTCACCCGGGTGCGCGGCAAACTTCAGCAACGACATCAATACCGCAATCACCGGGTTGTCTGCGCCCAGGGGAATGTCCGCACCCACCACCACCGGCACATCGCTGTTCGCCCGAATATACTCCGCAATCGCCTTCCCGTCTTCATTGCGCCGCACAATGATCGCACAACTCAATCCCCGCTCGTGCGGCCGGATTTGTTCCAATAAAGAAACAACGATTCCAAACTTCCCTTCCTCGTCGTCTGCCTGCAAAAACTGCACCACCCCCTCACGCTCGTCATGCTCTACGCTGTGCGCTTCCCAACTCTCCCCCCAACGGGCCGCTGTCGCGGGCGGCAACAATTCCGCCATCCGCCCCACGTCCCCAAACGCCGCATTCACGGTGTCGATCACCGTCGGCCCGGACCGCCAGGACTTGCTCATCGCCGGTAACTTGCGAATCGGCTCGTCACCCCCCTGGTTGTATTTGTCGCGAATCTCCCCAAACAAGCGCGAATCCCCGCCCCGCCACCCGTATATCGCCTGCTTCACGTCACCCACATAAAAGAAACTCCGCCGCCCCGAAGGATCCTGCACCACCTCGTCCACCAACCCGCGGATCGCACGCCACTGCGCATAATTCGTGTCCTGAAACTCATCCAGTAACCAGTGATCGAAATGCCCGTCCAACCGAAAATCAATGTCACACTTCACCTCCTCTCCAGGCGCCTGAATCACACCCGCCAATATGTTCTGCACATCCTCGAACGTCAGCTTGCCCGCCCGCCGCACCATGTCCGCATACTGCCCCTCATACCGATCCATCACCTGCCAGATGCCGCGCGTCGATTCCACTCGAGCCTTCAACTCACAATGCAATATCCAACCGAGCAAATCCTTCATCCACACGCACTCACCCGCGTCGTATTCGTAACTCTTGCCCCCCACCGCAAACTTCGCCGATCCCCCCACAATGTCTCCATACGCTCCAAATAGATTATTGATCGGCGTATCCAACGACTTGCCCAACTTTCCGCCCGGCCGCAACACCACCACCTCCGCCAACACCTCCCGCCACTTCGCCAGGCACTTGTCCGTCAAGCCACGCTTCTCCAAGATCCCCCCCAATTCCTCCGCCGCCCTCACCACATCCGGCGGATTCGACAACAGCGGCTGGCCCTCCGGCCAAATCAATTCCGGGTTCCCCCAATGCACCTCCTCCGGTCCCCACAAATAAATCCGGTGATATCGATCAACAAACTCGTCCAGGTTCCGCACCAGGCTCCGCTCTTCCCGACCAAACGTCGATTGCTTGAATGCCTCCAGAAACGCGATATCGCCCTTGCCCGTATGCCCCGTGAGGTCAAAGACACGCCCATACACCTCCTTTCGCGCCCGCGCCATCCCCACGTCATCCAGCATCTCAAAACTCCCCCCCAGTCCGTGCTCAAACGGGAAACTTCTCAAAATCGACGACATAAAACTGTCCAATGTCCCCAACCGCAACCCGTGCAGCCGCGATACCAAAACTCGCACCATCTCACGACACTCTTCGGCACTCAAATCCCCCCGCCCCGTCCCCTCGGACAACGCCGCCAAGTTTTCCGCGCCCTCGATCGCCTCCACCAGCTTGCGCAAAATCGCATCAAAAAATTCACCCGCCGCTTTTCGGGTGAACGTCAACGCAATGATCTTCTCCGGCTCCACACCCAATGCCATCAATTGCAGATACCGGTCCGTCAGCCGGTATGTTTTCCCCGACCCGGCCGACGCCAAAATCATCTCGTGCCGCAACTCTCTCATCCACCCCCTCCTTCCACCTCCATCCACTCCACCGACGCCAAGCCCGTGGCATCAATCGTCTCGCCCGGAACCTCAAACAAAAACTCCCCGAACCGATCATACTTCACCTTCTCCGATGGCGGCCAAAATCGCTCAGCCAAAATCGCCTGCACCACTTCGCCCGCACACCGCTCCGCTTCCTCAAGCAACTCGTCAGCCACTTCCAAAGGAGCGATCCCCGTGCCTTCCACCGCCTTCGGCAAATTAAAATACCCGCACCGAATCACCTCCACGTCCGGATAAAGCTCCCGCGCCGCCAAACAATACAGAGGCAACTGCAAATCCTTCCAACGCTTCAATTTCCCCCCAAGCTGAAACAACGCCGCCGCCGGTACCGACCGCGCGTTCGTCGCCTTCGTCACCGCGGTGTAATGCTCGCCCGTCGGTCCCTCCCCCGCATCCGCCGTCTTGTAATCCAAGACCCGCACTTCACCCCCACGACGCTCCACCCGGTCGATCACCCCCCGAATCGATACGCCCCCAATTTTCCAGTCCGGTATCTCCTCGTGAATCCGCCACTCCGCATGCTCGATCTCCCACCCCTCCTCCCACTCCCGCACCTGCACCTCGGCCGCCTTCCGCAATCGCTGTCGCGCCGCCTCCACTTGGATCATCAACGGCACCGTCAACGACGCCCCATACCACTCTCGAACCTTCCCGTCCAGGTCCGCCACCAAATACTCCCCCAAGGCCTCCCCATCCCCCGCATACCGCAAGGCCTCCTCCCTCTCCAAAGCTTCCAAAACACGGTGCAACACATTCCCAAAATCCGTCGGATTCATCTCCACCTTGCCCGGCTCCGACTCGTCCATATTCCGAAACTTGCCCAGGTAAAACCGAAATGGACACGCCAGATACCCCCGAAAATCCGTCACCGACAAACTCTTCAACGGCTCCCGCCCGTCCACCGCCGCTTTCAATTTCCACGCCGCTTTCCAGGATACATTCGGCCCCGTCTCCTTGACCTTCGCAAAAAGCCGCTTGCACCGCGCCACCAAATCCTCGTCCGAACAAAGAAATAAAAGCCGGGAAGGACGCTGCGGCTCATGATCCGATCCGGTTTTACCCAAGGTAATCCTGACACTCCCACCACTTGCACGGCGCCAACGCAATAACGCGCTAAGTAAATACGAATCTCTCGCCAATCTTCCCTCGTTGTCCTGTAACCCCAACCGCTTCCGCGCCGCATCCGGAAGAAACACATCCCCAACAACCGCCTCCGGCACCAACCCGTCGTTCATCCCGCACAAAATCAAATTCGGCGCATCATCCCACAACAATTCCATCCACCCTTGTAACTCCACCGCTCCCGGCGCCCCCTCCAGGTAAAGCCGATCCCCCTCCAAGGCCCCCAGGACCAATTCCCACGCCTCATCACTCCCCCACCCCACCCCCATCGGACCCGACCACGCCGCGACCGCCGCCAGCACCCCCCTCGCTCCCCCATCAATCGCCCGCACCCCCCCCCCCCC
>JBCCIR010000209.1:0-7648 GCA_039028175.1 Verrucomicrobiota bacterium
CTCTCAGACGCCGATGTGTTCGTCTGGCCCGGTGTCGGAGAAGGCGTCGGCATGGTTTATCTCGAGGCACAGGCAGCCGGCCTTCCCATCGTTGCCGAAGCGCACCCCGCGCCTGAGGAATTGGTTGCCGAGCCATGTGTTCCCGAGGACGACCCGAAGGCTTTCGCAGAGGCGATCATGCGCGTCGTCCTTCCCGGCAACTTGAACAAGGCCTCGGTCCGAGCCCGCGAACATGTGGAAACGCGGCACAGCCTCCACTCGGCCGCCGCACGTTTGCATGAAGCGCTGACCCCTTTGGTAACATGACCCGCATTGCATTGATCCGACACTACCCGACCGAGTGGAACAGCCAGGCGCGGCTTCAGGGGCAGACCGATGTGCCCCTGATGGAGAGCGCGCGCGAGACGCTGGGGAGCCTGAAAATGCCTGCTCCCTGGGATCGTGCGAAACTAATTGCCTCGCCGCTCTTGCGCGCGAAGGACACGGCGTGTTTGTTGGCGGAAGACCGAAGAATTCACGAAGACGTGAGGCTCATCGAGATGAGTTGGGGCGAATGGGAGGGCGCTTTGGCAAAGGATTTGCTGGCGGACCCATCGTCGGGGTTTCGCCCGACCCATGAATGGGATGCAGACACAAAAGCACCGGGCGGCGAAAGCATGCGTGACGCATGGGAGCGCGTGCGTCCGGCTCTGGCGGATATCGCTGCAGGCGGTGCTTCTGCTGTCGTCGTCACGCACAAGGCGCTGATGCGGGTCATTTTGTGGACGGCTTGTAACTGGCAAGGCACGCCCGAGATCAAGCGTGGCCGTATGTATCCGGTCACACTGCGTGCTTCGGGGCTACCGAGAGATCCTGAACCGCCGGTACGGTTGGAGCCGCGCATCTCATTAGCAAGATCGCCTTCCTGACTTGCCATCTTACGGGGACCGGGCACCTGATCCGTACCCTCACACTGGCACGCACGGCACAACGGCAGGGCCATGACGTGACGCTGATCACGGGAGGACGTCCGCTCCCCCACATCGATCATTCGGGCCTTGAGGTCGTTCAGTTACCACCGGTTCGGGTCCATCGGATGGAATCCGACTCCCACCACCTATGCCATCACCCGATACCGCCGAAGATTCCCCTCCGGCTAAAACCGATCCCCCGTCCCCGCAGGATCGCTTCGTCCGCGCCTACCGATGGATGCTCGTCACCCGCCTCCTCGAGGAGAGAATGCGCTCTCTCTACCACGCCGGACGCATCGTCGGCGGCGTCTACATCGGCCGCGGCCAGGAAGCCTTCAGCGCCTCCGCCGGGGTTGCCCTCGATCGCAAAAAAGGCGATGTCTTCGGCCCCCTCATCCGCGACCTCGCCGGTCGACTCTCCTTCGGCCAACCCGTCCTCGATCACTCCCGTACCTACTTCGGCTCCGCCAAAGGCCCCATGCGCGGGCGCGACGGAAACGTCCATAACGGCCGCCCCCGCGAAGGCGTCCCCGCCATGATCAGCCACCTCGGCTCCCTCACCTCCGTGGTCTGCGGCATGCTCTTCGCCAAGAAATTCCGCGGCGAATCCGGATTTGCCGCCGTCTCCTCCCTCGGCGACGGCGCCTCCTCCACCGGCGCCTGCCACGAAGCCATGAACCTTGCCGGCATCGAAAAACTCCCCCTCGTCGTCGCCCTCGCCAATAACCACTACGCCTACTCCACTCCCACCGATCGACAGTTCGCCTGTGATAACCTCGTCGATCGCGCCGTGGGATACGGATTTGCCGGTCACACCGTCGACGGCACCGACCTCAACGCCTGCCTCGATGTCTTCACCACCGCCGTCGAAGCCGCTCGGAACGGTGACGGCCCCCAACTCGTCGTCGGCTCCCTCCTCCGCCTCTCCGGACACGGCGAACACGACGACTCCTCATACATCTCCGACGACGATCGCGCCGCCGAATACGGACGCGATTGCATGGACGTCGCGAAAGAACAAGCCCTCGCCAATAACTTCGCCACCGAAGAAGAAATCACCGCCTGGCACGAGGAAGCCGCCGCCCAGGTCGCCGACGCCATCGCCACCGCCCAAAAAGAACCCGGACCCGACCCCTACTCCGAAACCTGGCGCGCCCTCGCCACCGCACACCTCGCCGACGGCTTCTTCGACGCCTGACCAAAACCGAAGAACCAAAGAACCGATCAACTGTAAATGAGCATCACCTACCTAGAAGCCATTCGCGAAGCCCAGGCCAAAGCCTTGGCCGACGACCCGAATGTCTTCATCTACGGGCAGGACATCGGAAACTTCGGGGGCGCCTTCAAAGCCACCAAGAACCTCATCAACGAATACCCCGGCCGCGTCATCGACGCCCCCATCAGCGAAGACGCCATGGTCGGCCTCTCCATCGGCGCCGCCATCGAAGGCCTCCGCCCCATCCTCGAAATGCAGTTCGCCGACTTCTCCTCCGTCGGCTTCAACCAGATCGTCAACCAAGCCGCCACCCACTATTGGCGCACCGGCGTCAGTATCCCCATCACCATTCGCCTTCCCTCCGGCGGAACAGAAGGCAGCGGCCCCTTCCACTCCCAATCCATGGAGTCCCTCTACAGCCAATACCCCGGCCTCGTCGTTCTCACCCCCGCCACCGTCGAAGACGCCTACAGCATGCTCCTCGAAGCGGTCGGCATCGACGACCCCGTCCTCTTTTGCGAACATAAGTTCCTCTACTACCACCTCAAAGCCGACAAGCTCCCCGATTCCGCACTCCCCATCGGAAAAGCCCGCATCGCCCGCGCCGGTACCCACGCCACCGTGGTTACCTACTCCGCCATGCTCCACGAATCCCTCCGCGCCGCCCGCGACCTCGCCAAGGAAGGATGGGAAATCGAGGTCGTCGATATCCGCTCCGCAAAACCCATCGATACCGATACCATCCTCGCCTCCATCGCCCGCACCGGCCGCCTCCTCGCCGTCGGCGAATCCTTCCCTTGGGGTGGCATCACCGCCGAGATCGTCGCCCGCGTCTGTGCCGAAGGCTTCCACCTCCTCGACGCACCCCCCCAACGCCTCAACGCCAAAGACACTCCCATCCCATACCACCCCAACCTCTGGAGCTCACATCGCCCCACCGCCCTCTCCATCATCAGCGCCCTGAAAAAACTCCTCCGCCAATAGTGCCTTCTTACTTTTTGCCTTCATACCTTCTACCTTTTACTTCCCCTCAGTAAAATGCCCGTCATCCCCATCCGCATGCCTCAACTCGGTGAATCCATCGCCGAAGCCGTCATCATCGCCATCAACATCAAAAACGGCGATACCGTCCAACCCGATCAGGAAATCATCGAGGTCGAAACCAATAAAGCCGTCATGGATGTCACCACACCCTGTGCCGGCACGATCACCGACATCGTGGTCGAACCCGACCAAAGCTACGTCGTCGGCGCCACCCTAGCCCACCTCGAAGTCTCAGCCGAAGACGCCGCCCAACTCGGTATCAATCCGGAAGAACCCGCCCCTCCTGCCAACTCCGATGAACCCGTCGTTTCCGGCGGCAACGGAGGCGACGTCCCACACTTTGGAAAACCCTCCGCCTCACCCGATTTCGAAACAAGCACCGCCGAAGAACCCGGAAAAGTCCAACCCACTATCCAGGGCCTCCCCGTCCCCGCCAACGCCACCGGCGCCTCATACCTCTCCCCACGCATGAAAGCTCGCATGCACGAACTCGGCCTCCACGCCGGCGACCTCGCCGGCGTCGCCGGCAGCGGTGCCGGCGGTCGCGTCACCATCGAAGACTTCGAAAAATTTATCGACGGTATCGAACAGGAAAAAATGACCGGCGCCTCACCCATGCGCATCGCCGTCGCCGACTCCATGCGCCGCTCATGGACCCGCCCCCTCGCTACCGTCGGTATGCCCTGCCAACTCGACGCCCTCCTCACCCACCGCAAAAACTCCGACCCAAAACCCGGTCCCGCCCTCTACGCCGTTCGCGCCCTCGCCCTCGCCCTCGCCAAAGACCCCGCCCCCGCCGGCCGCCTCATCGGTGAACGTATCGTCCTCCCCTCAACCATCGATATCGGATTCGCCGTCGAAGTCGCCGATGGCGTTCTCGTCCCCTGCATCCGGGACGTCGACCAAAAACCCCTCGCCGACCTCGTTCAAGAATACAACGGACTTGTCCAACAGGCCCGCGATCGCCGCCTTCCCAATGACGCCCGCGGCCCCGGCATCGCCACCGTCACCAACTATGGCACTTTCAATATCGTCTGGGCCACCCCCATCCCGCTCCCCGAACAAAACCTCGTCCTCGGCATCGGCCGCGGGATCAAATGGCCCCTCTGGGACGAAGAAAATGACCGTTTCATTCCCGGTATCGAAGCCGTCCTAACACTAAGCTTCGATCACCGTATCATCGACGGCGGTGCCGCCGGTCGCCTCCTCACCCACATCTGCGAGCTCCTCCAATCCCCGGAGTCACTCTGACAAACACATCAATCGACCAGCGTGTCGATCCGCGTCGCCAATTCAAAATCCGCTTCCGTAATCCCTCCCTGGTCATGCGTCGTAAGAGACAACATGATCTTCCCCCAACGAATGTCGATGTCCGGATGATGCTGCGCTTCTTCCGCAATCTCCGCCACGTCATTCACGAAATCGATTCCTTCCATGAAATCATCAAACTCGATCGTTCGCGTAATACTCTTGTCTTCCACTTCCCACTCGGGCGCCTTCTTTAACCAGGTCTTTAGTTCGTCTCCTTCTATCAAATCAGACATTGTGCTCGTCATTCCAAATTCAGGGTTTCTCAGGGGATTGTATCGCGTTCACGCCTAAAAAACGTAAGCCACGCTTTCAAGGCACCTCCCTCCATACGCCCTGATTCAAAAACTTGGCAAGTCCGAAAGTCGCGCTTTTTGCAAAAAATTCGGCTACAAAATTCAAATTGCACCCCGCCCCTAAAAGGCTAATACTTCTGGGCTCGGACGTCTCCGGCGCCCTCATGCGGCGCTTCTTTCCGGCCTCCGTCTACCATTCACTCAACCAATCAGTTCCATGGGCAATCTTTACAACAATATCGTCGAAACCGTCGGAAATACCCCCCTCGTCCGCCTCAATAAAGTGACCGAAGGCGTAGACGCCGATATCTACCTCAAATGCGAGTTCTTTAACCCCCTCGGTAGCGTCAAAGATCGCATCGGCATGGCCATGATCGAAGACGCCGAAAAGAGTGGCGCCATCAACAAAGACACCGTCATCGTCGAACCCACAAGCGGCAATACCGGAATCGCCCTCGCCTTCGTCGCCGCTTCAAAAGGGTACCGCCTCATCCTCACCATGCCGGAAACCATGTCCCTGGAACGTCGCACCCTCCTCGCCCTCCTCGGTGCCGAACTCGTGCTCACCGAAGGCGCCAAAGGAATGAAGGGCGCCATCGCCAAAGCCGAAGAAATCGCCGCCGAACACGAGAACGCTTGGATCCCCCAACAATTCAATAATCCCGCCAACCCCGCCATCCATCGCGCCACCACCGCCGAAGAAATTTGGAACGATACCGACGGAAAAGTCGATATCGTCATTTCCGCCGTCGGCACCGGCGGCACCGCCACCGGATGCTGCGAAGTCATCAAGGCCAAGAAACCCTCCTTCGAAGCCATCGTCGTAGAACCCGCCGATTCCCCCGTCATCTCCCAAACCCTCGCCGGGGAAGAACTCACCCCCGGCCCCCACAAAATTCAAGGCACCGGCGCCGGTTTCATCCCCGATAACCTCCACCTCAAAAACGATAGCGGCGAAAACCAGATCAACGAATGCATCAAGGTCTCCAATGACGAAGCCTTCGCCATGGCCCGCCGCCTCGCTAAAGAAGAAGGTATCCTCGGCGGAATCTCCACCGGCGCCAACGTCGTCGCCGCCATCGAAGTCGCCAATCGCCCCGAAAATAAAGGAAAACTCATCGTAACCATCGGTTGCTCCACCGGCGAAAGATACCTCAGTACCGCCCTCGCCGACGAAGCACGCGCCGCGGTCGGCGCTTGACCCGGGCCCGATTGACGCTATCTCTATCCTCCACCTTCCCGTCCCTTCAGGGACACCCACCGCGATTCCAAATGGCCGATAAACCGGAAAACACACCCGCCGAAGAACTCGGTGCTGCCGTCGTCGAAAGCGAAGCGCCCTCCGGCGCGGAAGCCTACTTCGAAAAAAACAAAACAAAGATCGTCGCCCTCGTCTGCCTCGTCATCATCGGCGCCGCGGCCTTTATCATCCTCTCAAACGTCTCCAAACAAAAAAACCTCGAAGCCGCCAACGCCTTCACCAACGCCCAAACCGCGGAACAATACCGCCAGGTCTCCATCGATTACCAAGGCACCGTCGCCGGCGGCAACGCCCTCCTCATGAAGGCCGATCTCGAAACCAAGGAACAGAATCGCCAGGCCGCCACCGCCACCATCACCGATTTCGTCTCCTCTTACCAGTCCCACCCCAGATACGCCCAAGGCCTCTTCGCCCTCGCAGAATTCGCTCAGGACGACGGGAATCTCGATGAAGCCAAACGCCGCTTCCAAGAGATCGTCGACACCCAATCCGCCACCGAATTCGCTCCTCTCGCCCTCATGCGCGTCGGCGATATCGCCGCCGCAAATAAAAACTACGAAGAAGCCCGCGGAATTTACACCAGCATCCCCGGTCGCTTCCCTGCCAACCCATTCATCCAGAAAGTCGCTCAGAAGATCGAACTCCTGAACCTCGTTTCACCGCCGCCCGATCTCAAGAAACAAGAGCCCACAGCCGCTGGTCCCGCCGCACCGCAAACCGAACCCGCACCGGCGCCCGCGAAAGATGCCGCCCCGAAACAAGACTCCAAAACAACCCCTCAGGATCAAGACTCCCCCGGCCCCGCAAAACCGGAAGCCAATCCACCCTCCAAAGACACCAAGGAAAAAGCCGCTCCCAAAAAGACAAAACAAGCCGCCGATAAAGACGCGCCCAAAGATTCTCCCGCCCCCAAGAAGAAAGCCAACGACGCGCCGCCTCCGGCTGAAGGCGAGTAGCGATCGAAATCGGTGTTTGCCCACCCCCAATGGCGCGTCCAATATAGCGCCATGAAGCACGAAACCGCTCAATCAGTCTCGCGCCGCGACGCCCTGAAAACCTCCGCCCTCGCCGCCGGAGCCCTCGCCCTTGCGAATTCACCCGCCCGCACCCACGCCCAGGCCGCCGCCGCCGATCCCTTTAAATACTGCCTGAATACCTCCACCATCCGCGGACAAGAACTCTCCCTCGAAGAAGAAATCGATGTCACCGCTCAAGCCGGATACACCGGCATCGAGCCCTGGCTCCGCAAAATTCACGAATACAAAGAAAACGGCGGCAACCTCGCTGACATCAAGAAACGCCTCGACGATCACGGCCTCACCGTCGAATCCGCCATCGGCTTCGCCAACTGGGTCGTCGACGACGACGAAAAACGCGCCGCCGGACTCGAGGAAGCCAAACGCGATATGGACGTCCTCGCCCAAATCGGCGCCCTCCGCATCGCCGCCCCCCCGGCCGGCGCCAATAAGGTCCCCGGACTCAATCTCGACGCCGCCACCGAACGCTATCGCAAACTCCTCGAACTCGGCGATGAAATGGGCATCATCCCCCAGGTCGAAATCTGGGGCCCCAG
>JBCCIR010000210.1:0-7645 GCA_039028175.1 Verrucomicrobiota bacterium
CTCCCGCCCACTCCCGCGCCTAGACCTCCCCAACCAATAATACAGCCTCCATCATACACCTACACATAAACATACTCATACACCCGCCTCCTTGCCTCCCAACCAATCAACCAATCAACTGAAGAACCGAAGAACCAAAAAACTCTGAAAGACCCCCAAAAAACCACGGTAATCCCCCCTGAACCCGCTTCCCCCAGGGCTCTAAACCTTTCCCAAACCAAGAATTACTACCAAGATGAAAGTCTCCGCCAATCTGCTCTCCCACGCCTTCAGCGCCCTCTTCCTCCTGCTCATCCTAGCCCTCTTCCTCCTCCTCGCCCAACGCGCCGACGCCGTCCCCCTCTCCGTCACCTCCACCGCCGACTCCGGCGGCGGCTCCCTCCGCGACGTCATCGCCATCGCCAACGGCAACGGCACCGACGATACCATCACCTTCAGCCTCCCCGCAGGCGTCCAAACCATCACCCTCACCTCCGGCCAAATTCCAATCACCGAATCGCTGACGATCACCGGCAACCCCGATTTCGCCAACCGCGTGATCATCTCCGGCAATGACAACAGCCGAATCTTCGAAATCTCCGGACGCGGAGCCGGGGTAACCCTCGAGAACCTAGTCATCCGCGACGGCTTCGATGCCCCCCTCGGGGGAGGTATACTCGCCTTCGGTGTCGGTAATCTCTATCTATACAATTGCGCCGTCACCGACTGCTCCGCCCTCGGAGGAGGCGGTATCTACGTCTCCAGTACTCCCATCACCCTCGAGAACTCTTCCCTGACCAACAATACAGCCATCGCTGGCGAAGGAGGCGGGCTTGGTGCCAATTCCCAATCCGTCGTGTCCCTCCTCAACACAACCGTTTCCGGAAACTCCGCCACCTCAAACGGAGGCGGCCTCGTCCTCCTCAATGGCACCGGCGCCCTTATCAATTCGACCATCACCGACAATACCGCCGACAGCGATGTCGATAACATCGGCGATGGAGGCGGCATCCGCCACGTTTCCTTCGGAGCCACCCTCCAAAACACAGTGGTCGCAGGCAATCACGATGACTCCACAACAACTACGCTGAACGACTTGTCCACCGTCGCCACAATAACGTCGCTTGGAAACAATCTCATCGGCGAAGAAAATCCCGGACAAACAACCGCCCTAAACGGTATCAACGGCGATATCATCGGAACTCCCGCCTCACCCGCCCTCGCCCTGCTCGCGTCACTCAGCAACAACGGCGGAATGGGCCGCACCCACCTCCCCACCGTCAACAGCCCCCTCATCGACGCCGGAGACAACACCATCATTACCGACCCCCCGTTCGCCGGCCCCACCTTCCTGGACGGCCGCGGCAATCCCCGCATCGATGGCGCCGCCGTCGAAATCGGCGCCGTCGAATCCGGCTTCACGTTCACCGTCACCAACACCAATAACACCGGCATCGGATCGTTCCGAAAAGCCGTCGAAGATGCCGTCGCCGCCGGCACGGGAGTCGTCGCTTTCGACCCCACCGTCTTCGGCTCATCACCCCAAACCATCACGCTCACCGGCGGCCAAATCGCCGTGACAGCCCCCATCATTATTAATGGCCCCTTCCCTAATCGCGTTACCATCGATGCCGATAATGTCGGTCGCATCTTCGATATTACTTCCTCCGGTACCGACAAAGTCACCCTCAGTAACCTCCGCTTCATCAACGGTGATCGCACCACCGGCGGCGCCATGCGCGTCGCCGGCGGTTCTACCGTGGTCTGCGGCGACAATCTCGTCTTCGAAGACAATACCGCCAACAACAACACCGCAAGCGGGGGTGGCGCCCTCCTCGTCGACAACGCCACGGTGTCCATCACCGATTCCGCCTTCGTCGACAACGACTCCGCCGCGTCCGGCGGTGCCGTCGCCGTCCAAAATAACGGCGACCTCGACCTCACCAACGTCACCGTCTCCGGAAACACGGCCGACACCTCCGGCGGCGGCATCATGAACAACGGCGGTACCGTTGACCTCGCCAGCTGCACCATCACCAACAACACCGCCGACGACAACAACAACGCCACGGGTACCGGCGGCGGCGTCGGGAAACTCTCCACCGCCGTCGTCCGCGCCATCAATACCATCATCGCCGCAAACCTCACCAACAACACCAGTCCCGATATCAACGGCGCAGCCTTTACTTCCCAAGGAAACAACATCATCGGCGATCCCTCCGGCGCAACCGGCTTCACACAAGGAGCCCTCGGCGATCAGGTCGGCACCGCCGGCACCCCCCTCAACCCGCTCCTCGACACCATCGCGGACAACGGAGGCGACACCCTCACCCACCATCTCCAATCCGGAAGCCCCGCCATCAACGCCGGCAACAACACGGCCATCACCGGCCCGCCCTTCGATAACCCGACCGTCGACCAGCGCGGCCAACGACGAATCTTCAACGGCACCGTCGATGTCGGCGCCTACGAACGCCCTCTTAACTCGGTCGTCAGCGTCACTAGTAACGATGTCACCCTCCAAGAGGCGGCCAGTCTCACTCTCGAGTTCTACCTGACCCGCACCCTGCCCTCCGGAACCCTGGACGCCGATATCGAAATCGATGCCACTAGCACCGCAACCGAAAACGTCGACTATACGCTAACTGGCGACAACGTCTCCTCACTCGGCAGTTCCCAATACCGCATCTCCTTTGATACTGATGAGCCGGCGGCGGCATTCTTCCTGAACCTGAACGACGACAACAGCCCCGAGTCCACCGAAACGGTCATCGTTAAACTGCTGAATGTCGCCGGATACCAAATCGACCCCGTGGCGGCAAATGGTAATAGCGTCACGGTGACCATCCTCGACGACGACGCCACGGTCACCACCGCAGCCGATTCCGGCCCCGGCTCACTTCGGGAACTCGTCGCCGCCGCGAACGCCAATACCGACGGCGGCTCCGTCAACGTCCCCAGCTCTTTGGGCCCCATCACCCTCTCCTCTCAAATCGAAATCACCAGCGCCGTGCAAGTCGTCGGTTCAGGCCCCGACCTCACCACAATCACCGGAAACGGCTCAGAGAGAATCTTCCAAGTGAACAATCCCACCAGCGGTTGCGCCCGCTTCGAAAATCTCATCATCACCGGCGGCAATGCTTCCGGAGCCTCCCAAACCACCGGCGGCGGCATCAATGCCCTCCTCAATTCCTGCATCGAAATCGATAACTGCGCGATCACCGACAACACCGCCTCCGACTCCGGCGGGGGTATCCACTGCCTCACCACTACCCTAACGATCACCAACTCCAGCATCGACAACAACACCGCCAGCACCTTGCACGGTGGAGGCATCGCCCTCACCGGCAATTCCCCCACCTCAATCGCAAATACGACCTTGGCGCACAATACCTGCGAAAAAAATGGAGGCGGCCTGCACGTCGATGACTTCAGCGACGCCTCAATCGCCCACTGCACCATCACGAAAAATACCGCCGATGGCGGCTCCCCAAGTCCCTCAGACGGCGGCGGCGGTATCTGGGTCGCCCCCTTCGGTGGCGTCGATATCATCAACACCATCGTCGCCGGAAACTTCGACTCCCCAAACACCGGCGGCGAGTCCTTGGACAACCCCGATGTCAATGGCGTCTTCTTTTCCGACGGCTACAACCTCATCGGAAACGCCAACGGCTCCACCGGCTTCAACGAAACCGGCGATCAAGCCGGCACGTTCCTTTCACCCCTCGATCCCCTCCTCGTCCAGTGCACGAACGCCATCCCCATGTTCTACACCCTCGACCCCGCCTCCCCTGCCCTCGACGCCGGCGACAACTCCGCCACCGACATCGCCGCCTCCGACCAACGCGGCTACGGCCGTATCTGGGACTCCGGCACCACCGATATCGGTTCCACCGAGCTCGACTACTTCAGGGTAGAGAACACCGCCGTCAACGGGGTCGGCTCCCTCCGCGACCGCATTAGCGACGCCATCACCCTAGGCCACGGCACCATTACCTTCAACACCTCCACCGTCTTCGCCACCCCCCAAACTCTGATCACCGGCGGCTCCGGCGCCATTCCACTCACCGGAGAAATCACCATCTTCGGACCCTCCGTTTCCGGCAGCCGCGTCACCATCGATGCCGGTAACGCCGACCGCATCTTCAACTGCACCGCCGGAAATATCGCCCTCAAAAACCTCACCCTCATCAACGGCGATACCACACCCAATCTCGCCGCCGATCAAAACGGCGGCGCCGTCCACGTCGACAACGCCAACCTCACCCTCCACAAATGCACTCTCGATAACAACACCGCCGCCGGCGTCGGCGGCGCCATCTTCACCACCTTCGGCGCGCTCGATATCCGCGAAACCACCATCTCCAATAACCTCGCCCAAGGCGGCGACGGCGGCGGAGTCTACGACTCGGGCGGAAACATCGTCTACATCGAAGCCTCCACCTTCCACGATAACCGCTGCACCGGAAACGGCGGCGGCATGATCGTCGGCGATACCGCCACCGTCTACAACTCAACCTTCTCCGCCAACCTCGCCCGCGGCTCCGGCGGCGGCGTCGCCGTCACCAACTCGAGCGCAGAACTTACGATGAAACATTGCACCATCACCCTCAACGTCGCCGACAATGATAGCAATGGCTCAGGCGACGGTGGCGGCATCTTCACCGCCGCCACCGCCATCGGGAAAAATGACTACACCAATTGCATTATCGCGGAAAATTCAGACAAATCCGGCTCCGCCGCCGACTACAGCGGCCCGACCTCATACCTCGGTTTCGGCCTCGTCGGCGATATCACCGGCGCCACTCCAGGACCTCCCGGCTTCGGTCTCTTCGGCACCGCAGCGGACCCCCTCGACCCCCAACTCCGCCCCCTCGCCGACAACGGCGGCTGCACCCCCACCCACGCCCTCCGCTGGGATAGCCCCGCGGTCAATGCCCTGCCGTCATTCGCCAGCGAAGAAGCCCTCTATTTCGACCAACGCGGCATCAATGCCCGATTCAACTCCAGCCTCGCCAATCTCACCGCCGACCTCGGCTCCTACGAACTCACCTACAAACGACTCGGAGATGCCGATACCCAATCCCTCGAAGACGCCATCGCCCTCGTTAACTCCACCGGTGACGGTATCATTACCTGGATCGATACCGCCCCCTTTACCATCACGCTGGACGCGACCCTCGTTGTCACCGGGAACCTTTGCCTCCAAGGCAACACTCAGGGAGTCACCCTCGACGGCGACAATACCGTCCGCGTCCTCGAACTCCAAACCGGAAGCGATCGCGAGATGGTCGTCGATGGCGTCACCATCGCGAATGGAGACGCCGGTAACCAAAACGGCGGCGGCATCCTCACCGCCGGCTTCGGCACCGTCGCTATCAACAACTGCACCATCACCAATTGCGATGCCCTCAACGGCGGCGGCATCGTCTTCGCCAACGACAACACCGCCAACGTAAACAACTCCACGATCTCCGGAAACACCGCCGAAAACTTCGGCGGCGGCATCTGGAACACAGGCTCCGACCTCACCCTCCGCTCCGTCACCATCACCGATAACACCTGCGACGACGACCAAAACAACGTCGGCGAAGGCGGCGGTCTCTACCACGCGCTCGGCACCTGCTCCCTCCGCAATACCATCGTCGCCGGTAACCAAGACAAATCCGCCTCCAACGTCCACAACGACGTCGATACCGTCCTCTCCTTCACCTCCCTCACCCACAATCTCATCGGCGATTCCAACGGCGCCATCGGCCTCACCGACGGGGTCAACTCCGATCAAGTCGGCGTCGCCGCTCCCATGCTCGGCTCCCTCGCCGACAACGGCGGCCCCACCGATACCCACGCCCTCCTCCTCGGCTCCCCCGCCATCGACATGGGCACAACGAACAATTCCTTTCCCACCGACCAACGCGGCAACCTCCGCGTCATCAATGGCACCTCCGATATCGGCGCCTACGAGGCCCCCCTCTTCTACGACACCTTCGCCGCCCAATCCTTCCCCGGCGGCACCCCGCCAGCTGAAATCGATCCCTTCTTCGACTTCGACGGCGACGGCCTTCTCAACGTCATCGAGTTCATCATTGGCTCCATCCCCACCGTCCAGGATAACTCCGGCCAGGTGAAAGGACAGGTCGTCGGCACCGATCTCATCCTCGAATTCCCCCGCGACGTCGAAGTCGATCCCGCCATCGCCGTCGTCCAACACTCCACCGACCTCGGCCTCACCGACGCCTGGAGCGCCACCGGTGTCACCGTCAACAACCTCGGACCCCACACCATCCCCGGCACCGAACTCATCCAGGCCCTCATCCCCATGGGCACCGAAAGAAACCTCTTCGCCCGCCTCCTCTACGTCCCCCTCCCGTAACCTGCCTCCCGGCGTCCCCTTCACCATTCAAAATTCACCATTCAAAATTCGCGCAAAGCGCGCCCCCCCCGCCTCCTCGCCAGTAATTCACCATTCGCGCGCAGCATGCCCGCCTCGAACCGCCCGATCGATCTCCCGAATCACCAATCGACTAACAAAAATTTCCATGCCTAGAATACTCCCATCTCCCCGCTTCCATGCCCGACGACGATCCCCTAGACACCCGTCAAACCCTCCTCCTGAAAATCCGCGACGCCGATAACGACGACGCCTGGAACGAATTCGCCGATCTCTACACCCCCGTCATCCGTAACTACTGCGCCCTTCGCAGCGTCCACCAACAGGACATCCCCGATGTCACCCAGGACGTCCTCGCCACCGTCGCGCGCGCCATCAAGAAATTCGAATACGACCCCGATAAAGGCACCTTCCGCGATTGGCTCTTCATCGTCACCCGCTCAAAAGTCTTCAATCACTTCAACAAAAAGAAAAAACAACCCCAGGGCACCGGACGCACCACCATCCACCAACTCCTCGAAGAACAACCCGACCCTAAAGAGCAAATCGATTGGGACCTCGAATACAAAAAACAAATGTTCCAGTGGGCCGCCGATAAAGTCCGCCCCGAATTCAAAGAACAAACTTGGGAAGCCTTCTGGCAAACCGCCGTCGATCAAGTCCCCACCGACACCGTCGCCCAATCCATCGGCCTCTCCCCCGGCGCCGTCTACGTCGCCAAATCCCGCGTCATCGCCCGCCTCCGCGCCCGCATAACCACCGTCACCGGTCACCTCGACCTCCCCCCCAACGTCGCCTGACCAGCGACTGGTTTAAACCATGAGATTCGCTTCCGGCACGGGCCTCTCCACACCTTCTTTGGAGGGTCGTAGCCTGCCCTTCGTAGCCTTGGCGAAGAGTGGACTCCCGCGCGACCGCTCCCAGCGCCGTTCCCCCTCCCAAGAGCATGCCCAGTCATCAATGCGAAGCGAGGTAGCGCGCCCTCGCCGTGGGCGCACAACGCTCCTCCCACACCCCCCGCCCGCCCAAAAACCAAAGCGTGGCGACAGTCCCCTCAAGTTTACCCAGACCCTGCCCGCCGACGGGTTTCCTCCTGCAAAAAAGATGCCTCCACGCCTCCTGCTTCAAAGATTAGCCCCGATTAGTGTAGATTAGTGGTTCAAAAAATGCCGCCCCCCACCCCATCCGACGATACCCTCCGCGCCCTCCTCGCCGGCTCCCTCCCTCCCGACGAAGAATCCCGCCTCGAATCCCTCCTCCAAGAATCCCCCGAAC
>JBCCIR010000211.1:0-7550 GCA_039028175.1 Verrucomicrobiota bacterium
CCTCACCCCCCGCCCACCCGCAAGCCCATTCCCGCCCCCCCTCAATCACCCCCTGTCACCCCCTGTCACCCCCCCACACCCCGCACCGGGAACGTCGAAGTCATCCTACGCCTGACCAGGGGCGCGCTCCGACTCCTTGGCTACTGATTGAGTGGTCATGATACTTTCGATTCGGGGCGGGTCAGGCGTTAGGATCGACGTCTTGTTGTGCCTCAGTTGGTTTGGGTGCTTCAACGCCGCGGACAATAGCCTTGAAGTCATATCGATATTCGTAGTCTCCGGCATACACGAGGGCGATCTTGCCATCCCAGTGAATATCAAACTTGTTGGAGTCGTTCCGCCGCGAAAATCTGATCCTGTGTCCGGCAACGGAATCATGGCCAAGAAGGTAGGTATGAAAAGCTAGATCATCCCAATCTCCATCAGGTTTGATTGGAAGAGGGTCGACGATGGCCTCGTAGCCATTCAGCGACTCAATCGAATACTCCGCAATCGGACACACGGGAAATCCTCCGTCGTGCCAATCGGTGCTGGAAATCGTGCAGCTATGGTAATTGCCCCAGACGATTGGGGCCTCCCAATCTGAATCATGCTCTGTTGGCTCAGGATCATCGATCTCCCGCTCTGAGTAGTAATCTGCGGTCTCCAAATGTAGATGGAACCAAACCACGCCATCTCGAATCTCGGCAGACCACTGGAACTCCTTGATCGGATGTCCCTCAGGCCATGGGTTACCAGGAAACCATATGCGCTTATCTTCCGGCATAATTCTTTGGCACAACAGTGTTAATGACCCGCGCCCGCTAGGGTGTCGCGGTCCATTAAGCGGAGGGGATATCAAGATTTTACCGATCTGGCTTTAATGCCGTCAAGCCAGGAACAGCACCACCCCTACCCACCCTCCTCAGCAACACTCCGAAGCCCCTCACCAAGCAAGTCCCTCCTCCTCCCCCTTCAACCTGCCCTTCCCTGCGAAACCGCGTAACCGCGTAACCGCGATACTGCGCAACGGCGCCACTGCGCAACTCCACCTCATATAAACTGCTTCCGATACTGCAACGGCGTCAATCCCATCGCTTTCTTAAACTGCACCGTAAACGAACTCTGATCATAAAACCCCAACTCAAACGCAATGTCCCCGATCGCCATCCGCTCCCGCCGCAACAACTCACACGAATCATGTATCCGCATCTTGATGATATACTGCTGCGGCGTCAGATTGAAATAGCTCTTAAACTTCCGCTCAAACTGCCGTACCGATACCCCGCTCATCTTCGCCAAACCCGCGATCGAAACTTTCTCCCGGTAATGCCGGTAAATGTAGTCCATCGCCTCGCGGATGTCCTGACCCACCGGATACTTCTGCCGGTATTGATGATAGTCCTGCACGATCCCCATGATCCCCAGCACTTCATCCTTCGCCGATACAATCGGAATCTTGCTCGTCATGAACCACGAAGGAATCCCCTGCCGATTCAAGAACAACTCCACCAGGTTCTTCACCGGCTCGCGCTTCTCCATGATCGCTAGGTCATCCGCCCGATACTTCTCCGCCAAGCGCCGCGGCAACAAATCGAAATCCGTGTGCCCCACCAACTCTTCCTCGCTCGCAAATCCATACAACATCACCAAATGACGATTCGCCGCCAACAACACCCCCTCCCGATCCTTCGCAAAAAACGACAAACCCTCCACGTAATCGAATAAATGATAAAACCGGTTCTCCGGTTCCAAAGACGCCAGCAAGCGCCGCCGCCTCTCTTGAGCCTCTGATGTCCCAATCATTTCTCGTCCTTCTCCTCCATAAAAACGAGATTAAATGTCGCATCAATCATAAAAAATGCCCAAGCCCGGCAAGACGCCCCGCCCCCCCAACGCTACGCTCCCCCCTCAACCAACCAAAGAACCTCAGAACCGAAGAACCAAAGAACCGATTATGTCTGAAAACAACGTCTACAACATCGCCATCGTCGGCCTCTCCTTCGGAGCCGAGTTCATCCCCATCTACCAACGCCACCCCAACGCCAACATGGCGGCCATCTGCCAGCGCACCGAAGCCGAACTCAATAAAGTCGGCGACGCCTTTAATATTCCCGCCGAAGGCCGCTACACCGATTACGACGAACTCCTCAAAAACGACGACATCGATATCGTCCACATCAATACCCCGCCCTTCCTCCACGCCGATCAAACCGTCGCTGCCCTCGAAGCCGGCAAACACGCCGCCTGCACCATCCCCATGGCGCTCTCAGTCGAAGACTGCAAGCGCATCGTCGAGGCCCAGGAAAAATCCGGGAAGAAATACATGATGATGGAAACCGTCGTCTACTCCCGCGAATACCTCTTCGTTAAAGAACTCTACGACGCTGGCAAAATGGGCAAACTCCAGTTCTTCCGCTCCTCTCACGTCCAGGACATGGGCGGCTGGCCGGAATACTGGGAAGGTCTTCCCCCCATGTATAACGGCACCCACGCCATTTCCCCCACCCTCGCCCTCGGCCGTAACCAGGCCGAGTACGTGATCTGCGCCGGCTCAGGCACCGTCGAAGAACACATGCACAAAAACTACGGCTGCCCCTTCTGCACCGAGTCCACCCACATCAAGTTCAAAGACTCCGACCTCTGGGCCGAGGTCACCCGCTCCCTCTTTAACGTCTCCCGCCAATACCGTGAAAGCTTCGACGTCTACGCCGAGAAAATGGCCTTCGAATGGAGCCTCATCGAAGACGATGGCCACATCATCCACAAAGGCGAGAAACCCGAGCGCGTCGAAATCCCCGATTACGCCCATCTCCTCCCGGAAGAAATCCAAAGTTTCACCACGAAGGGCGTCTACGGCGGCGACGGCGAAGAACACCTCAGCTTTACGCAGGGCGGTGGCCACGGCGGCTCCCACCCCCACCTCGCCCACGAGTTCCTCTCCGCCATCATCGAAGATCGCGAGCCCTACCCCAACGCCCGCCAAGGCGCCAATATCACCTGCTCCGGCATTCTCTCACACGATTCCGCCCTGAAGGGCGGAGAAAAAGTGTATCTTCCAGAGTGGACTCACATCGAATCCCAGGAAGCCATCGTCAAACCCCTCGAAGGCGGCCCGGTCAAAAAATTTGAATAAACAGCTAGCTACTGTAAGCCGGGTGCCCTCACCCGGCGCCACCCCGTCGACAAATGTTCCCGAAAGAAATCCTCCTCCTAGCCTTTTTCCTTTGCGTCTTCGCGTCTTCGCGAGAAACAATCCCCGCCCAACCAGCGTCGACGTCGCCTAACATTGTCGTCATCCTCTTCGACGACCTCGGCTTCAGCGACCTCGGATGCTACGGCGGCGAAATGCCAACCCCGCACATCGACAAACTCGCCGCCAATGGCCTCCGCTTCACCGAGATGACCAACTCCGCGCGCTGCTGCCCCAGCCGCGCCTCCCTCCTCACCGGACTCCACCCCTCCCAAGCCGGCATCCCCGACTTCACCGGCGGCCCCAAACCGAAACTCGGCCCCGCTTACCTCGGCCGCCTCAACCAACACTGCGTCACCCTCGCCGAAGTCCTCAAACCCGTCGGATACCAAACCTACGGCGTCGGCAAATGGCACGTCGGCGAACAAGACGCTCTCCCCACCAATCGCGGCTTCGACGAATACTACGGCTACACGAAAGGCCATTCCGCCAACCAATGGGATACCTCCAAATACCATCGCCTCCCCGAAGATCGTACCCCCGAACTCACCTTCGACTCAGATACCTACTACGCCACCGATGCCTTCAACGACTACGCCGTCCGCTTCCTCCAAGACCACTTCAATACCAACCGGGCAAAGCCCGCTAGCCCTACCGAGAATCAAGCATCGAGCATCGAGCATCCAGCGAAGCCTTTCTTCCTATACTTGGCCCACTCAAGCCCCCACTTCCCCGTCCAAGCCCCCATGGCCTCCGCCAAACCTTTCCTCGAAACCTACCGCAAAGGCTGGGACGTCCTCCGCGAAGAACGCTTCGAACGCATGAAAGCCTCCGGCCTCTGCGATACCGAAGGCTGGCAACTCACCCCCCGCTCGCTCGTCCCCGTCGATCGAGACGACATCGCCAACGGATACTCCGGCCAACCCAACCCCGCCTGGACCGATCTCCCCGAAGACCGTCGCGAGGACCTCGCCCATCGCATGGCCCTCTTCGCAGCCATGGTCAAACACGTCGACGACGGCGTCGGCCAAATCGTATCCACCCTGGAAGACAATGACGCGCTCGATAATACGCTCATCTTCATCCTCTCCGATAACGGCGCCTGCTACGAATGGGGCCCCTTCGGCTTCGACGGTCGCTCCCGCGAAGGCACCACGACGCTCTACACCGGCGACGCCCTCGATACCATGGGCGGCTTCGACAGCCACATGTCCTACGGCTCCGCATGGGCCAACCTCGGCAACACACCCTTCCGCCTCTACAAACACTACACCCACCAAGGCGGCATGGTGACACCCTTCATCGCCCATTGGCCCGATGGCATCCAAACCCCCGATCGCTGGGTCCGCGACCCCGCCCACCTCATCGATATCATGCCCACGGTCGTCCAGGTCGCCGGTGCCAAGTATCCCAAGAAACGGAACGACGAAAAAATCACACCCATGGAAGGAACAAGCCTCGTTCCCACGTTCAAAGGCAATGACCTCGAACCACGCGCCCTCGCTTTCCAACACCAGGGCGCGCGCGCGCTGCGCGAAGGCGATTGGAAACTCGTCTACGGAAAACGATACCCCCACGAAGTCACCTGGGAACTCTACAACATCACCGATGACCCCGTCGAAATGAACGATCTCGCCGCCGAACACCCCGAACGCGTCGACGCCATGTCAAAAGACTGGCTCACCTGGGCCCGCCGCGTCGGCCTCGCCCCCTTCTGGAACGATCCGGAAGCAAAGTAACCAAAACGAACCCATGAAAACCGTTTCGCTCGCCCTCGGCGCAGCCATCGCGCTCGCCACCCCCACCCTCGCCGTCAATCCGGACTCCTACAACCTCGACGAACAAGGCTGGGACCCCGATACCACCTTCCCCATCCTCTCGCCGGAAGAGGCCATCAAAACCATCGAGGTCCCCGAAGGGTATCACCTCGAAGTCGTTGCCTCGGAACCCATGGTCGAAGAACCCGCCATGATCGCCTTCGGCCCCGATGGCGCCCTCTACGTCTGCGAATGGCGGACCTACATGCAGGACGAATACGCCACCGATCAACTCGATCCCGTCTCCCGCATCGTGAAACTCATCGATACCGATAACGATGGCAAAATGGACAAACGCACGGTCTTTATCGACAACGTCATCCTCCCCCGCTCCGTCCTCCCGCTCGCCGATCGCGTCCTCGTTAATCTTACGAACTCAAACACCATCTACGCCTACTTCGACGACAATAACGATGGCGTCGCCGACCGCCGCGAAGTCGCTTACGAGGGCGAACCCAATAAAGGGAATGTCGAACACCAGGCCTCCGGCCTTGTCTACAACCTCGACAACTACATCTACGGCAATTACCACCGCTACCGCTACGACGACGGCAAACTCATCGCCACTCCCCACAACGTCGCTCGCATCAGCCAATGGGGGCTCGCCCGCGACGACGACGGCCGTATCTACTGCTCCTGGGCCGGCGGAGGGAATCCCGCCCACTCCTTCCAGTTCCCCGGCGGATACCCCGTGGTCAATATCAAGGAACACGCCGACGGATACGAAATGCCCTACGCGTCCTGCAAAGTCTGGGACCAAAGCTCCGGCGGATACAAAGAAGAAGAACAAATCGTTCTCAAAAAACACTCCGCCTCCTGCGGCCAATCCATCCTCCGCTCCCCCCTCTTCCCCCAATGGTATGTCAACGTCGTCACCTGCGAACCCGTCGGTCGCTTCATCCGAATGACCAATATCGAGTGGGACAACGGCAAAGGCACCGCCCACAATACCTTCCAGGATTCCGAGTCCGAGTTCATCCGCAGCACCGACGCCTACTTCCGCCCCGTCTGGACCGAGTCCGGACCCGATGGCTGTCTCTACATCGCCGACATGTATCGCGGCATCATCCAGGAAAAACAATGGTTCCCTACCGAGGAGGGCGATATCCGCACCGCCTGGGTGAACCGATACAAGCGCGTCAAAAAATGGGGCATGCTCGACGCCTATCGCCACGGACGCATCTACCGCCTCGTCCCCGACGACTTCACTCCGAACCCCCAACCCCACATGTCACAGGAATCCGGCGCCACCCTCGCCGTCCACCTCAAGAATCCCAACGGCTGGTGGCGCGACACCGCCCAGAAACTCATCGTGACCGGCCAAAAGGACGATGCCATCCCCGCCCTCAATAAACTCGCCGCTCAAACGAAGGACGTCAACGCCCGCATCACGGCCCTCTGGTCCCTCGAAGGCCTCGATGCCCTCACCCCCAAACACGTCCTTGCCGCCCTCGACGCCAAAGAGCCCCGCGTCCGCCGCGCCGCCGTTCAACTCTCCGAAGCATACCTCAAAGAATCCCACACCCCCATCCGCGAAACCCTCGTCGCCATGCTCGACGATCCCGATCACAAAGTCCGCATCCAGCTCTACCTGTCCTTCAATAAAGACACCGATCCCGACTTCGCCGCCATCCGAGAAGAACTCGAACAAGCTCACCTCACCGATCACCCCCTCGTCGGCGCCATCAAACACAACGAACGCAAAGCCCTCGCCGCCGCCACCCTCAGTAAGTCCGCTCTCAGCGGGATGAAAATCTACGAATCCCTCTGTAACACCTGCCACGGATTCGACGGCAAAGGCGCCAAGGAAGGCGATCACCTCCTCGCCCCGCCTCTCGTCGGCAACGATTGGTTCAAAAAACGCAAACCCCGCATCGACATCATCGCCCGCATCCTCCTCAAAGGCCAGATGGGCCCCATCGATGGCGTCACCTACGGCGAAGGCATCATGGTCCCCCTCGAACTCGCCTACAAAGACGCCCAACTCGCCAACGTCATCAACTACGTCGGCGAATCCTTCAACAAGTGGCCCGACGGCAAAGTGAAAGGCGGCGACATCGCCAAGGTCCGCGAACAAATCAAAGACCGCGTCGTCCCCTGGACCCAGGAAGAACTAAAAGCCCTCCCCGCCCCGAAATAACTCCCACTGGAGGCGCGGGACCTCCCCTGTAGGCGCGATCGCCGATCGCGGACCCCTCTCCCAACACGCCCCCGTTCACCCACGGCCAGGTAGGGACGATCCTCCGGATCGTCCGCAACGCTCCTCCCACCCCCTACTCAATAAACAAATCCGCCGAATGATCCCGGCGATCGAGCACATACATCAGGAACAATTTCGCGCTGATCGCGAACAGAAACGCCCCCACCGCCAACGACGCCAGGCCCTGACTCAACACATCCGCGGCCCCGGCCGACCGAAGCGCCCCCATCAACCCCTCATAAGCCTGAAACAAAGACGCGAACGCCAAAGGAACCAACACCAACGACAGAATGAACTTACCAATGAATTTCATTTAGTTAACTTATAGTAAATATCAAAATAATCAAAATAATATCCCCTC
>JBCCIR010000212.1:0-7499 GCA_039028175.1 Verrucomicrobiota bacterium
CAGCGGTTGGTCCTCAGCCTCCCCCTCCAACCCTCCCAGGTAACCGCCATCAACGGCCCCTCACCCCGCTAACCCCCCGCCCGCCTCCCCAGTTCCAGCTCCAAATACAACACGCACTCCGCTTCCACCCCGTAAGGCCCCTGCACCAACTCCTCTCCCGCCCGCCCAATCGCCAGCGAACACCCAATACACCGTCGCCCCGCCCACGGCCCCGCCGTCATCTCCCCCACGTTGCTCACCCCAACAATCGCCATCCCAAACTCCCGCGCCACCGGCACGTACGAATCTCGCCAAAGTGCACCATAAGGCTCCACGTCATTGTCATGATCCGCCTCCACCGCCCACGCGCACGGCGACAACACCACCTCCGCTCCCAGCGCTCCCAACTCCCGCGCCGGCGCCAATCCCTCCGCAAACCCATCCGCACAAATCATCAACCCCACCCGCCCCAACGCCGTCTCCACCACGCTCATCCCCTCCCCCGGTCCGTAAAATGCCTCCCCGATCGCCAACTCATTCACCTTCCGGTGCCGCCCAACCACTTCCCCCTCCGGATCAATCAACACCGCTGCATTGTAAACCCCCTCCCCACTCCGCTCCGTCAATCCCGAACACACATAAACCCCGCTCTCCCGCGCCGCCTCACGCAATGCCCGGCACACCACCCCATCCGGAATCTCATCCGCCAACTCTTCGCTCGAAGGATGCGTCCACCCCAAATCCATACACTCCGGTAACACCGCCACCTCCGCCCCACCCCCCGCCGCCTCCCCAATCAACGCCACCGCACGCCCCACATTCCCCTCACGATCGCCCCCCACCACCCCCATCTGCACCATCGCCACTCGCATCGTTCTCTGATTAGTGAAGGCCGATCACTGAATACTTCCTACTTCCCTCGCCTTAAAGCCTCCCTCACCTCCGTCACGACGATCGCTCGCGTTACCACCACCAACACCCCATACAACAACACCCCGATCCCCACCAATGCCCCCAACGCAACAATCCGCATCACTTCGCTTCCCTCCAGCCACCCGGACATCACCTGAGCCAACCACCACACCACCACCCCCATCACCGCGCTCGCCAAAATCATCCGCAACAACCTTCCCATCCGCACCGTCTTCAATGACAAAAACGCCTCCCGCACCAAGCCCCGCGCCAACAACAACACCATCACCCACGCCGACACCGCCGTCGCAAACGCAATCCCCACATGCCCGAACGACCGGAACAATGCCAAACTCATCGCAATGTTCACCGCCACCCCCACCGCTGCGATATACATCGGCGATTTCGTATCCTCACGCGCGAAATACCCCGGTTGCAATACCTTGATCAACACATACCCCGGTAACCCAATCGCAAATGCCGCCAATGCCGCCGCCGTCGCCACCGTCGTCGCCGCCGTAAACTGATCCCCGCGCTGAAACAATACCGAGATAATCGGCCCCGGAATCGCAATCATCGCCGCCGTCGCCGGCAGGGTAAACAACATCGACATCTCAATCCCCCGCGTAAGCTTCGTCTTCGCCAAATCAGCATCTCCCGAGCGCAGATTTCGCGTAATCTCCGGCAACAAAACCACCCCGAACGCAATCCCAATCATCCCCAACGGCAATTGATACACCCGATCCGCATAATACAAGTAACTCACCGCCTTGTCCTGAATCGACGCAATCTGCGTCCCCACAAACAAATTAAACTGCTGAATCCCCGCCGCAAGTATCCCCGGAACCATCAACACCGCCAAACGATTCATCCGCGGCGAGAACCGCGGTTTCATCAGCCGAATCCGCATCCCCTTCCGCAGACACGTCACATACAAAACCCCCAATTGCACAAACCCCGCGACAAACACACACCACGCCACCAACGTCCCCGCCGTCGCCAAATCATCCTGCAACCCCATCAACGGAATCCCCACCGTCAGCCCCGCGATCAAAATAATATTCAACAATACCGGCGCAAATGCCGGCATCCCAAACACCTTCAGCGTGTTCAGCACCCCGCTCAAATGCGCCGCCAAAGCCATGCACATCAGGTAACTGAACATGATCCGCCCATACGCCACCGTCAGTTCAAACTTCTCCGTCCCATGAGGATACCGCGCCATCTCCCACACCCAGTCCCAAGTCACTTTAAAATCCCCATCCCCCTCCGGAACCAAAAACCCAAACACAAACACCCCCATGATCCACCGCATCAACGGAATCGCCACCAAGGTCCCCACCCCCAAGATCACCACCAACCACGAAAACGCATTGCTCGCAAACCGCTGCGCCTCGTCATGCCCCTCCTCTTCCAATGATCGCCCAAACAAGGGCACAAACGCCGAGTTAAACGCCCCCTCCCCGAAAATCCGCCGAAACATGTTCGGAAAACGAAACGCCGCAAAATACGCATCCGAATAGATCGACGCCCCCAGGTAATAGCCCATCACCATGTCCCGGAAAAACCCGAGAATCCGGCTCATCAGGGTGAAGAACCCAACTGTCCCCAAAGATCGTAACATCAAGAATTCTCCACCTGATTACCCCGACGCTGCCCGCTTCAACCGGTCCATAATCGCGTACCCCAAACCCCGCATCGGCACGGGCTCCGCCACAATCTCATCCACCCCGCTCTCGTCCAACTCCCGCAATATATAAAAAAACCGCACCGCCGCCTCCGGTAACTTCCCCGATCCCGGACTCAATACCCCCACCTTCGCAAACTCCGTCAACCCCACATACCCGTCCTTCTCCTGCCCGCGATAACTCAACAACGCATACCGCTTCCCCTCCTCCGGCCGAAAGTCATCCGGCCCCTCCAATAACCGCAATGGCGTCCCCGGCGCATAGTGCGAAATCAATTGCCCCGGCGCCTCCAACCCATCACCACCACCTTCCTCCTCGCGCGCCGCCTGCTCCACCTTCCCATACTTCTTCAATTCCTCCGGCGTTACCGGCCCGTTCCGCATCACACGAATCACCGCCTTCTTCTCCCCCGGTTCCACACTCACAATCGTCGATTCCAATCCACACGCACATGCACCCCCGTCCACCACCAATGGAATCCGCCCCTCCAACTCATTCATCACCGCCCCGTGCGACGTCGGACTGATCCGCCCAAATCGATTCGCACTCGGCGCCGCCAGCGGCCGCCCAAACTCTCGCACAACCTTCTTCATCACCGGATGCCCGCTGCACCGCACCGCCACCGTCCCCAATCCCGCCGTCACAATATCCGGAATCACGTCCTTCTTCGGCAACACCACCGTCAACGGCCCCGGCCAAAAATTCTCCGTCAACGCACTCACCACCCCGCTCACCGCCTCCGGAACCGCCGCCACTTCATCCAACACCCCCTTCCCACGCACGTGCACAATCAAAGGATCAAACAATGGCCGCTCCTTCGCCTCAAAAATCTTCGCTACCGCGTCCGCGTTCGTCGCATCCCCCGCCAACCCATACACCGTTTCTGTCGGCAGCGCCACCACCTCACCGCGCGACAACAAGTCCACCGCCCGTTTCACCGCCGCCCCCGTCGCCTCCGGCGTATCCGTCCTCGCGATTTCCGTTTCCATGCTAAACTTAGCTTCCGGCCCCAGCCATTCGCTGGACCCCCGGTCATAAAAACGTTAAGAGTGGCACAGCGCACCTCTTGTGCAATCCTAAACCCCATGCCCGCCGATCCCCCAAACCACAACATCACCCTCATCGGCTTCATGGGCTCCGGAAAAACCACCATCGGCCAGGAACTCGCCCCCAGCCTCGACTTCGCCTTCATCGATACCGACAACCTCATCGTCGCCCAAGCCGGAAAATCCATCCCCGACATCTTCGCCGACCACGGTGAAGATCACTTCCGCGATATCGAATCCCAAACCCTCGCCGGCCTCGCCGAAAAATCCGGCAACGTCATCGCCACCGGCGGCGGTATCATCCTCCGCCCCGAAAATCGCAGCCTCCTCCAGGAAATCGGCTTCACCGTCTGGCTCGACGCGTCGGAAGACACCATCTTCGACCGCGTCTCCCGCAACAGGGAACGCCCCCTCCTCCATACCGACAACCCACGCGAAACCATCGCCCAACTCCTCGAACAACGACGCCCCCTCTACCAGGAAGCCGCCGACCTCGTCGTCTCCACCAACGATCTCAACCTCGACGAAGTCATCCATGGCATTTCCGAGAGCGCCCGCGTCTTCTTCTCCCAATCCGACGCCCATTCCAAGTGACTCCCCCACCCGGTCCCCATGTCGGACTCCCTCAAATACCGCATCTGTGAACTCGCCCGCGAACTCGGCTTCGACGAATGCCGCATCGCCCCCGCTGCCGAAGCCAAACACGCGCCCTCCTTCGACCAATGGATCGCCGACGGCTGCCACGGCGACATGACCTGGATGGAACGAAATCCCGAACGCCGCAAAGACCCCCGTGTCGTCCTCCCCGGCGCCAAGTCCATCATCGTTCTCGCCCTCAACTATTTCCAAGGTGATACCATCCCCCGCAGCCAACCGGGACAGTTCGCGCGATACGCCTGGCACGCCGACTACCACGATATCATCGAGAAAAAGATGAAACCCCTCACCGCCGAACTCGAATCCCACGGCGGCAACCAGAAACAATACGTCGACTACGGACCCGTCCTCGAACGCGACTTCGCCTCCGAAGCCGGCCTCGGCTGGAATGGAAAATCCACCGTTCAAATCCATCCCAAACTCGGCACCTGGTTCTTCCTCTCGGAAATCATCACCACCCTCGACCTCCCGCCCGATCCTCCCATGAACGATCACTGTGGGAAATGCACCGCCTGCATAGACGCCTGCCCCACCGACGCAATCACCCGCGACCGACATCTCGATGCCCGCAAATGCATCTCCTACCTCACCATCGAACACAAAGGCCCCATCCCCGAAGAGTTTCGCGCACCCATCGGCGACCGCATTTACGGCTGCGACGACTGCCTTACCGTCTGTCCCTGGAACCGTTTCGCCAAAACCTCCGCCGATCTCCAATTCCAAATGCCCCCCGAAATCGCCTCCAAACCCCTCCGCGACTTCCTCGCTCTCGATGACGATGCCTTCCGCACCCTCTTCCGCAAATCCCCCATCAAACGCATCAAGCGCCCCGCATTTCTCCGCAACGTCTGCGTCGCCCTCGGAAACATCGGAACAGAAGACGATCTACCCGCCCTTCAGGCAGCCGCCGACGACCCCGACCCCCTCATCAACGAACACGCCACCTGGGCCATCACCCAAATCACCGCCCGCCTCACCTGACCAATTCCCTTAAAACGGAATATCATCCTCATCCGCCGCCTGGCCACCCCCCCCACCACCGCCACCACCGCCCGCCGGCGCGCCCCCACCATAATTCTGATCGGCCGGCGCCGACTGATGACCACCGCCGCCCCCACCGCCGCCACCGCCGCCGTCGCGCGATCCCAAGAACTGCATGTTCTCACCAACCACTCGCAACTTGCTCCGCTTCTGGCCGGTGTTCTTGTCCTCCCACGAATCCAACTGCAATCGCCCCTCAATAAAAACCGGCCGCCCCTTCTGCAAATACTGCCCCGCAATTTCCGCCTGCCGCCCCCACAACGTCACATCCACAAAAGTCGTCTCCTCACGCTTCTCTCCCCCGTCCGATGCACTGAAAACACGGTTCACCGCCAGCCCGATATCCGTTACCGCCGTCCCCTTGGGTGTATACCGAACCTCCGGATCCCGCGTGAGATTCCCAATCAACATGACCTTGTTCAACGATGCCATAATCGCGAATCCTAGGCAGTTTCCTCCCCCTTGGCTACCATTTCTTTCAACCGCCCCTCGCCCCCTATCCCCCGATTACCCCGACTCTAAAGCCGCTGGTAATGCTGCATCACCACCTGTTCGTTCGCCTTAAGCGTCTCCCGCACCTGGTCCAGCTCACCCGCCGCCGCCTCAAACATGTAATTCACATAGAATCCCTCCGCCATGTGCCGCGCGTTGTATGCAAACTCCTTCTTCCCCAACTGATCAATCTGCTCCAGCTTCGCTCCCGTTCCCTCGATCTCACGGCCGATTCCGCTGATCATATCGTCGATCGCTTCTTCCTTCCCCCGCGTATCCAACACAATGACTCCTTCGTACTTCTTCTTCATGACTCCTGGGAACTCTCCGGCTGCTGCTTCGACTGCTTCTTTTTCGGCTTCTGATTAAACTCGTTCATCGCCGCTTCCAGCCCCCGGGAATACGCCTCCCGGACGGCCTGAACGGCGCGGATCAGAGTCTTCTCCACTTCTTCCCCTTCATCAACTGGAAATTTGCTCAAAACATGATCCGCCAAATCCCCCCGTCGCTCCGGCCCCCCACGCCCCACTCCCACCTTCAAGCGCGGAAATCGTTCCGTCCCCAAACACTTGGCAATCGATTCCACCCCGCGATGCCCCCCCGCCGATCCCCAGAATCGAAAACGCAAAACCCCCAGCTCAAGGTCCACATCATCGTAAATCACCACAATCTCCTCCGGCGCAATCTTGTAAAACAACGCATACGACGCCACCGCCTCCCCGCTCAAATTCATATACGTCTGCGGCTTCAAACAAGTAAACGCCTCCCCGCGCGCAACCTCCGCCTCCCACTTCTTCTTCTCCCCTTCCCACTGCAATCCCTCAGACCGCGCCAACTCATCCACCACCAAAAACCCAATGTTGTGACGAGTCTCCTCGTACTCGCGCCCCGGATTCCCCAAACCCACTACCAACCGTATCCGCCGGCCGCTGTCATCTCCGCCGGCCATGTCTCAATACTCCCCCTCTTTCCCGACTCCTTAGCCGCCAGACTTCTCGCCGTCACCACCCGAACCCTCGCCACCACCATCTCCACCACCTTCACCCTCGGCTGCACCTTCCGCTCCTTCTTCACCTTCGCCCTCGGCTTCAGGTGTCTCCGCTTCCTCCTTGCCGACACGAATCTCCTGCACCAACGCCACCACGACGTCGCCATCCAACGCCACCTCGACGTTCGCCGGCAAAACAATATCACTCACGTGCGCCGCCTCACCAATCTGCAAAGCCGTCACATCCACCTCCAGCTGCTCCGGCAAATCCTCCGGCAAACATTGCACGTCAATGGTGTGCAATTGATGATCCATCAATCCCCCCATCTGAATCCCCGCCGCCGTGCCCGTCAATACCAACGGCACCGTCGCGTTGATCTTCTCACCCGCCTTCACCGCATGGAAATCCACGTGAATAATCGCCCCCGTCAACGGATCGTGCTGCACCGCCTGAATCAAGGCCATCTTGTCCTTCTCCTTCGCCCCCTCAATCTGCAAGTTCACCAATACGTTCTCCGTCGAACTCGCATGCAGCAAATCCGTGATCGCCTTCGCCGGAAGCTGAATGCTGTAATTGTCCTGCTGCGCCCCGTAAACCACCGCCGGCACAATCCCCGATCGACGCAGTCGCTTCGCAACCGACGATCCCGCATCATCCCGCTTCGTGGCCTGTAATGTGGTGTTCTTAGACATGAC
>JBCCIR010000213.1:0-7341 GCA_039028175.1 Verrucomicrobiota bacterium
GCGTTTAAGAGGTTAAAGGGCGCCTTGATCAACGCACCCCATCTGGCCTTGCCAGACCCAAACTTACCATTTGTTGTGGCATCAGATGCGTGTGACACTGGGCTAGGGGCTGTGTTAATGTAACAAAAGGGGGATGTGGAACACCCTGTCGCCCAAAACAACCCCACCAACTCCGCCGGCTCATCCAACACCACCTCCGGCTCCACCGCCTCCAAAGCCCCACGAGTATTCAACCCCCAACTCACCGCCACCGCCCGCATTCCCGCCCGCTGCGCCGCATGAATGTCCCGCGTCTCATCCCCCACATACACCACCTCCCCAATCCCCATCTCGCCCGCCGCCTCCGCCTCATACGTCCTACGCAACAACCGCACCTTCCCAAATAACGTCGATCCCGCCGTCACAAAATCAAACATCCCCGCCATCCCCCAATGATCCAAAAACACGCCCACGTTCTCCTTCGAGTTCGAAGTCAATATCCCCAATCTCACCCCTCGCTCCTTCAACCCCGCCAACGCCTCGACAATCCCCTCAATCGGCTTGATCTCTTCCATCCGGCTCCGCAACGCCGCCCGCACCTCCATCAATAATTTCGGAATACTCCGCGCCGGAATCCCCAGAGCCTTGATCGCCTCCCGCGTCCGCATCTCCCGTAACTCCTGCGCCCGCTCCTCCGAAATCGGCTCAAACCCATACTTCGGCGCCAACTCGTTCACCAAACCAAACCCCGCCTCCAGGGTCGCCGCCAAGGTCCCATCAAAATCAAAAATAACCAAGCGCTTCTTCCCCTCGCCTACACTCTCGTCGTCCTCAGACACGATGCAGAAATGCAAGAGGAACCCCTCTTTGGCAAGCTTTCACCAAGAAAAGATCAATCGCCCGCCTCCATGATGTAAATGCCCGATCCCGCTCAGGCGTTTCCCAAAAAGGAAACAGAAACCCCGCTCCAGTCACCCGAGATACTACTCCCCCGGATTAATCTGAAACCCACTCGGCGCCGATGGCTCAGTCGGCGGAACCCCAAAACCCGCTCCCGGCACCTGCACCTCTGTCGACGGCGGCGGCGGTAACGTATCCGCGCCGGGTAAGCTCGGCACACTCGGCACACTCGGCGTCGTCGGCACCGTCGTCGACGGCATATTCGCATCCTGCAAAGATGGGGGCTCCGGTGGCAATGTCGTCGGCACTGTCGTGCCCGCCGCCGGCGTCGTGGGAGTGGTCGTCGTCGTGCTCGGCGCAGGCGCCGGAGCCGGCGCCGTCGGCGATGACGGAACCGTCTGCACCGTCGAAGGCATCGTCGCACTCTCCGTCGTCACCGGATTCGTCGCCGATGGCATCGTCGCACTCGCCGATCCCGGAATAATCAAAGTCTGGCCAATGATGATCTTGTCACTCGTCAGGCCATTCGCCTCCTGAATGCTCTTCACACTCGTGTTGTATTTCGTCGCCAAATCCCAAAGGTAATCCCCCTCCTTCACCACATGCGTCGTCCCACCCGCAGGCGCCGGAGTAATCGTCCCGGGTGTCACCGCCCCAAGCCCCGCTGGAGTCGAATCCGATGAAGCCCCCATCGCCGCGGCACCCGATCCGGAACCAGATGCACTGTCGTCATTGGATTTACAACCCGTGAAGAATAAAGTCCCACAAGCCGCTACAAGAGAGAATACGGCCGTTCCAGCCGCGTGTCCGAGGAGTTTCATAGTGTGTGTCGAAGAGTTAGGTGGAACCGCTACCCTAGCAGATTTTCACGATCACGCGAATATTAATTTTCAGATTCCCCTGACGATTAACCATTCAAAGTTTTGCCCGCCCCGCCGACCGCCAATCCAAGCAGCCATCAGCCCTCGCAGCCCGTCCCCCAGTTTGACGAGGCCTCACCAAGACACTATATTACCTAACCTCTCCTCAAATTCCCTCGGCACATCACGTCACACCTATTTTTACCGCCGTTGATGCCTGCCACCGCAAGTCCCACCGTTTCCGCTCCACCACAATCTTCCTGGAGCCTCGACCTCCTCCAGAATCTCGATTGGAAACGCTTCGAAGAACTCACCCGCATGGTCATCACCAAAGGCGGATACCGCACGGAACTCGCGGGCGTCTCCCACAAAGGCGATGTCGCCTTGTCCGTCTTCAATGACCCCCACGGCCGCAAACCGGATGCCATGATCCAATGCCCGGAATGGCAACACATCCGCATCAAGGAAGACCATATGCGCGCCTTCTCCGATACCCTCCACAACAACGGCCTCACCCAGGGCACCTACATCACGCCGGGCAGCTTCGGACCCGATGCCACACTCTTCGCCCACCACCACAATATCGAACTCATCGACGGCCCCTCATACCTCGAGATGCTCAAACAACTCAAACCCGATGAAAACGCCTACCTCCTCCAACTCGCCACCGCCGGCGAATTCGACGTCCCCACCTGCCCCGCTTGCGGCGGAAAAATGGAACAACGCCAAACCGGTGCCCCGCGCCGCGGCGGCATCAAAAAGAACCTGAACTTCCGCAAAGACGAAACCGTCGGCATCAAAGTTCAATGCAACAAACTCGTCATCGGTAAGAAAGCCGACGTGCAGTTCATGAAAGAAGTGCACGCCATGAAAATTACCATCCGCGGCCGCGCCGTCGGAAATTTCACCTGCAACGGCACCGTCACCATCGAACCCACCGGCACCGTCGTCGGGATGGTCTCCGCCCGTGCCATCCAGCTCGTCCCCGGCGGTATCCTCGATGGCGAAATGAAGATCCTCGACGCCCGGGAAATCGTCCCCATCGCCGAAGACCCCGTGGAAACCTTCTGGGGATGCAAAAATCACCCCCGCTGCCCAGCCGTCCTCAAACTCCGCGAACCCGACCAATCAGGATATCCCGGCACTCAAGAACCCCAAGGTGCCTTTACCAGTATCCCCCAATCCCCGAATGCCACCGCCGCAGAAACGGCTGATGAAAACATAACAACTGCTCCTCAATCGACATCCCCCCCCAGCGAGGGCCACAATACACCACCCCCGATCGACAGCCCCTTCCAGCCAGTCCCGGATATCCACCGGCCAGCATAAAGAACGGATTCCCGCAGCCCGCAAACGCGTACCCCGGGCGAATCAATCCCTGCCGATACAGGTAAGAATAACTGTTGTAAGGATAATAAGGTCGATACACCACCGGCCGATAATCATTCGACCACAACCCCCGCGACCGCGGATACCGGTAATACGGATACGGAATCCGCCACACCACCGCCTGCGGCGCCGTCGCCGCCGCCACGTTGATCCGCAAATTCACGTTCACGTCCGTCGCCGGAACACCCGGACCACTACCGGTGCTCTCCGGAACCGCCACCACTCCGCGCTTCGCGTTCACATAATCCCGCGCCTTGTCCTCGTTATACCGAAACTTTTGCCTGTCCGATTTCGACAAGTCATCAAACAATACCTTCGCCACCCCGTCCTTGTGCCGAATCGTCACCCCGTTCGGGTCCACCTGGAGCACACGGACATCGGAGAAACTTCGACCCGTCGTCGTCTTTAAAGATTGCGCGGCATAGCCGCCTGTTCCTGCCGCCATCAAGACGACAAATGAATACACGCATACGCGTGTCCTGCGCGGTGTTGAGGGAGTCCATCGCATGACACCTCACGCAAGCAAAGGGTGCTTTTGCTGACAAGAAAAAACCCTAACAAAATACTTAAAATGGCCCGATTGTGCCTCAATCGTAGACATTAGGAAAGGTTAACCTTGCCCCCATCCCAACCCCTCTCCCCCCGCCCCCTTCACGCCCGATTCCGCTCTCCTAAAGCCCTCACCGCAGGCCGTTCGCCCAAACCAATTATTAATGCTAACGTAATCATCACCCTCTCCCAAAAACTTCCGTCCCATGTCCGACCCCGTTCGTATCGATAAATGGCTCTGGGCCACACGTATCTACAAAACCCGCAGTCAAGCCACCACCGCCTGCCGCTTGAACCAAATCAACGTCAACAACCAACCCGCCAAACCCTCCCAACCCGTCTCCCCCGGCGATATCATCCTCGTCGAAAAAGACCTCATCACCCGCACCCTCAAAGTCCTCAATACCCTCGAGAAACGCGTCGGCGCCAAACTCGTCCCCCAATACCTCGAAGACCTCACCCCGGAAGAAGAAATCGCCCGCGCCAAAGAACGCCGACAACAACACCGCGCCAATAAAGTCTTCCGCTGGCCCGGAATCGGCCGCCCCACCAAGAAAGACCGCCGCGATATCGAAAAATTCCTCGATCACCCCCCATAACCCGCCCCCACAATCATACTTGCCTCTTGGCCCGTTGGCCGTATAAGTAGCCCCGAATGTTATGAATCAATTCCTCTACGCCACCGCTTTTATCGGAGGCCTCGCCTGGTTCGGCGGGGAATGCATGATCCTCTCCGCCCAGGGCTCCCCCTGGTGGTTCATCCTCTTCTTCCTGGCCTTCATCGTCGTCTTCGTCGTCATGGGATGCCTCAATATCAGCGAAGCCGCCATCAACAAGTTCGGCGCCCTAACCAGCGCCGCCCTCGCCCTCGGCCTCATCCTCTTCACCGCCCGCACCACCATCATCCTCGCCAAACTCGACTACACCGGCAGCCCCCTCGGACACTGGTGGCCCGCCCTCATCAAAATCTTCGGCGCTCTCGTCTTCGCCGCCGTCGCCCTCGAATCCTTCCGTCTCCTCGGCAACTCCTCAAGCCACCACGACGACGCCCACGCGCACTGACGCCCGCTAAATCTAACCGCGCGATCGCTTCCTTCGGCGCCCCACCGCCGCCAATCCCGCCACCATCAGCAACACTCCCGCCGTCGGCTCCGGCACCGACGCCACATTCGTGGCGTAAATCAACTCACCCGAGTTGTTCTCATACACCAAGTGCGCCCCGCCCCCATCCACCTCGCCATCCAACGAACTGCTGATCGCATTGCCCGCCACCGTTTCCAATGACCAGCCCGATCCGCCATCAAATCCGTATATCACGCTGCTCGTCCCATCCCCATTGCTGCTCAAATACGTGATGTGCCTCCCATCGGACCCGTCCAAGGCCAAGGTCAAATGATCCGGCGATGCCGTCAGACCCGATGCCACAGTCTCGATGTCCCAGGTCGTCCCATTCCACGCCGCTAGTTTGACTTCGCCCGTCGTCGAGTAATAGCCGATGTGCGCGTTCCCGCTGCTGTCCAACTCCAACGAGGAAAACTGCCCCACATCCCCCGTCGCATCCACCGTCTCCGTCGACCACGTCGACGCCCCCGTTTGAGTCGCAAATCGCAAGTCGCCACTGCCCGCATCATAATAACTAATCCGCGAAAATCCCGACCCGCTGTCAACTTCGATCGACGTATACCAACCCGTGTCCGCCGTCGGATCCGCACTCGCTCCGCCCCCGATCGTCGCCGGATCAACCCGCACGTTGGTAAACGCCGTCCCCCCAACCGACGCAAATCGCAACTCCGCCCCGGGCGTCCCCCCCGTCAATACCGTCTGCGAACTGATCACCGGATTCTCAATCGGATCCAACGCAATCGAACTAAATGACCCCGGCCGTATCCCGCTCGCCGACCCATCCACTTCCGTCACCGTCCACAACCCACTCAGTCCCCTGAACGCATGCCCCAAACCCCCCGTAATCCCCCCCGTAAAACTCACGTGCGCCTGATCAATCGAGTTCAATGTCAGGGACGGAACAATCGCGTCCCCAATGATCGTCGACGACTGCCAATCCGCCCCGTCCCAGAACGCATACACCAATTCCTGCACCAAGTCCCCCTCCGTCGTAAACGCCACATGAGGATTACCCAAGGTGTCCACCGCAATCGACGCATTCTCCTTCAAACCCCCGCCATCCCCCTCTTCCCCCGTGACCGTATCAAACTCGATCACATCAAAAAACCACTGCCCCGAGGCCGACGGCACCCACCCCCCCATCAACGCCGCCAATCCCAACGCCACCACGACACAACGGCAGCGCTCGGAAAAACCCAGCAACCCATTCCTCCCGGCGACAGAAATCCAGAAAAGGCGAAACATGAGAGACAAAACCACCAGTATTATAGTACCTATAAAGCTTATAGCCAAATGAACATTATTACAAATTTTATGAATATAAACTTTTCTTAACAATTCGCCCCAAATTCGCCCCCCTAGCCCCCACCCAATCAAGCATCCCGCCCCTCGACCCGCCACTCCCCCACCACCCGCCCTCCGCGCACCACTCGCATCACCCCATACAAAGCCACCGTCGGACAAATATGCCACGGCACTCCAAAAATCTCCCGCCCCACCCCAAGCTCCTCCGCCTCCTCACACTCCATCACCAGGTGCTCCTCGCTCTGCAAAACCGCCCGCACCCCACTCAAGCCCGGAAAAACCACCCGCCGCTCCAATTCCCGCTCCGCCGCCACCGCCTTGTGCCCCAAATCCAAACACACCCGCCCCACCCCCGGCCGACTCACCACCCGCGACAACAACCACGCCGCCGGCTCGAACGGCAACTCCGGATACAACTCCCCATAACCCGCATCCCAAAAAACAAAGGTCCCCGGACTGCACTCCACCCCCGCCTCCCGCGCATGCATCGCAAATGTCGGTGACCCGCCCCCCACCAACAACGGCACCTCCCCCTCCACCACCCGCTCAAACTCCCGCACCCGTCCCATCACCATACGAAACGCCTCCTCACGCATCGACTCGTCCGCCGCCGTCACATGCCCATCATAAAAATGAAAACCCCCCGCCCGTAAACCTTCCAATTCCCCCAGCAAGCCATACAACAACGCTCCCGCCTCCACCGACTCCACACCGGTCCGCCCCATCCCGCAATCGATGTCTAACAAAACATCAACCTCTTCCCCTCCCTCTGCGAATAAAGCTCCCAGCGCCCGCATCGCCCCCGCATCATCCCCTATCGTCCGAAACCGCGTGTCCGGGTACGCCTTGACCAATCCCAACAAACGCCCCACCGCCGGCCCCACCGGTTGCATCGCCACCAGCACATCCTCCGCCCCCGCCCGCGCCGCTAACTCCGCCTCCGCCATCGTCGCACACTTGAACTTTTCTATCCCCGCCTCCCGCTGAAGCCCCAGCACATCCACACTCTTGTGCGTCTTGATGTGGGGCCGCATCCACTCCACCCCATCCGCCATTTCCACCGCCCGCCCGATATTCGCCCGCACCACCTCCTCCTCCACCAACAAGGCCGGCGACGGCACCTCGTCCAAATTAACAATCTCAGGCTCCAACATCCGCCGCCAACCCTACCAAAGTACCCCGCCCCCCCACAACCACCTCCCGCCCCACCCCTCTTTCTTCCTTCCCCCCTCCCCCC
>JBCCIR010000214.1:0-7143 GCA_039028175.1 Verrucomicrobiota bacterium
ACAAAAATGCCAGCAAATCCAAACAGGAACATGGGCCAGATGTTAGGACCTTGGGTAAAGGCGACGATTGTTCCGTGAATGAGAACGGAAAACTCTTGAACAAACATCCAGTAACGATTGGTGTGAACACGAGTGAAGAACAGGCTTCCCTGCAACATGATAAGAAAGGTATAGAGGAAGCCTGTGAGGTGACTCAGGCTGGGATGCATTGGGTGATACCAGAAAGTGTAGAGGATCGCCCACGAGAAAACGTAGCCGTGATATTTAAGTGCAAAGCTAGTGATTTGCTTTCCTATCGGCACCTTCCAGCCCAGAATCAGACCGCGGCGCCGGTTCTCCATAAGGAGAACCCAGACAAGGAGAAGAATTACAGCATACTGAGGGTATTGAGGAGGATGATCTTGCGCGAGCCCATCATACCAAAGATGGGTTTGCAGAAAGTGCAGGAGAACGAAGAATCCGTTTATGGCTAACGCCCACACATTCACTTTGTGAAGACCATCCGTGTATCTTCCCACACGGTTCTGCGCGTAGTAGATTAGTCCAAAATGAGCCACTTGATGCAGGGCGTAGAAACCCCAAGCAGTCCACCACCCCCAAGTGGATTTCTCTGGCATTTTCCAAAAATACCAAGAATAGCCTTCATCTGGAAGAAACGACAAATTTTCGAAACGCTTTCCAAACACCCAGATAGTGCCTGTTACCAACACACAGAACGCAACACCCCACCACAATGCATGTAGGTCTTTCCGCTTTGAGCAAGGGTTTTGTGTTCTCATGTTATTCTGCCAATGCAGCCAAGACCTTCGCTATTTGCGGTCTAAAAACCGATCCCTGGGTTTGTGGACCTACCAATGTGCTGAGCTTTGATAGGTCCGCCCGGTAATCGGCTCGTGGTAGTAGGACGAAACACCTCCGTTACTCGCAGCGTAATGATACACCACGGTGTCTTGCGTAACAATCCATCCAAACCGGCCCGATTGCATTCCCAATATCTCTGGGATCCGGGCTTCTTCTCTCGCTGAAGGGGTCGAGCACCTCTCCATTGCTAGCAAAGCGCTCGTTGAGGAAAGTGTTGAGATCCTTCTCTGATATCGTGTAGGAAGCATAATGATCGAGAAAGTCCCGTTGCAGGGTGATCTTAGTTGCAGCGGGCGGGGTCAGCTTCCGAACTCTTCCCTTCGGTTTGAGGATTTGCTCTGGCGAGCACGCTTTCTTGTTTTGATAGGAATGGCTGTTTTCCTTGCTCTGCGACATTTTCCCCCTGTGCGGCTAATTCCCCCTGTTGTGTTGATAAAGTGGCCACATGATCTTCAAGCTTGTGAATACGCTTCCACTGTAACCCGATCGGGATTAGACTGACTGCGACAAGCGCTAGAGCGACTTTTGTTTTAGTATAAGCCATGGTTAATAAGGTGTTACCAATCAGAGTTGATGCTGCGATGGATGGCGCCGCAGCGATTGCGCCTTTAGATACAGAAAGACTTAAACCTGTCGGAGCCGCTTTCGCCGCCTCTGACGCCAAAAGGACAGCCAGAGCCGCACCACAAGGAACGGCAAACCCCTGACGCCGAAGTAATGCGCTCAGTTTCTCTACCGCTCGCGACACTTGCTTCTGACTCGCATCTTCACTTTTCCCCATCGCTTCACCTATTACACGGAAGCTGAGCCCATCGAAAAAGCGTAGTGAGAGAGCTTGCCTGTCGGAGGCTTGAAGCTCCTCGATCGCTTCGTCTAGAGCAGGCAAAGCCTCATTCCATTGAGAGGAGTCTTCGTTAGCTTCGTTTTGTTGATGTTTTGAAAGCTCTTTCATTTTTCGAACTCGCTGCCCTTCCACGCGGAGAGCTTTCATAGCTTCAAGTATAGTGGTTCTGTGTAGCCAACCCCCAATCCCGTTTCCGGCTCTAAGACCGGTCGTTTTACGGGCCAATATCGTAAACACTTGTTGCGCCACTTCTTCGGCTAACGTGGGGTTTCGCGTCTTCCGAAGTGCGGTATGATAGACCATGTCAAGATAGCGATCGACCAAACCGCGAAAGGAGGCTTCGTCGCGAGAAGCAGCGTAGTTGCGCAACAATTGGTGATCGTGATCGTCCATATCAGGATTTGCTGGCCATTTCGGGCATCTTTACCTGATACCTCCAGATGATTTGAGAAATCCGACAACGAATTTCAGATTTTCTCATTCGGTTCCAGCCAGCCTTGGAACATCGAATGGATTGCAGGATCTAGGTGCCTCGTCTGGCGCTTCGAGTGACAATGAGGCATTCCCCAGTAGAAAGTGCTGCTGCCCAACGGGTTTCCACACACTCTCGCCCGATCAGTCGAAGAGGTCTGGTTGATAGGAAAGCAACTCTTCAAGCCTGATCAGATGAGCGAAGTCATTGTATAGGTGGTTGTGCTTCAGACTGACATCGCAGTGAACATCCGCGAATTCCGGCTTTCCTTGGGTCACTTCTGTTTTCCGGTAGCGATGGAGTTCGCGAACAACTTCGCGGTATTCACTTACATCGTTCCAGAACTCCGCCAAGACCGCTTCTCAGATCCTGCGGAGTACAATCGAGCGCTCAGGCTCGCTCTTGCCGTCCGCTTTCTCGATTGTTGTTCTTACGTATCCCTGATAGCCGTATTGTTTCACTTTCACCAAGATCACTGAAAGCGGTAACACAGGCCCACCGAGAACATAATACCAGGGGTGGCCGCCGGGGCTGTATGGATTGTCTGTCATTTCTTTTTTCTCCTCTTCATTTGGAAAGGGGTTGCACATGCAACCCTTGCCTCGTGGCGGAACAGGGGGAGGCAAACGGAAAGGAAAATCGGTCGGGGCTGGGTGCGGCCCGCAAAGGCATAGCCTTGAGGACACGGCGAGACCTATTTTTCGTGAAGTGCGCTAGGGCGCAGCCCTTAGACTTTGTTAGACATGCCTCTTCCTCTCATGCTATACTGATAGCAGGAGAGGAGCCGATCATGACTGCCAAGAACGATGAACCTGAGAACATGGTGCTTGAACAGCTTCGCTTGATGCGCCGGAGCATGGACAACGTCTCCCATACTCTGGAAGACATGACAGCCCGTGTTAGCTCGGTAGAGAGCAAGATCACGGTGATGCAGAATGATGTGACCCGGATCGATCACCGCCTTGATCGCATGGAGACAAGACTAGGCCGGATTGAGAAGCGTCTGGATCTGGTGGATGCCTAGACCCTTATTCATAACGTTAGTTATCACTCGGGCGTGAACTCTGGGGCGGCTTCGGCGGGCTGGAAGCTTTCAAAAGGAGTCGAGATTTGACAGGCAGACGGGCAACCTGCTATCAAGCCGTTTCAGTTTCCATAGAGTGAGGTTTGAGGAGATGATCAGCCGAAAGTTTCAGAAGTCGGCAAGCTTGGCGCCCCGGCGCTATGATCACAAATTCAATGGCCCAAAGAACAAGCCGCGTGTTCGCAGATCTTTCAAACCGCGCTTTCCACGGCCCAAGAGATAGGAAAAGATTAAGCTAACACCCTTCTCACGTCTCCCTAATAGGGAAACCTCGCATCCATTCCACCTTGGCAAAATCTGACTTGGAACCTGCTCGAATTAAAATCTGTGGCTCCGGTGATCCTTCATCCTTCGCCAAGAGGACCGCAGAACGTTGTTCCAGTCTTGCCCCTGGGCGGCCGGACTAGCATCGACCAATGCAAGCCCTGCCCTGTTGTCCAGACCGTCAAAGACGGCCTTCCCTGCCAAAATCTTTGGGCGCACCGATTTTACCCGTTGATCTTGTCGAGGCTTTTGGCTAAGGATTTTCAGCAGCCAATCACCGTTTGATTGGAACCACGCGGCCCTTCCCAAAATGGGAGTTTTCAGAGCCGATAGCCCTCGCATCTTCGTGCGTGAGGCAACTTTTCATCTCATGAAAAAGAAGAGCAAATACAATCGCAGTAGAGTAACCAAGCGTGCCTGGGAGCATTATCGCCGTGGAGTTGAATGGCAAAAAGCAATGACGGAGGCTTGGGCAGAAGAAAAAGGACAGATCGTGCGTCTTCCTCATCAGGGGGGAAGAATGCCCACCGTCACGGATGCGATTTCTAGGGAGACGGTTCTGGGAAATCGTGTCGTTGGACATGTTGAGTTTTCGCTGCTGTCCGGCCGGAGATATCATCTCTCATGGCCAAAATCCGGGACACTCTACCAGCACCTAAACGTTGAATGTTTGGATCGGAAAATTTCCGCGGCTTAAAGCCTCATCCAGGAACCACCCTCTGGCTTCTTCCTCAACCAGAACGAAACTGCTCGAGGTGCCTTTACTCTGTGCCTGGCGCGCTGAAGTCTTCAGATAAGTGCGGCAAGGGGCCCAATGGCGATTTTACAGGGGAATTTCCCCGCGAAAAAAGAGAGCTTTCCCGAAGGAAAGCTCTCAATAAAACACACACAGATAGTATTTTAATTTTCTCTCAATTCAATTTAATTGAAAATTCCGTAATTTCCATATTTAAGTGCCCGAATTTTGGTTTGAGAGGTTTGACCTTAAACGAGGTCGTTGATCCGAATCCGACATTACAAATTTGCCGCCAGTTTAGAGGAAGAGGTGTGAAAGCTATGTGAAGCGTGCCCCGGAGAACCTCCGAATCCCGCCGAAAACTCTCCTTCGCGGCAGGCGGAAACCCCAACCGGGCTATTGCACAATAATAATAATGCGTTTTTACGGAGGTCCCGATTCCCCGTAGCCGGGGAAAATGGCCCGATTTCTAGCAGCGGATGCCAACTAAAACAAGCCAGTCCTCTTTCACATTCCCACCTTCTTTAGCTCTTGTAGAAGATCTTCAAACGACCGTTTGTGAGCCCCCTCAAATTGCAGGCGCACTTCGCGGTTGTCTTGCGTTCGAACGGTGATGTAGAAATCTTCGAGCGCCATGTCTTGATGCAGGGTAGTTTGAATAACTTCAAGCTCTGGATTAGCTTCAATGCTATCGAGGACTCGGTTGAACTGTCCGTAGTATCCGACCGGGAGGCCTAAGTTTGGCCCGATGCCCATCCAGCTCAAGCTGATAAGGGTCAGGAAAAACAGCGTAGCTACGCCGAACCATAAAATCCTCTGCTTCATAAATATATAGATGCGGTTTCTGAACTTAAACTTAACTTTCCAGCCTCCAGGCCAGGTCCATCGGTAACGACCGCGGCCAGTCAAAGATCATATCTACCAGTAACCTCTCTCGTGAAACACGGTCCCAGTTTCTCGATTGTAGTAGTAGGTCGTCATGGCTCCACTCGGCTTTGACGGACCGAAATACACCATCATGTCGCCGAGCGGTTTCCAACCGGTAATTCTAAAGGTTTTCGCCAATGCTTCCCGCCCAGCTGGTTCCCCTTCGCCCCCCATCTCGCCACGCTTATGAGCGGAGCTGTCTTTCTTGGCCTCCCAAAGCGTGTCTAAAAAGTTCATAAAGTCCTTTTCCTTCACCTGATACCGTGCGTAATGGCCGCCGCGTTCACTTAGCAGAGAGATTCCAGTGGCTTGTGGAGGCAAGCAGGGCTTGATCCGGGGATCGGTTATTTCATCCAGGGTCTTAAATTGATGTTCTCCTGTTAGTAATTTCGGCCCCACTGGCGCCTCGGCTGTCCGAATGAGCGCTTTTCCCGCTGCGATCTGCTCCTGAGGTGTGTGCTCACTGTTCTGAATCGAGATGTGTCCGTCTGCAGTGACGACCATCTCGAATGAATGCATTGGCTTCGACGAGTCCTTTCCCACACTTTGGTCGCGCCCTTTGGTGGGCTTCGCTCGTTCGGTCCAGGTGATCGTTCGGTTTTCCAAATTCCATTTCCCTCCAAACATGGCGGGACGGGGCTTAGACTTATTCGTTCCAGAAGGATTCAATGGGCCGATCCGTGTCAGTATCAGATCAAACCCACCTTTTCGGGGCCCCGCCATAATCACACAGCCCATGGTATGCTCGGGGTCATCCGCGGGCCAACTCCAGTTCATGCCCCATGTCGGGAGCATGCCACTCTTGGGGTCTCCCGTGATCTGCAAACTGCTTTCGAAAGACGTCGTCCCATCGCCGTCGATCATCTCCCCCTCGAACGACCAGGTTCCGCGGGCTCTGTTTAGCCCTTCCATCAGAGGGATCAGATCCGGAGCAAACCCTTCTGGTAGTTGGTTGAATCCCAAGTCCTGCCAAGTCGTGGCGGGCCTTGATGGAGGCTTTGGCTCGCCGGTCTGACCCGAAGCAAGCAGGGCAGCAACCGCGAATAGCTGCAGGGTGAATATGGACGGAGACAGGTGGGTCAGTTTCGAATTCATGGAATCTGCCAAATGTGATCGAAAATTGTGAAGAGGCCGTGAAAGCAATTTGAAAACCGGGAGAAAAATGAAGCCACTCTCGCGGCAGGCCGGTTTCTACCGGAAGGATCCCGAGAGCCCCCCCAACCGGGCTAATGCACAATATCTGTCCGATGGGTGACAAATCAGGGACCCGCTTATTTCGAACCGCTGCCGCGTAGACTCATTCTCATCATTCCCTCAACACCTGTCAGATACTTCCCCTGATTGTTTCTGAAAACTTCCATCTGCTCTTCGTCGAGAATCTCGGCCACTCTTGCATTTATCTTCTCTTGGAGTTGAACATACTCGTCCTTGAAGGTATCTAGCTTGCCCTGATCCATATTATTGAAGGATCTTGGATTGGTTGAGCTAAGACCATTTGAGAAACTAAAAGCATTTCGCTCTTCGAACATCACAGCCATGAGTTTCTCTTCGGTTTCAAAAGGCAACTCTAGGTTCTCAGAGGCAAGGGCCTTTTTATAAGCGTTGAGCTCCTGGCGTTCGCCGGTAGATTTTTCGTAGAGTCTGAGTTTGTCCGCAAGCTCGTCGCCATAGACTTCTCGAACCGCAGCATCATACTCCTTTATTTTTTCTTTCATGGAGGCCGTTATCTCTTCGCGTTCTTGTTTCGTAAGCGAAGAGTTCATGGCCTTCATTCCCATAGAGGCAGCCACCATTTGCTTGCCGATCAGAAGCTCTTCCAGCTGATCGCGCTCCTCTTGAGAAAGTTCTTCACTGTCGAGAAGGTCATCATAGAGAACCTTGAATTGCGCCTCCAATTGTTTTCTCATAAATCCACCCATTGCCGGATCTTTAAACATTTCGGCGTAGCGAGAAAG
>JBCCIR010000215.1:0-7092 GCA_039028175.1 Verrucomicrobiota bacterium
AACCTTCCGTCTATGTTTTCTCCGTAAAAAACTTCCCCAACTCCACCCCGCCAAATTCACCCGCTTCCCCTGACAACTAAAACGCCCCCCCCACCTGCCCCGCCTGCGGCGATCCCATCCCCCGCGGCGCCCCTCCCGGCATCTGCCCCCGCTGCGCCCTCGCCGGCGTCGCCGCCGATACTCCCGAACCCAAAAGCACGGTCTCCCTCTACCCCCCAAGATTCGAACCCCCCACCATCGATTCACTCGCTCCCCTCTTCCCCCAACTCGAAATCATCGAACTCATCGGCAGCGGTGGTATGGGCACGGTCTACAAAGCCCGCCAACCCCACCTCGACCGTTTCGTCGCCCTCAAGGTCCTCCCCCAGTCCCTCGCGGAACTCCCCGCCTTCACCGACCGCTTCACCCGCGAAGGCCGCCTGCTCGCAAAGCTAAGCCACCCAAACATCGTCGGTGTCTACGACTTCGGCGAAACCGATGGCCTCTTCTTCCTCCTCATGGAATACGTCGATGGCGTGAACCTCCGCGAAGCCATGCGCGCCGGTAAGTTCTCGCCCGAACAAGCCCTCAAGGTCGTCCCCGAAATCTGCGAGGCCCTCCAGTTCGCCCACGAAACCGGTATCCTCCACCGCGATATCAAACCGGAGAACATCCTCCTCGATACCCAGGGCCGCATCAAAATCGTCGACTTCGGAATCGCCAAACTCATCGGCGAAGCCGCCGGCCTCGACCCCACCCTCACCGGAAGCCGCACCCCCGGCACGCCCTCTTACATGGCGCCCGAACAAATCGAACAAACCGCCGATGTCGATCACCGCGCCGATATCTACTCCCTCGGCGTGGTCTTCTACGAAATGCTCACCGGCGAACTCCCTCTCGGCCGCTTCGCCCCTCCCTCGGAAAAAACCAAGGTCGGCGCCGACGTCGATTCCATCGTGCTCCGCACCCTCGAAAAAGAACCCGACCGCCGCCAACAAAGCGCCGACGAACTAAAAACTCAGGTCGAAGACCTCCCCCCGGCCACCACAACGGCCACGCTGCCTTCCGTAGGTGCGAGCGCAAGCGAGGACTCCCCCACCGCGGAACCAGCCACCCCCGCGCCCCGCCCAAGCGGCGCGGGCAAAGCCGTCCTGCTCCTCCTCGCTAGTTTCGCCCTCCTCATCGTCTCCGCCCTCGGAATCTGGATCACTTCCCTCAACAGCATCTCCCGGCAAATGGAAGCCCGGGTAATGGACGACACAGTCGCAGCCCTCCACGAAGAAGCAGACGCTCTGGACCAAATCAACCAATCCGCCGCCGCTCCCAACGAGCCCGAGGCCGTGACCGCCCGCGAGGAAGCCGCCCAGATCCGCCAAAAAATCCAATCCATCGAAGAAGACCGATCCTCCCAGTTCGGACCCCCTAACAATGCCACCCCCATCATCTACCGTGTCGCCCTGATCGCCACCATCCCCGCCCTCATTGTCTTGGTCCTCGCCCTCGTCGCCACGATCATGGGCTGGATCGCCCTGCGCCGACTCCGCCTGTCCGGACAACATCAGGGACGCATCCCCGCCGTCTTCGCCGGCCTCTTTTTGCCCCTGCTCATCATCAACGCCCTCTTGATCGTGGTCACCGGCCTCATCCTCGGCACCCTTCTCATCGTCGCCATCGATGCCCTCATCATCTGGCTCGTCTGGCGCTGGCTCAATACCCCGCCATCCGACACCGAAAAAGCTGAGTCCGCCCACAACACAAGCACCTCCTCCAATTCCTGGATCATCTGGCTCGTCCTCGCCCTCGTCTGCATCCCCATCCTCCTCATCGGAGGCTGCGCCGTCATGTTCTTCAGTTTAACCATGGACTCTCAGACAGAAGCCCTCAACACCTCTCCCGCCGAAGGCCACGGCGAAGCCCACAAAATCACCCCCCTCTCCAACGAACCAACCCATCCCGAATCCGAACCCCCCGCCGGAGAACCCCAACAATCACCCCCGGCCGCCACCGATCCCTTCGGCGCACCGCCACCTTCCAACCTAAAACCGAAACCCGATCGCAAATCCAACACCCCGCCCCCACCCGCCAACGACCCCTTCGGCTCCATTCCTCCGCCCCCGTCCCCACACTTCCTCGTCGCCTCTCAATGCCCCCCGCTCGCGCCTCCCCTTCCCTCTCCCCGGGGAAAGGGCTAGGGTGAGGGGAAAAGGGCAGCCGCTTTCGTACCAGACCCATCCTCCCCCCCCACATCTCCCCAACCCATAAAAGAATCTGCGTAATCTGCGTAATCTGCGGTAAAAAAAACTCCCCCACTCCGACCAACCCACCGCCATACCCGTGACCTCTCCCGACGCCCACGCCTTCCACACCACCCGCTGGACCCGCGTCCTCGCCGCCCGCGAAGGACCCGCCTCGCCCGAATCCCAATCCGCCCTCTCCGAACTCTGCGAAATTTATTACGCCCCCGTCCATGCCTTCATCCAACACGCCGTTGGCAATCAACACGACACCTCGGCCGATGACCTCACCCAGGAATTCTTCGCAAAATTCCTCGCCCATCCCGGCATGGATGCCGTCGACCAAAAACGCGGCCGCTTCCGCTCCTACCTCCTCGGTGCCGTAAAACACTTCCTCCTCGACCAAACCAAACACGACCGCGCCCAGAAACGCGGCGGTGATTCCATCTCCCAATCCCTCGACGACGACTCCCCTTCCGCCCCCCAACCCAGCGTCCCCCCCGCCGACGACACCCTCTACGATCGCGCCTGGGCCATCGCCCTCCTCGATCGCGCCCTCAATACCCTCGCCGCAGAACAAGAAACCGCCGGCAAATCCACCCACTTCGAAACCCTGAAACCCTGGCTCAACGGCGACGCCACCTCCCTCTCCCAAAGCGACGCCGCCCAAGCTCTCGACCTCTCGGAAAACGCGGTCAAAGTCGCCATCCACCGCCTCCGCAAACGCTTCCGCGAAATCGTCACCACCGAAATCGCCCAAACCGTGGAAACCGAATCCGAAATCCAGCAAGAACTCAACCACCTCATCCAATCCCTAAACTAACCCCCCCTCCCACGACCCGGTAGGGGCGAGCGTCCCTGCTCGCCCGCCGTTCGCCCAAACCTCCATCGCATACCAAAATCCCCGCCCCCTCTTCCTCCCACCGCTCCCAAACATGCGAAGCGTCCCCTCCACTCCTCAGACTTCAAAATTCAAAAATCGTAAATCATAAATCCCCCTGCCTCCCCCACCGGCCAACGGGTCAACGGGTCAACGGGTCAACCGAAAAACCGAAAAACCGAAAAACCAACCCCCTCCCCCGCTTGGATACTGCAAACCTGTCCAACCGACAAACCCGCCCCCTTGCCTTTCAAACCCTGCGCAACTGCGCAACTGCGTACCTGCGCAACTCCCCCCAACCAATCCCCTTGCCCCGCCCCCGCTCTCACTTCATACTCTCCCCGCCCAATCGCCTCGTTCCCAACCGTTCAGTCCGACCTAGATGCCCCCGCCACCCCCTCGCTATTCCGTCCTCGCCGGCATCACGCTGCTTCTTCTCCTCGGCCTCGCTCTCACCTACCACCTTTTCCTCTCACCCTCTCATTCCCCAACCACCACCCAAACCCCGCCCGCCCATCCTAACGAAACCACCCTCGCCCCCGATCCCACCCCGCTCCTTCCCAAAACCAACAACTCCCAACCAACAACCAACAACGCGAATTCCCCCCTCCCCACCAATCTCCCCCTCACCGCCGTCCAACAATTCACGACCTCCCCCAATCGCCCCCACAAAGATCTCCTCGCCGAAGCCGATGCCAATTCCCGCTCAGGCGTCTACCGCTTCGCCACCCCCATCCCCGTCTCCCTCTCACCCGAAACCGTCGGCACCTGGGACCGCACCCCAAACGGCTCCCTCCGCTGGCGCCTCAACCTCCAATCCCAAGGCGCCCGCTCCCTGAACTTCGGCTTCACCACCTACCACATGCCCCACGGCGGCTCCCTCCGCATCAGCCCACCCAACCAAAATTCCCCCTACCGCGATTTCACCGACGCCGATAACGAAGACCACGGCCAACTCTGGACCCCCATCCTCGACGGCGACCGCGCCCTCATCGAAATCGAAGTCCCCAACGAAACCGCCCGTGAACAACTCCAAATCGAACTCACCCGCGTCAATCACGGCCTCCGCTCCTGGGCCAAACCCGATGGCAAAATCGGCGGCGATACCTCCGGCTCCTGCAACGTCGATGTCGTCTGCACCGCCGCCGAAGCCGGCACAATCATCATCGATTCCTTCCGCAACCAAATCCGCTCCGTCGGCGCATACACCCTGAACGGCCTCGACACTTGCTCCGGCGCCGCCATCAACAACACCAACCAGGACGGCACCCCATACTTCCTCACCGCCGATCACTGCGGCATCGACTCCACGAACGACGCCACCATGGTCGTCTACTGGAACTTCGAAAACAGCACCTGCCGCCCCCCCGGTTCCGCCGCCTCCGGTGGCGTCGGCGACGGCAATCTCTCCCAGTTCAACTCCGGCGCCATCCTCCGCGCCAACAACGCCGCCTCCGATTTCTGCCTCGTCGAACTCGACGACCCCATCGATCCCGCCCACAACATCTTCCGCGCCGGATGGAACAATGCCTCCAGCGAAGCCACGTCCACCGTCGGTATCCATCACCCCGCCGTCGCGGAAAAACGTATCTCCTTCGACGCCGATCCCACCACCACGACGACTTACCTGGGCACCGCCATCCCCGGCGATGGATCAAACCTTCGCGTCACCGACTGGGACATCGGAACCACCGAAGGCGGCTCCTCCGGCTCCCCCCTCTTCGACCAAAGCGGCTTCATCATCGGCCAACTCCAGGGCGGCACCGCCGCCTGCGGCAACAACGACTCCGATTGGTATGGCCGCCTCTCCGTCTCTTGGACCGGAGGCGGCTCCTCCGCCACCCGCCTCAGCGATTGGCTCGACCCCGCCAGCTCAGGAGTCACCACCCTCGCCGGCGTCGACTTCAGCACGGGCATATCCATCGACGACGTCGCCATTAACGAAGGCAACGGCGGCACAACCGTCGCCCAGTTCACGGTCACGCTGAACAATGGCATCGCCGATCCCGTCACCGTCGCATACACCACGCAAAGCGCCGCCCCCGGTCCCACGACCGCCACCGCCGGCTCCGATTACGTCACGACCGGTGGCACCCTGACATTTACCCCCTTCGACACGTCGGAAACAATCAGCGTCACGATCAACGGCGATACCACCCCCGAAGAAAACGAACTCTTTTCCGTGGTCCTCAGCAATCCCACGAACGCCGGTCTCTCCAAATCCGTTGGCCAAGGCACGATCCTCAACGACGATTTCATCACCCCCGTCATCACCAGCCCGCTCACCGCCAACGGCAACGAAAGCGCCGCCTTCGCCTACAACATCACCGCCGACAACACCCCCACCTCTTACGGGCTCTCCGGCTCGGTCCCCACCGGCATGACAATCAACACGACAACCGGCCTCATCTCCTGGATCCCCGCCGCCATCGGCACTTTCCCCGTCACGATCTCCGCCACGAACCCCGCCGGCTCCGATTCCGAAACGCTCGTGATCACCGTCGCCGCGAACAACGTCCTCGTCGGCATCGATCAGGACGGCACCGGTCGCACTCTCAACGAATCCTCACCGCCCTGGTCCCTCGTCGCGACCCCCAACAACGACGGCACCGACGCCGCCGCCAGTGGCAATTCCACCGACTCTTCCACCAGCTGGTTCGAACTCACCGTGACCGGTCCCGATACCCTGATCTTCTACTGGAAAGTCGACTCCGAACCCGGCTTCGACTTTCTCGAACTCCGCCTCAACGGTTCCCTCACCGACAGCATCTCCGGCAATGTCGATTGGACGCCCAAAATACTCGCCATCCCCGCCGGCACGAACACGATCCGCTGGCAATATTCCAAAGACGGCTCGATATCAGACGGCGCCGATAAAGGTTACGTCGACCAAGTCATCGTCGCCTCCGATAATCCCGTCCCCCTCATCATCTCGCCCCGCGATCACACCGCCGTCCTCGGCGGCCTCTACCTCTACCGCGTCCTAACATCCATCCCCGCCGACACCATCACTGTCACCGGCCTCCCCGCCGGACTTACCGCGCTCCCCGATGGAACGATCGTCGGCACCACCGCCCCCGGCACCTATCCCCTTAATGTCACCGCCACCAACACCGCCGGCTCCGACGTCGCCACCTTGAACCTCACCCTCATCTCCGCCCTCTCCATCGCCGCCGCCCTCGACATCGATACCCTCGACCTCGCCCCCGGCGCCACTCCCGACTCCGATGCCGATTGGTTCGCCCAATCCACCACCACCCACGACACGGTCGACGCCGCCCAAGCCGGCGACATCAACGACAACGAAATCTCCGAATTCAAAATCGATACCGTCGGCCCCGGGAACGTGTCCTTCTGGTGGCAGGTCAATTCCGAAGACGGCTTCGATTTCCTCGACTTCCTCGTCGACGGCCAAATCATCGACGCCATCTCCGGCAACGTCACCTGGGAACAAGTCACGCATCTCCTTCCCCCCGGCGAACACGAACTCCGCTGGCGATACATCAAGGACGGCTCCCTCACCACGGAACCGGACACCGGTTGGGTCGATGAACTCAGCTTCAACGGATACGCCGCTTGGATCGTCACCCAAAGTGTCAACGGCCGCGCCGCCTTGCTCTCCAACGCCGACGGCGATCCCTTCTACAACATCGCCGATTACTACCACGGTTTCTCCGCCACCCAAACCAACGCCGGCCCTGTCCCGCAAATCACGGTCGTCGGCGGCAACCACCGCGTCACCATCCCCAAACGCGCCGGCGTCACCGACGTCACCGGTGTCGTCAAAGTCTCCACCGACCTCGCCAACTGGACCACGCTCAACACCAACATCGTCTCCAACACCCCCACCGAACTCATCGTCGAAGTTTGTTATCGTGCCTTAACACAGTTTTAGCTCCTCTCTCAACGCACAGAGGTATAAATCAACCCCATCTCAGTTTGCGCGTCTGTCTGCTATATCTTGGACCTACATACAATTGACATTGTGCGAAAGATAGC
>JBCCIR010000216.1:0-6844 GCA_039028175.1 Verrucomicrobiota bacterium
CATCGGGAGTGGTGCCTGCGCAGGTGCGCACGAGGTAGGCAAAGGCTGCATCAGCATCCCGGGCGGTGCAGATACCGCCGCCGGCGAGGATGGATATGCCGCCTGGGAACAACCCCTCCACCCCGGCCCCCTCCAAGGCCTCCCGAATCCGCTCCCCGCTCGAAGCCGGATACTTCTCCAAATCACTGCGCTCCACGCAAACAAACGACACCCGCCGGCACGCGTTCAACAAGTGACACATTCGGTATTCCCATAACGCCATCCCCACCGACGACGGAATCCCCTGCTCCCGAACCAGGCGCCGGGCAAACTCCCCCGGCTCCTCATATACCACGACCACCATCACCGGCGTCTCAAACGCGGCCTCCCATATCGGTAAGGTCAACGCAAAATGCGCATCCTTCATCATCCACGGCCCCTCCCCGCTGAACCCCGCAATCACCCCGCTCGCTCGCCGATGAAACGATTTTATCTCATCCGATGAAATACCGTCCACCCGAAACAAATACGGATCCTCCCACGCACACCCGCACGCCCTCAATAGCCCCTCGTTCAATTCGCTCACATCCACCCGCTCCCAAGTCGCTTCCTCCTCTTCTCCCTCCCCCCGCACCACACCCTCCATCGCGGACACCACTTCCGGCGGCGCATACTCACATCCCATCCGCACCAATCGGCCCGCCAAAGCCGACGCCGCCCGGCACGCATTGCCCGTTACAATAAGATTCGTCATTTCGCGCTCTCCCCTTCGCCCCTCATCACGGTCCGGTCCAATACCAAGTCACCAAATCGCGCCACCCCCGATCGCGCCGGCTCCCCTCGCGCTCGCCGCCCATCGCCCTTTCCCCCGTCCCGCCGCACCCCAATCTCCTCAAAACAAGCCTCAATCAATTCCTCATACCGGTCCGCCATCGCCTCCACGGTGTATTCCGCCTCAAATAATTCATAAACCCCCTTCGACAAAGCCTCCCACTCCTTCCGCTCCTGGTGAAGTCGCGTGATCAACGCCGCATACCGCCCAAAATTTCCCAACGGCACCACATACCCCGTCTTCCCATGCCACACCACGTCCGGTATCCCGCTCCCAATGCCCGACACCACCGGCACACACCCGTGCGACGCCGCTTCCAATAACGACAAGGGCAACCCCTCATACTCCGACGTCAATAAAAACACATGATGCTCCGATAACTCGCGATGCACCCCGTCCATCGACAGCGTCCCCGTAAATCGCACCTTCCCCGATTCCACCCTGTCCCCCATCTCCCGCTCCAAACCCTCCCGGTCCTCTCCGTCCCCCACAATCGTCATCTTATACGGCGTCCCCACCGCATCCAACTCCTCCGCAATTCTCGCCAAGGAATACACCCGCTTCTGCTCTTCCACCACCCGCCCCGTGTAAATCAATCGTATCGCCTCCCCACGTCGCGGTGCCACACAACGACCCCCTCGCCCCGGCCGCACACCGTTCGGAATTACCGTCACCCGCTCCGCCAATCGCCGCTCACGCTTCACCAATTCCCCACGCACCCGCTCCGATACCGCAACAATCCGGTCAAAATAGTCCCCCAACAAACTCGCATGCTCATACCACTCCGCATCGTCGCTGTGTAACACGCCGATAAACGCCAATTCATCCCCCGCCACCGAGGCCAACGAGTTGAAACGGAAATCGTGCGCCGTAATCACCACCGCCGGCGCCAGACTCTCCAAGTGATCCCGCATCGTCGCCCACCAATACGCCGACTTCGTCCGCGGCAAATCCAAAACCCGCAAAGGCACCCGCGGAAACCCCATCGCCGGTCCCCCGTCGAAAAAATTCCCCGTCGCCAAAAAGCGCACGTCCCATCCGCCTCGCCGTAAAGTCATCCCGATCGCCTCCACGCACCGATTCACCCCGCTGATCGCCCAATCCGTCAACGGAATGATCACCCGCCCGCGACTCCCCTCCACCCCCTCCACCCGCACCGCCCCTTCAGCCAAATCCGCGAAATCCACCTCCCCCAAGTCACTCGCCTCCCCCACCCCGCACGCCCGCAACCGCGCCACATCATCCGTGATCACCGTCGTCGGCTTGCAGGGACTCCTCAACGACGCCACCAACGTCGCCAAGGCCGCCCGTCCCCCATCCACCCCGATCACCTCATCTAACAAATACACGTCATCAAAATCAATCCCGCCTCCCGCCGCCGCCTTTCCCGCAAAAACTGATACCTCACATCGCTCCCGCACCTTCGCCTCCACCAGCCGCTTCAGCACGTCCTCCAGTCGCGCCCCCTTCCCATCGCCGAACACAAAGACCAAAACACGCGCCCCACGATACGTCCCCCGCCCAAGCCCTTTCTCCACTCCCATCCCCTCAATCAATATCTCCGCCTGCGCCCGCGAAACCAGTCGCCCACTCGCCATCCCTTCCTCCAGGTAAAAGCCAAGCGGATTTCCCCCGAGCGCCCGCACCCCCGGATTGTGCTTCCAAAAATACTCCGTATCAAAAAACCGATTCGGCCCCAAATGCCCCGCCACCGAACCCATCTCCAAATAATGCTCCAGGAAACTCTCCCCCTCCCGCACCTCGCCCGCCCGCTCACCATACCACCCCGCATCAAAATAGACATTCACATCCCGCTCACGCCCCCCCTCCGTTACATAGTGCAGCAAGGGATTCAGCCCCGACTCCCGCACATCACGATAAGTCTCCAAGTAAAACGAAGTATCAAACATCGGATGCGGATCCCGCTCCGGAAACTCAACCGCCGTGCGCAAGTAATGTCCCAACGGCTCCGCCGGTGCCAAATCACGCATCACGAACTGCCGACCGTAAAACTCAGGATCAAACAACGGATGCGGCCGCCGCCCCTGCTTCGCACCCGTCCGTAAGTAATGCTCCAAACCCGTCATCCCGCCTCCGCACAAATCCGGACACTGCAACCGGTAATACCCCTCCCGAAACAACGGATGCGGATCCACCCCGCCCTCCTCAAGATAGTAGTCCAATGCCTCTCCGGGCCTCACCCTCGTCTGCGACGCCACATGCTCCGCATTGAACAACCCGCTCGACTCTAACAAAGCCTTTACTTCGTCTCGCCCCTCGACCACTCCTCCGCTTTCCCCGAGCCCTTTCCCGCGCATCTCTCTGCTCCCTCTCAATCTTTGTCCTGAAATACCCGCAACAACCGCTGCCACTTCGGCGCCCCTTTCCCCCGCCCGCTCACGTCCCGCTGCAACATCGTCGCCAGCTCCTCACCAATGTCGCAATCCACCGTATACACCAACCGAAACTCGAAAGCCTTGGGCAATTCCTCCGCCTTCACCCCCCGCGTCGCAAACTCCGATCGCCCCGCAAACCATAACAACACCACCTCATCACCCTCCCCCGGCAACCGCACCATCGCCGGAGGCAACTCCAATTCCTCGCCCGACTCGCTCAAAAAATCCGTCACCACCTCGCCGCTCTCCGCATCCACCAAGCGCAATTCCTTCAAACGCTGCATCCCAAAACCCTCCATCAATGACACCCGAAACCGTAACTTCTTCCCCGCCAAATTCGCCGGACCCATCGGGATCGTAACCCGCCTCTCCCGCCCCGGTACCGCCGTAAACTCCACCGGTGCCTGCAATAAATCCTCTCCACTCCCCCAAACCACCCGCCCCGGACAATCCCGCCCCTCCATCTGCGCCAAGCGCGGCAATCCACTCCCGTTGCTGCCCGCCGATGTCGACCCCGCAACCCGCTCAATCACCCCCCACAAACGCCGCGCCACCACATCCACATCAAAATTCGCCCGCACCAACTCATGCAACTCCTCCCCGTTCTTCACCCCTCCATCCCAATCCGCCCCCCCGGAGCCCGCCGCCGCCTCACAAATCCCCCGCATCGCCGCCACATCCAGGTATGACACGGTCTTCCCGCCTCCCAAGGCACAATACTCCGCCGCCCCCCCCGATCCCCCAAACGCCAAGGTCGGCTTGCCCAAGGCCCCGGCCTCCAACATCACCAACGGAAACGGATCCTCCCTCGACGGTAAACAAAACAAATCCAACGCATTCACATACGGAAACGGATTCTCCAATTCACCCGTGAAAATAACATGCCGCCCGATCCCTAACCGATCCAAATCATGCTCGATCTGACGCAGCTCCGGACTCTTCTCCAAATTCCCAATCCAAACATATCGCAACACCCGCCCCCCCTCCGCCGCTTCCCGCGCACTCGCCGCCGCCATCTGCACAAACAAATCCGCCCCCTTGCGCCAAGACGCCACCCCCGATCCCCCCACTAAAAAATCATCAGCCCCCACCTCCAAATCCTCCCGCACCATCGCCGCCGTTCGCGCCCCCGCGCGCTCCACCACTTCGTCCACCCCAATCATCTCCGGCACCACCGTCACCCGGTCCGCCTCCACCCCACAACGCTCACGCAACATCTCCCCCACCACCTCGGAACAGGCCACAAAATGCGTCGTCCCCTTCAACAAACGCGCCCCGTTCTCCACCCCCGCCAAACGAAACTCATGATTCAACTCGTGCACATGCGTGATCACCGGTATCCCACAACGCGCAAACTCCTCCACATACCGCCCGTTCGTCACCGTGTTGGAATACAGAATCGCATCCCCCTCCAGCCACTCCCGCGGCACCTCCTCCCGGTCCAATCGACACGTCGGTCCCAATTCACGAAACTCATCCAACAATGGCCCCCCATGCCGCGTCATGATCCGCACCTCCGCCTCCGTGTTCTCCCTCACCCACCCAATCAAATGCAGCAAAAATCGCACCGCGCCCGTGCGGCTCGATTCATGAGACAAAAATAAGATCTGTCGGCCTTTTAATGACAACTCCCGGTCCCTCTCCGTTCCATCGCAATCCCGCTCACTCTCGCGAAACCACTCAACAAAGAATCCCCATTCTCACCCCCTCCCCGCCAAAACGCCAAGGAAAATGGTTGAAGAACCCCTCGCCTTGCCGTTCCTTGCCCGTCCACATCCCCATCGATCTCATTCTCCGCCGAGTCCCGCACCGGACCCCCTCTCCCTCTCACTCCCACCCATGAGCGCCACCAATCCCAGAAAAGGCATCATCCTCGCCGGCGGCTCCGGCACACGCCTCTACCCCCTCACTCAAGCCGTCAGTAAACAGCTCATGCCCGTTTACGACAAACCCATGATCTATTATCCCCTCTCGGTGCTCATGTTCGCCGGTATCAGGGAAATCCTCCTCATCTCCACCCCACACGACCTCCCTAACTTCGAAAAAATCCTCGGCGACGGCTCACAATGGGGCCTCTCCATCTCCTACGCCGAACAACCAAAACCCGAAGGCCTCGCCCAAGCCTTCCACATCGGAGCCGATTTCCTCGACCACTCCCCCGCTTGCCTCGTCCTCGGCGATAACCTCTTCTACGGCGCCGACTTCAAAGACACACTAAGAGAAGTCGCCTCACGCCAGGAAGGCAGCACCATCTTCGGATATTACGTCGCCCACCCGGAAGAATACGGCGTCGTCGAATTCGACGAAAACAATCAAGTCGTCTCCATCGAAGAAAAACCCGCCACCCCCAAATCACATTACGCCGTCCCGGGAATCTACTTCTACGACGATCAGGTCGTCGACCGCGCCCTCGCCCTCAAACCCTCCGCCCGCGGCGAACTCGAAATCACCGACCTCAACAACACCTACCTCCAAGCCGGTGAACTCAAAGTCAAACTCCTCAGCCGCGGCACCGCATGGCTCGATACCGGCAACCCCGACGCCCTCGCCGCCGCCACCGAATACGTCCGCGTCATCCAACACCGCCAAGGCCTCAAAATCGCCTGCCTCGAAGAAATCGCCCACCAACAAGGCTGGATCAACACCGAACAACTTCACAAACTCGCCGACTTCTACCAGAAAACCGAATACGGCCAATACCTCCAAGCCCTCGCCGACTCCCATTCATAATTAGTCAATACCATCCCACCTGAACGCTAACCGCTAAAAATGTCACCCGACGAACCCACTTGGCAAGGCCTCCGCCCCGAAGCCCGGAAACAACTCGAAATCCGCGACTACTCCGCCGGAGATCTCGCCGAACGCCTCACCACCTCCGGCGTCCCCGCCTCGGAACTCCTCGCCCCCGACGCCCAATCCTCCCTCGCCGATACCTGGATCCCCGGCGTCGACTTCATCCCGCGCACGGTCTACCAACAAAAAGGCCGCGGATACTTCGCCGAATTCGCCCGACAATCCGAAGGCCCCCTCGCCGATATCGGCCTCTGGCCGAAACAATGGGCCACCGCCCTCATGCATCGCGACTCCGCCAAGGGCTTCCACATCCATCCCCCCCATATCCCCGCCGATACCACCCCTGCCGACTGGTTCAAAAAACTCTACCTCGAAGATCCCCGAAACACCGCCCTCCGCCCATACGACCATGAACAATGGGACGTCATGTTCTTCACCACCGGCATCAGCGAAATGATCCTCGTCGATGAACGCGAAGGCCTCCCCCGCAATATCATGCGCTTTACCATCGATGGCGATTCCCGCCCCGGCCCCAATAACGCAGCCGTCATCATCCCCGCCGGCGTCGCCCACGCGCTCCGATCCATCGGAAATAGCGACCTCATCATGGTCTACGGCACCAGCACCACTTTCGACCCCGCTTTCGAAGGCCGCATCGCCAGCTCCATCGAAGACACCCCCCTCCCCAAGGACTGGAGCGACTATCTCAAAGATTAAGAGTCGCCCTCCCCCCGCTCCTCGCTAAAGTATCCCAGACACCGAGTATGTGAATCACATACCGAACAAAGATTGCGCTTCCCGCACTCCCATTCCCTCTCCCCGGGGAGAGGGTTAGGGTGAGGGG
>JBCCIR010000217.1:0-6767 GCA_039028175.1 Verrucomicrobiota bacterium
GACGGCGCGGCGGACGGGTGGGTTGGCAGGTGTGGTGGGGGTGACGACGGGAGAGGAGGGGGTTGTGGGTGGATTCTGGTAGGTGGGTTGGGTGGGTTGCTGCTTATTATCGTCCAGGAAGGGAAGGAAGCGACGCGCGCGCGGGGGTTCGTTTTGTTGCTGGGCAACGAGGGCGGGGAGATCGCCGCCGAGGATGAGGAGGGCGATCAGCAGGACGGGAATCGTTCTTGGTGCTGGTGGAAAGGAGCTGTTCATTCCGTCTGGGGAAGCGGGGCATTGGGCCGGTTCGTGGCGAAGGCCACGTTCCAGATATTGGCGCGTTGGATGACATCGAGGGCGTTGATGATGTCGGCATATGAGGCTTCGCGATCGCCGCGCAGGATGACGGCCTGGTCTTTGTAAACTTCGGACACCGCGCTGAGGCGCTCGAAGAGTTCGTCTTCGCTGAGTTCGACGGCGTTGACGACCATGGTTCCGTCCTTGCGGATGTTTACGATGATTTCGCCGACGGTGCGTTGGGGGTCGGCGCCTTCTTCGGCGACGGGGACACTCACGTCGAGTTCCGTTTCGAAGCGGGCGAAGTTCCAGGTGACGATGAAGAAGATGAGCAGGAGGAACACGACATCGATCATGGGGGCGAGATCGATCTCGGCTTCGGGAGCTTTGGCGGCGTTACGGAATCTCATGGAGATGCGGTTGGGGAAGCGGGGGGATCAGGGGCCGGGGGGCGCTTGTTGGTGGCGGCTTTCGATGGTGACGTGGGGGGTATTGGGATCGAAGTCGGGTGTCGGGGACGACGCGGAGGGGTCGTGACTGGGAGCGGCGGCGGTGGCGGCGGGTTGGTTTTCGATGGAGGAGGTGCGGGCGGCGGCGCGGGAGGCGGCTCGTTTGTATTGGGCGGCGAGCAGCGCCATGAGGTGTGTGGCGGCGGCTTCGAGTTCGGCGATGAGTTTTTGGACTTTGCCGCGGAAGTAGGAGTAGAATACGAGGGCGGGGATGCCGATGACGAGACCGCCGGCGGTGGTGATGAGGGCTTGGGCGACGCCGGGGGCGAGTTCCATTTGGGCAGCGCCGACGCCCATGTTGTCGAACGCGGTGATCATTCCGATGACGGTTCCGAGGAGGCCGACCATGGGGGCGATGCGACCGATGTCGTTGAGGTAGGAGATGCGTTGGAAGAGGATGCTGGCTTGTCGCGAGCCTTCGGCTTCCGCGACTTCCCGGACTTCGTCGAAGCTGGCGGTGGGATTTTTGGTCGCGAAGTCGAGGGTTTTGAAGGCGATGCGGGCGATGGATTCGTGGGCGCGATGGCAGACAGCGATGAGGCCGAGGTAATCCTGCTTGCGGATGAGGGCGTCGGCGGTGTTCATGAACTTGTCGCTGACGACCGTTCCCCGGCGGATGGTGAGAAAGTAGAAGATGATGAGAAGTGCTCCGATGACGGAGAGCGCGGCGAGGGGGATCATGACGACCCCGCCTTTGAGGACGATATTGAGGAAGGACGTGGGATCGTAGGTAAAGCCGGTGTCGACGGCGGGGTCGGCGGGAGCTTGGGCGGTGGCGGTGGCGAGGGAGAGGAGGAGCAGGGTGAGGATCGTTAAAAACCGTTTCATGGGATATGGGCAAGCGCTCCGCGGGCATGCGAGCCCGGGAGGGGTAAAGAGATGGATGGAACTCGCAGTCACTTTATCCTTATGGCGGTGGGTTGCAATGATGGGGATGGGGTTTTTGGGTTGATCGGTCGGTCGGTCCGCCGGTCCTTCGGTCCTTCGGTCCGGACTTTGGGGGTGATTTGATTTGGGTTTGTCATGGGGGAGTGGAGGGGGGAGATTGGTTGGAGGATGGCTGGAGGTCCGCAGCGAGTGAAACCTGATTTGCAGAGCCGGCTGCACGATGTGCCGCATCAGCCGGGGGTATACCTGATGCGGGACCGGCTGGACCGGGTGATATACGTGGGGAAGGCGCGGGATTTGCGGAAGCGCTTGGCGAACTATTTTACGCCGTCGCGGAGCCGGGTATCGGATTTGAAGACGCGGGCTTTGATTGAGAGTATTTGGGATTTTGACATCCACGTCGTGCGCAACGAGGCGGAGTCGATCTTGCTGGAGGGGAAGCTGATCAAGGAGTATCGGCCGAAATACAACGTCACGTTTCGGGACGACAAGCGGTTTTTATTGGTGCGGGTGCGATTGGAGGATCCGTTTCCGCGGTTTCAGTTTGTGCGGGCGCGCAAGGAGGACGGGGCGCAGTATTTCGGTCCGTATGCGCATTCGGGTGCGTTGCGGGCCACGGTGAACTGGTTGAATCGGGAGTTTGGTTTGCGGACCTGTCGGCCGGTGCGACCGGGGGAGAATGATTACAAGCATTGCAGCGATGACATCATTAAGAACTGTTCGGCGCCGTGTATCGGCAAGGTGAGTGAGGACGAGTATCGGGAGCGAGTGGAGAAGGCGGGTGCGTTTCTGAAGGGGCAGTCGAAGGAATTGGTGAAGGGATTGGAGGAAGAGATGAGCGCGGCGGCGGAGCGATTGGATTTTGAGCGGGCGGCGAAGTTGCGCGACATGGTGGAGTACATGCGGACGACCCTCGAACCGGCGCGGCGGTTTCGACGGGGGCGCGGGGCGCCGAGCACGGTGAAGCCGTTGGAAGATTTGGCGGAATTAGGTGAAGTGTTGCACCTGGGGTATCCGCCGATGCTGATGGAGTGTTTTGATATCTCCAATATTTCGACGACATACAGTGTGGCGTCGATGGTGCGATTTAAGGACGGCGTGCCGGACAATGCGAATTACCGGCGGTATCGGATTCGGACGGTCGAGGGGCAGGATGATTTCGCGAGTATGGCGGAAGTGGTGCGGAGGCGGTATTCGCGAATTTTACTGGAGGCGCGGGAAGTGATGGGGGAGGAAGCGGCGGATGTGACGCAGGAGAGTCCGGTGGAAGTGATGCGGCGTTTGGGGGCGGAGGCGGAGGGGGGCGACGGGAAGCGGCGGCGGTTTGTGCGGTTCCCGGATTTGGTGATTGTGGACGGGGGGAAGGGGCAATTGAGTTCGGCGGTGAAGGAGTTGCAGCGATTGGGGTTGCATGATTTGCCGGTGATAGGGTTGGCGAAGCGGAACGAGGAGATATATCGGCCGGGGGTGGCGGAGCCGCTTGTTTTGCCGCATGAGACGGGGGCATTGAAGTTGTTGCAGCGGATTCGGGATGAAGCGCATCGCTTTGCGAATGCGTATCATCAATTGCTGATGAAGCGGCGGATGGCGGAGAGTATTTTGGATGAGTGTCCGGGGGTGAGTCAGAACCGGAAGGAGTTGTTGTTGGCGCGATTTGGGTCGGTGGCGCGGTTACGGCGGGCGACGGCGGAGGAGATTGCGTCGGTGCCGGGGATTGGGAAGAAGTTGGCCGGGGATTTGGTGGGTTTTTTGGGGGAGCGGTGACGGAGGGCTCGCGCGGAGACGCGGAAAGGAGATTGGGAAGGAGAGGGTTACGCGATCTCGCGTTCGTTGGCGAGTTGGTCCTGGAGCCACGGCCATTCGAGATAAATTTTTAGGAGGGCCATGTAAGCCAGCAACGCGAGCGTCGATGTGAACAATTCTGAAAAGTAGTATGGGTCCAACTCGACGACGAGCGTAAAAGAGATTCCGTAGCATATCGAAAACGCCAAAAACAGACTGCGTATTGATTCTGTCGTGGTGATGTACCGGTAGAATGCGTAGAAGAGACAGAACATCGCGACGAACGCGGGCACGAGTAAGATTGGGTTAACGACAGCCCAATAAAAAACACCGAGAAACGGTCCGATGGGGAAGAGAACGAAGGTCTGTAGGTCGTATACGGAGCCATCGCTATCAATGAGGAAAGGGATCAAGCTTCCGGCAGAAGCGATTGAAACAAATACGAGAATCCGGAAAACGCATGTCAACATGGCGACGGCGACTGTTTCCAATGGACTCGAGCGAATCATTTAGAATTCGGAGTAGGGTTCGAATAGGAGGATATCATCGCTGGAATCTACAGTCTATTCCCGCGGGGGAGCGAGCGGTGGATTCTTGCTGGGAAAGGCGGGGAAAGTGGTCTAGAATGGGCGAGAATGGGCAATTTTGTTGAACGGCTGAAGGGGGGCTGGCTTTGGAGCTTGGGGGTGTATTTGGCATTGGGCGGGGTGGCGTTAGGGCAATTGCCGACGGAGCCGTTGCCGGAGGAAGAGGAGTCGGCGCCATTGGAGTCGTCGTGGGAGACGCAGCGGGATGCGCGAACTTTGTTACTGGTGGTACCGGGGCCGCGGGGGCAGATCACGGACCGGCATGGGACGCCGCTGGCCTTAAACCGGGTACAATATGCGTTTGCGCTGAATTTCCCGTATTTCGGTGAGGGGGACGACGGTCAGGTGTTGCGTTTTGCGCAGGAGCGGATCGATTTGGCGAATCGGACTTTGGGCAAGAGGTGGTCGGTAGATCCGGAGGTGATTATTCGGCATTATAAGAATCGGCGTTGGCTTCCGCTGACGTTCACAGGTTCGCTCACGGATGCGGAGTTGGTGCAGGCGCAGGAGATTCAGAGCGAGGGATTGGTGTTGAATCCGACCTATGAGCGCTTGTATTCGCGGGGTGCATTTGCGCCCCATGTTTTGGGATACGTAGGGAAGGTGCGGAAGTTGCCGACGGGAGCGATTGAGAACGGGGAGCCTTTGTTTTCGGATGTGGAAGGGCGGGATGGGTTGGAGAAGAGTTTCAACGAGGAGCTGACGGGGAAACCGGGGCGGATCAATGTGTTGTATGACGCCACGGGCAAGAAGCTGACGCACGAAATGGTGCAGCGTCCGATCCCCGGGAACAACGTCGTGACGACCCTGGATGCGGAGATGCAGGCGACGGCGGAACGGATTTTGAGTGAGAAGGCGAAGCGGGGGGCGTTTGTGTTTCTTGATATCCATTCGGGGGAGATATTGGCCCTGGCGTCGTGGCCGGTTTTTGATCCGAACGATTTTATTCCGTTTCTGCCTGCGGAAACGTTCAAGGCGCTGCAGGAGGATCCGGATATTCCGTTGTTTTCGCGCTCGTTCCGGGCGGCTTATCCGCCGGCTTCGACCTTCAAGATTCCGGTGGCGATGGCCGCGTTGGAGTCGGGGGCGATCGATGAGAATTCGTTTTTTGGGTGTCCGACGAGTTTGTATATCGGGGACCGGTATTTTCACAACTGGAACAAGAGCGCGGAGGCTCCGATGAACGTGATGCAGGCGATCAAGCGGTCGTGTAACACCTTCTTTTACCGGGTGGGGATTGCGACGGGTTCGGGGCCGATTCACACGGTGTCGATGCGATTGGGTTTGGGCCGGACGACGGGGATTCCGTTGAGTGCGGAGGAAGACGGATTTATTCCCAGCGATGAGTGGAGCATGGAGCGATACAACACGCGGATGACGTCGGGGACCATTGCGAACATGTCGATCGGACAGGGGGATGTATTGGCGTCGCCTTTGCAGATTGCGAAGATGATGGCTGCGGTGGCGCATGGGGGGACGCCTCCGAAGTTGCGCCTGGTGAAGCAGATTCAGGATTTGAACAACAACATCGTTGAGGCCTTCCCGATGGAGAGCGACATGCCGATCGGTGTAGGGGAGTATGCGCGATCATTGACGATCCAAGGGATGAAGGGGGTTGTGTTGGATGGCGATGGGACGGGCAAGGCGGCGCGGCATGAGTTTATGGAAGTGGCGGGCAAGACGGGGACGGGGCAATGGGGGCCGGTGAGCGAGGACAAGCGGGTGGCTTGGTTTGCCGGTTTCTGTCCGGCGGATCATCCGCGTTATGCGTTTGCGGCATTGTATGAGGGGGATCCGGGGGAGCGATTGGGCGGGGGCGCGAACGCGGCTCCGATCGTGGGGGCGTTTTTGAAGGAGATATTTTCGGAAGAGCGGGTGGAGCAGGTATTGGCGGAGACGATCGTGATGGAGGGTGGTGTTCCGGCGTCGCAGGTGAATGTGGCGACGGGACCGGATGGCGCGCCGATTGTGGCGCGGGCGGAGCCGATGGTTCCGGACCGGGTGGGTCCTCCGCCATCGCCGAACCTCGTGCCGGGGGGACCGGCGCCGCAGCCGGTGGCGACGACGCCGCAGCCGGAGGAGGAGAGTGGGGGGCGGATTATCCGGTGGTGGAAGAAGATGCGGGGGCGTTGATGGGGGTGGCGGGGATCACGGCATTGGTTGACATCGGAGGATGGGGGGGATAAGGCACGGTCATGGATATTCAGGTGGCAGCGTTGTGTGATTCCGCGGCGGATTACGGGGGAAAGCTTTGTGTGCTGGGGACGTTTGACACGATTTGTGCGCAGAAGCTGCCCGTTGTGCAGCCGCAGTGTGCGATTGCGTTGCGGATTTGTGTGCGGCCCGAGGATGAGGGCGAGTGTCAGTTTCGGATCGCGTTCATCGACATGGACGGCAAGAACGTTATGCCTCCGTTTGAGGCGAAGATGGAAGTGAAAGTTCCGTCGGACGCGATGTGGGTGACGCGGAACTTGGTGATGAACATTCAGCGATTGAAGTTCAAGGAGGCGGGGCATTTCTCGATCGATATCACGGGCAACGGGGTGATCCTGGAGCGGATTCCGCTGCGGGTGATGTTGATGGAGGATATGCCGAAGCGTCCGCCGGGAAAGATTCACAGTATCCTCGTCAAGTGTTCCCTTAGCCACAGCACGCCGCTGCTGTTGCATCAGAGGAGCAGCATCACGAAGAGGGGTGTTGTCAATACAAGTAGCAGGATCAGAAA
>JBCCIR010000218.1:0-6594 GCA_039028175.1 Verrucomicrobiota bacterium
CCCTCCTTGAATTCCAACTACTTTATGGGTCCGTGGTGTAATGGTACTTGATGTGGGATGCGAATTCTGTGACCGTGGTTCAATTCCCAGCGAGTGCTAAATACCACGTGATGTTGACCTTGGGCAAGTCAACTTTACCATAGCCTCGGTGGCCTCCTCCTAGATTAGCAATACGCTATTGAGGGCTTTAATGGCCATCTATGATCCTCAAAAGCATTTGTTGGTCATTTTTCTCAAAATGTGAGCAGCAAGCGCCATTAGTGCGAATGCATTAACATCAATCCTATTTGTTGTTAACATATATCGAATATATTGACAACAAATAGCTTTCCGATTAAGATTCTATCCGAAATGGAAATCGATACGTCACAAGCCGTTTTCTATCACGAAGGGGAGTTTCCTCCTTCTTCGCTGGATTACGGGCAGATCATGCCATCGCTGATCGATGCCACAGATGCTCTGGCGCGCTACGACCAGATGCTCAAGAGCCTGCACAACAGCGAGATATTTCTTGCTCCCCTGCGGAGCCAGGAGGCGGTGGTTTCTTCCCGAATGGAGGGCACCATCAGCACCATGGACGAGATACTGCAAATTGATGCCGAACTCGAGGAAGGGCAAGAAGCCAAGCCGGAAGCTCGATCCGAGGCGATCGAAACCCTGCTCTATCGCCGCTCTCTTTACACTGCACAACGCCAAATTGAACAGGGACGGCCTCTGTCCAGCTCCCTGATCAAGAGCATTCACCAGCAGTTGCTATCCTACGGCCGGGGTGCCCGAAAAAAGCCCGGAGCATTCAAGACCGAGCAGAACTACATCGGCGATCGCGGACGGCGAGAGGTTCGATTTGTACCCATCGCGCCAGAGAAACTGGAGAGCGGAATGGACGCCCTCTTCGCTATGATAGGAGGTGAGGACTATCCGATTCTGTTACGCACCGCCCTGGCGCACGTTGAATTCGAAGCCCTCCATCCGTTCGAGGACGGCAACGGCAGAGTGGGGCGGATGCTAATCACCCTCATGCTCTGGAGTGGCGGTGCCATTGGTGCGCCCCACTTTTACATCAGTCGCTATTTTGAGGATCACAAGGACGACTATCTTGCGATGATGAGGGCGGTTTCCGACACCGGGGCGTGGGATGAGTGGTGCATCTTTTTCCTGCAAGCGGTCAAAGAGCAAGCCATTTACAACCTAGAAACCGCCGAAAAAATCAGTTCGCTCTACGAAGAGATGAAGGGCCGATTTTCAGAACTGCTCGCCTCCAAGTGGTCCGTTGCCGCACTCGATTACGTCTTTACCAATCCGGTATTCTACAACAGTCGATTCCGCAAGAATGCCGGTATTCCCGGTCAGACGGCAGCGCGTTTCAGCCGAGTCCTCCATCAGGAAGGCTTGCTCGAAACGGCGAGGGAAGCATCGGGGCAGAGATCAGCGGTTTATCGGTTTGAGCCGCTTATGGAGTTAGTCCGAGTTTGAGCGTTGGTGACGCGAGTAGAAAAGATATTCGCATGTCTGAAGAAGAAGCGTCTTAAGGAGAGAGCCGGAGTGACCTTCAAGGTTCGACTCCCCTTGCCCCGTGAGGGACTACTCGTGATCGGCGGGCGCTATCCGGTGAGAGATGATTCCGGGGCGGGTTGAGCAGCCGAGTCGAGGGCTTCGATGATTTTGTCGACGAGGGGGGCGCGGCCTCGGGGGAAGCGGAGGGTGAGTTTTGAGTTGGCGTTTTTGCCGTGGATGACGAGGTCCTCGCTGAGGAAGCGGGATTCGCGGATGCATTTGGCATCGGTGATGGGGACGGGGATGAGGAAGGGTTTACGGCGGCGTTTGCCGGCGAGGAAGAGGGTGCCGGGGGATTCGCGGTCGGCGATGATTTTTCCGAAGGCCTGAGTGGGGACGCCTTTGTATTGTTTGGCTTTCCCGATGATGGTGGGCACGGCCCAGAGGGGCTCGGGAGCGGCGGTGTCGAGCTCCTTGGCGAGGAGGGCGGATTCTTCGTCGGTGAGATCGTCGGGGAGGGGGGCGTTTTGGGAGTCGCGATGGGCGAAGGGGAGGCGGACTTTCTTGGAGAGGAGCCAGAGGGTATTGCGGATGCGCCCCCAGATGCGCGGGGTGAAGTAGAGGACGAGGCCCAAGAAGAGGAGGCAGATGAGGCCGAAGGCGATGGGGCTTTGCCACATGATGAAGGAGCCGGCGACGACGCCGACGTCTTCGGCGGTGGACACCGCGATGTTCGAGACGGGTTCGGGCGATGTGTTCACGGCCAAGCGGGTGCCGGCTTTGGCGGAGTGGGCGACGAGGGTGGTGCCGCCGGCGAGGAGGGCGATGATGACTTCCATGGCGGGATGGAGTTCGCCGAGGACGCTGAGGGCGAGGAGACCACCGCCGATGGGGCGGACGAGCGTGTGGACCGAGTCCCAGAGGGAATCGACCCAGGGTACTTTATCGGCGAAGAACTCGAGGAGGAAGAAGAGGCCGGCGGCGATGAGGACCGGGTTATCGCCGAGGACGGCGAGGTCGGCGTATTTGGCGGAGAGGGTGAGGAGGTCGAAGCGGATGGCGAGGCCGGTGACGAGGACCGTGAGGTAGAGGTTGATCCCGGCGAGAGTGGCGAAGCCGAGGGCGAGGGCGAGGGTGTCTAGGATGTCCATTTTATTGTTCTTCGGTTGATCCCTTCTTCGCCAAGGCTACGAAGGGCACGCGGTTCTTCAGTTGTTCGGTTGGAGGCAGTGAGGGTGGGTCGGAAAACTCATGCTCCAAGTTCCAAATAAATCTCAGATTTCAGTTTTCAAGTTTCAAGCGAGCGGCGGTCGCCACCGGTGTTTACTCTAGCTTGGTCTGGTGGTGGGGTGGGACTATAAAAGGGGCGGGAGTTTGTAAGAGGGTAGACGCGGGGGGTGGTGGGGGTTGCTGAAATCCTTTGTTAATCAAAGGCGTTGAGGAAGCGTTTGATGAGGCCGGGGCGGGAGTCTTGGGATTGGGAGAGTTGTGGATTGGGGGTATGGGAGGTGCAGGGGTCCTTGGGGAGCATGGAGAAGGGGATGGTGGTGGTGTAGGCGTTACGGTGTTTGCGGCAGTGATCGGCGGCGAGATGTCCGGTGACGTTGCAGAGTTCGACTTGGGTGCGGCGGAGTTGAGTGGGGAAGGCGGCGGCGGGATAGCCGAGGGATTGGGTGGCGGTGACGATGTCGGTCCAGATGGGAAGGGCGAGCGTGCCGCCGTATCCGCGGTCGATGATTGTTTTTGGGTCGTCGAGGCCGACCCAGACGCCGCAGGAGACGCCGCTGGTGTAACCGACGAACCAGGCGTCGGTGTAGTTGTCGGTGGTGCCGGTTTTGCCGCCGGCGGGAACCGTGAGGCCGAGGCGTTGCGCGTTTTGGCCGGTGCCGCGGGTCATGACTTGCTGGAGGATTTGGGATGTGATCCAACTGGCGCCGGGTGAGATCGCGGATTGTTCGACCACGGGGGTGGCGCGCACGGCATCGCCCCCGTCGATTCGTTCGATGCGACTGATGAGGAAGGGGCGCCGGAGGATGCCTTCATTGGGGAAGACCGAGTAGGCGCTGGTGAGTGTTTTGAGATTCACGCCGAGGTTGCCGATATAGGTTTGGGGGGAATTGGGGGCGGTCGCGGCGAGGTCGAAGCGCCGGGCGATGTCGATGATGTTTTCGATGCCGGCGTATTGCCCGACGCGGACCGTCATTGTATTGCGGGAATGGACGAGGCCTTCGCGGGCGGGTTGGAGGCCGAGGAATTTGTTGTCGGCATTGCGTGGGCTCCAGTGGGCGTTGAAGCCGGCGAGTTCATCTTCGCGGACGGCGGAGTCGTCGACGAGCGTGCCGGGCATGAGGCCATTTTCGAAGGCGGCGGCGTAGACGAAGGGTTTGAACGTGGAGCCGATTTGGCGGCGGGCGGTGAGGGCGCGGTTGAATTGGTTGTGGGCGAAGTCTCGTCCGCCGACCACGGCGAGGATGCCACCGGTTTCGTTATCGAGGACCACGGCGGCGCCTTGGACGTAGTCGGTTTTCTGGGGGTCATCGGGATTGAAGGATTCGGCGTATCGGGCCTTGGTGCGATGTTGATAGCCGGGTGAGTTTTCGAGGGTGCGGAGGCGGTTTTCGATGGCCTGTTCCGTGGCGTTTTGGAGTTTGAGATCGAGCGTGGTGTGGATGGCGAAGCCGCCGTCTTCGATATCGTTGTTCTCGAGAAATTTATCGAGGAAGCGGCGGACGGTGCCGAGCGCGTAATTGTCCTGCGTTTTTTCAATTTCGTTCGTGTGGATTTGGGGGCGGGATTGTTTGGCGGTGGCGACTTCTCCCGGGGTGACGAAGCCGAGCTCGAGCATGCGATCGAGGACCGTATTTCGTTCGGCGAGGGCGCGTTCGTAGTGGCGGAATGGGGAGAAGCGATTGGGGGCGCGGATGATGCCGACGATTATCGCGGATTCCGAGAGGGTCAGGCTAGCGGGTGACTTGCGGAAATAGGCGTGGGCGGCGCGATCGATGCCGTAGAGGCCGGTGCCAAAGAAGATGCGATTGCAGTATGCGGTGAGGATTTGTTCTTTTTCGTATTCCCGCTCGATGCGGCGGGCGATCATGATTTCGACGAGTTTGCGGTGGAGGTTTTTGTCTTGGTTGAGGTAGCTATTGCGGGCGAGCTGCATCGTGATGGTGCTGGCGCCCTGGGCGTATGTTTTGTCTTCGAGGTTGCGAACGGTCGCGCGGGCGACGCCGATGAAGTCGACGCCATTGTGTTTGAAGAAGCGTGAGTCTTCGCGGGCGATGAGGGCATCGACGAAGAAAGGTGAGATTTGGTCGAGTGACACCACCGTACGATTGGCGCCGTGGAGGCGGCCGATGACCTCGCCATTGCGGTCGTAGACGACGGAGCGTTGGGGCATGCGGGCGAGGTCGGAGATATCGTGTCGGCTGGCGATGTATCCGTAGATGAGGACGACACCGAGGGCGAAGGCGGCGAGGAAGAGGATGGCGAAGATGGCGGTGCCGAAGAGGAGGCGGAGGGGCCAGCGGAAGCGTGGTGGCTTGGTGGAGTAGAGGCGTTTGGATTTGGCTCCCATGTGGGTGTGGTAAAGACGAGATGGAATGGTTGTGTGACCGGCCCGATGGTGACGGGTGGCGATGACGCGCGGGAGCGGACGCGCTGTTTGAGTAATAAAGCGTGGGTTTTTGGGATTTAAACCAGTAATTGGCAATAATTGAGGTTTTGGGAGAGGCGGGGGTTGGAGGTTTTTCGGTTAGTCGGTTAATCGGTTGGGAAGGCAGGGGGAGGAGCGATGGGGTGTTTGGGAGGCGCAGGATGGGAAGGTTTGTTTGAATAATGAATACTGAACACGGAATGATGAATCATGAAGTAGAGGCAAAGAGGCAGGGGGAGGGGTGGTATTTTTGGGGGGATGTGAGAGGGTTTGGGGGATTATGGAAGATGGGGTATCGCAGTTGATTGATTTGGCTTTGGGGGAAGATCTGAGGGAGGGGGATGTGACGGGGCGGTATTTTGTGCCGGAGGAGGCGGTGTCGGCAGGGGTGGTGGTGGCGCGGGAGGAATTGGTGGTGGCGGGAACGGGGGTGGCGGGGGAAGTTTTTTTGCGGGTGGATGAGGGGATCGAGGTTGAGGTGGTGCGGGAAGATGGAGAATTTGTGGCTTCGGGAGATGTCGTGATGCGGGTGGCGGGGCCGACGCGCGGGGTGTTATCGGCGGAGCGGACGGCGTTGAATTTTCTGCAGCGGATGAGCGGGGTGGCGACGCTGACGCGGCGTTTCGTGGAGGCGGCGGGGAACGAGACGGTGGGGATTTTGGATACGCGCAAGACCACGCCGGGGTGGCGGGTTTTGGAGAAGGCGGCGGTGCTTGCGGGGGGCGGGATGAATCACCGGATGGGTTTGTATGACCAGGTGATGGTAAAGGACAATCATTTGTTGGTGGAAGGGCGGGCGGGGGAATTGCAGGCGGCGATTGATCGAGTGAAGGCGGATCATCCGGGGATGAAAGTGGAATTGGAGGCGGATACCTTGGAGCAAGTGGAGGCGTTTTTGGGATTGGAAGGGGTGGATGTGATTTTGTTGGATAACATGACTGTGGAAGTGATGACCGAGGCGGTGGGGATGGCGAAGGGGCGGGTGGAGTTGGAGGCGAGCGGCGGGGTGACCTTGGAGACGGTGGGAGCGATTGCGGGGACGGGGGTGGATTTTATTTCCGTGGGGGCGTTGACGCATTCGGCGGTGGCGATGGATTTGGCATTGGACTTGGAGTCGGGCGATGGGGAGTGAGGGGCCGGGATTGGATCGCACGGCGATCATGCGAATGTTAGAGCCGGAAGCGGTGATCGGGCGGGACCTGGTGATGATGGGCGAGGTGGGTTCGACGAATGATGAGGTGAAGCGTTTCGGGGAGGAGGGAGTGGAAGAGGGGGTCGTGGTGTTTGAGGAGGCGCAGACGGCGGGGCGCGGGCGTGGGGCGGCGAAGTGGGTATCGCGTGCCGGGGAGGGATTGATGCGAGCATAGGTTCCACTGTCAATAGCTATTGTCTCATCGCATTGTGGAATTCCGGTGGTGCTACCCCAAAGCTCAACCCTTCAAACC
>JBCCIR010000219.1:0-6567 GCA_039028175.1 Verrucomicrobiota bacterium
CGCGCTGGCGCGCCCGCCCGCGCCGCCGCCCCCGCCGCCCGCCGCCCCCCCCCCCCCCCCCCCCCCCCCCCCCCCCCCCCCCCCCGCCCCCCCCCCCCCGCCCCCGCCCCGCCCCCCTTTTACGGCGAACTTTTTATCGGAAATCGAGACGGAGTTGGGAGTGCGGGTGGGGGACTATTTTGATTTGGTGGCGGGAACGTCCACGGGATCGATCATTGCGCTCGGGTTGTCATTGGGGTTACGGGCGGAGGACATGTTGGATTTTTACGTGGAGCGGGGACCGGAGATTTTTGGCGGGCGGCGGCGGCGGCGATTTCACAGCTTGTGGCGTCGGAAGTATTCGAGTGCGCCCTTGCAGGCGGCCTTGGAGGAGGTGTTTGGGGAGCGGACCTTGGGCGAATGTGGGAGCCGGCTGGTGGTGCCGGCGTTTAATTTGCGGAAGCGGCGGGCGAAAGTGTTCAAGACGGGCCATGTGGGATCGGTGCAGGGGGATGCCGGTTGGCGGGCGGTGGATGTGGCCTTGGCTTCGAGTGCGGCGCCGACGTATTTACCGGCGTTTGAGGATGCGGATGGGAATCGGTTTATTGACGGAGGGGTGTGGGCGAACAATCCGGCATTGGTGGCGGTGATTGAGGCGATGGGGGTGTTGGGAGTGGAGCGATCGCGGATCCGGTTGTTGAGCATTGGGACGACGCATCGTGCGGTATCTAGTCGGCCGGAGGTGCAGCATGGGGGGAAGCTGGAATGGGCGGCTCAGATTGCGGATTTGTTTTTGGACGCGGATGTGGCGGCGGCGGACCGGGAGTGTGCCTTGTTGCTGGGTGAGGAGGAGGATGAGGTGAAGCGCTATTGGCGGGTGAATCCGGAGGTGGGGCCGCGGACCTTCAAGCTGGACCGGATGTCGGAGGAATTGCTGGAGCTGGGAGAGGCTGAGGCGGGGCGGTTGATGGGGGAGTTGAAGGGGGTGTTTTTTGGGGAGGCGGCTCGGGCGTTTGAGGGGTAGGGGGGTGGTGGTACGAGGGTCGGTGGGCCGGTTGAGATGGACAATTGATTGAAAGGCTTTTGGTCTTTCGATTGTCCACGGAGGAGTGGCGCGTTCTGCTCCTCACCCCAGCCCTCTCCTCCAGAGGAGAGGAAGACGGAATTTCTATCGCGCCTGGTTTGATGGATTGGCAATCCGTCCTATTTTGAATAGGTTGGTTTTCAGAATGTGTCGATTCATAACATTCGCCTTCGCGTTCGGCATAGCTACTTTTGTCCATGGGGAAGACCAGGCGGCTCGTGCTATTAACGGACAGCAACTATACGAAGTGCGTGTCGAAGAGTTTCGTCTTGACGACGCGACTTTCACTGATGCTCTACGCGAGTTTCAGCGGATTGCGAAAACAACCGGGCCACTTTTCGATTTAGGGTATGCATACGAAGCTATTGAATCGAATCGTGACCAACGTTTGACGGTCTCCTATCGGGATGTATCCCTCGGAGAAATACTGGTTCTATTGAGTGCTCATTTTCACGATGGTCTGAATTGGATACTAAAGGACAACACGATCATATTCACGCGTTGGGTCCAAACTGGCGATCCGCTGCGGCATTATATTTATGTTTACCCCGGAGATGTTTTGAATCTTCTTGACGGATTGGAAGCGGAGAATGGGGTCGTTGATGTGGGGGAACGAATCAAGGAGGCAATGCTAAAGTATGGAGCAGTGCCGATACTTGATCCTTTTGAGCCGGATGGGATCCGCAAAATTGGAAAATCCGTATTTGACTATGGATTCTTCGTTGAGGAAAGCGGAGTATTGATTATTAGGTCAACGTACGACTTTTCAGAATTGTTTGGCGCTTTAGTCGAATACAAAGCTAACGAGTAAGTAGTTTCAGTTACCACCCCTCTCAAAATATGACCTTTCTACGATCGATTGTTTGTGCAGTGGCCGGATTTGTATGTGCATCCGAAGCCTTTGCGGAGGACAAGCCGAATTTCATATTCATCAATGCGGATGATTTAACGTATCGGGATTTGAGTGTGTATGGGGGGCAGGCGCACACGCCGAATTTTGAGCGGATGGCGCGGGAGGGGATGAAATTTACGCGTTGTTTTCAGGCGGCACCGATGTGTTCGCCGACCCGGCATAATATTTACACGGGCTTGTATCCGGTGAAGAGCGGCGCGTATCCGAACCACACTTTTGCGAAGGAGGGGACGAAGAGTGTGGTGCATTACCTGGGGGATATGGGATATCGGGTGGCGTTGAGCGGGAAGACGCATATTTCGCCGCAGGAGGTTTTTCCGTTTGAATACACGGTGGCGGAGAAGAATCCGGACATGGAGGCGATCGATCAATTGATGGCCGAATCAAAAGAGAGCGGGACGCCGTTTTGTTTGTTTGCGTGTTCGAACGAGCCGCACACGCCGTGGAACAAGGGGGATTCTACGCGGTATCCGCCGGAGGAGGTGGAGTTACCGTCTTACTATGTGGATACGCCGGAGACGCGTGAGGGGTTTTCGCGGTATTTGGCGGAGATCACTTATTATGACGGGCAGGTGGGTGAGATATTGGATTTGTTGGACAAGCATGGGCTGGCGGAGAACACGTTGGTTTTGTTGACGAGCGAGCAGGGGAACAGCCTGCCGTTCGCGAAGTGGACCTTATATGATTCGGGGTTACAGACGGCCTTGTTGGGGCGGTGGCCGGGTAAGATTGCGCCGGGGACAACGACGGATGCGATGGTGGAGTATGTGGATGTGGTGCCGACGCTGGTGGAGGCGGCGGGCGGGGAGCCGGATGTGAATTTGGATGGGGAGAGTTTTTTACCCGTCTTGCTGGGGGAGAAGGATGATCACAAGGAATACGTGTATGGGATCATGACGACTCGTGGGATCATCAACGGGTCGGAGACGTTCGGCATTCGGTCGGTGCGCTCCGGGCAATACAAGCTGATCGTCAATTTGACTCCGGAGATTGAGTTTACGAACGCGTGCACGAAATCGGATGAGTTCCAGTCGTGGGTGGCGAAGGCAGAGGCGGGGGACAAGGACGCGGCGGAAAAGGTGAAGCGGTATTCGTGGCGACCTGCGGTGGAATTGTATGACGTGCAGAAGGATCCGCTCGAGCGGGAGAATTTGGCGAAGAATCCTGAATATGCGGGCGAGGTGAAGAAGCTGCGCGCGAAGTTGGATGCGTGGATGGCTTCGCAAGGGGATGAGGGGCAGGCGACGGAGGCCGCGGCGCATTTGCACCAGGGGCGGAATCGGAAGAAGGCGGATGGGGACGGGAAGGCGACGGGGGGAGAGAAGAATAAGCAGAAGAACAAGAAAAAGAAGAATAGTGGGGACGGGGCGGCGTGAGGTTGTTGACGGGTGTATTGATTTTTGTGGCGACGCCGTTGGCGGTGTTTGGGGGGGAGTGGGTTTCGCTGTTTGACGGGAAGTCGACGGTTGGTTGGACGCCACGGGCGGAGGTGGTGCGATTTGAGGCGGTTGATGGGGTATTGGAGTTGGAGTCGGAGAAGAATGTGTGGGTCTTGAGTGATTTGAAGCGTGGGGATTTTGTATTTGAGGGGGAAGTGAAGATACCGGCGGACGCGGCGGAGACGGGATTTAATTCGGGATTGGCATTTCGGTGTGTGGGGGACGAAGGAAAGCCGAAGGGGTATCAGCTGGAAATTGACGGGCCGCATCCGGGGGAGACGGGTGGGGTGTATGCGATCGGGATGGGAGGATGGATTTATCCGACGAAGGAGACGAAAGACGAGTATTTGGAGCGGATTGGGAAGGCGTTGAAGAAGGGCGAGTGGAACCGGTATCGTGTGGAGTGTGAGGGGCCGCGGATTCGGACGTATGTGAACGACGTATTGATTGCGGACGTGGAGGACGATCGGTCGTTGGAAGGGAGTTTTGGGATTCAGCACCATGGGAAGGGTGGTGTGGTGCGGTTTCGGAATCTGCGGGTGAAGGAGTTGTCCGGAGACGATGGCTAGGAGGAAGCGGTTCGTTTTTGGATCGATCTTTGACGGGATTCCGGTAGGGTCCAGACGATGATCGAGGCGTTAATTGAGGGGGCGCGGGCGGATTTTGATCTCACGGAAGCGTCGCACCGGGAGAGTGTGCGGGAGTTAGCGGAAGCGTTCTTGGAGGGAGGGGACACCGAGGGATTACGGAGGAGATTGGGTGAGGGAGGGGTGCCGTTGGAGGCGCGGATGGCGGGATTATTAGCGGAGTCGCGGCGGTGGATGGTGGGGCGTGAGGAGCCGTTGAAGGTGGGGGTGGTGTTTGCGATGTGGGGGGAGCACCGGCGGTTGCGGCCCAAGGACGAGGGGAATCCGAACGGGGAGGATTCGCTGGTGGTGAAGCTGGAGCAGTTGGAGTGGGCGACGCGGGAATCCGGTGTGGAGTGGCATTTGTATGCCGTCGATGACGGGTGTCCGAATGGGAGTGCGGGGATTGCGCGGGAGGTGGCGGGGCAGCATGCCCTGGGGGATCGGGTGACGGTGTTGTCTTTGGAGGAGGCATTGCCGGCGGCGAGTGGTCCTTTGGCGGGATTGGGATCGGCGGATGCGTCGCGCAAAGCGGGAGCGATTATTTTGGGGGCAATGGAGGCGATCGGGGACGGGGTGGATGCGGTGGTTTACACGGATGCGGACAACTCGGTGCATTTGGGGCAGATTGGATTGTTGTTGCGGCCGTATGCGGAGGGGGATGTGCCGGTGGTATTGGGGAACCGGAAGCATGCGGAGTCGGTACTGGTAAAGGAAGCGGCGCGGTGGGGGATTGGGATCAAGGTGTTGCGTCACATGCAGCGGATGATCGGGGAAGCGGTGTTTTCCCGGGGGATATTGGACACGCAGGCGGCTTTCAAGTTGTATGACGCGGAGGTATTGGAGGGGATCATAGCGGAGCCTACGGTTTATGATTTTTCATTTGATACGGATTGGATACTGGCGGCGATTCGAGCGGGTGTGTCGATTGAGCAAGTGCCGTTTGCGTTCATTGATTCGGCGGCGGAATCGGCATCGATTACGCAGGGTCCGATGACCACGTGGGAGACGCTATTGTTTGGATTAGCGAAGGCGGTGAAGCGGCACGGGTATTGTGAGGGGGACGCGGCGGCGATGGTGGCGGTGTTGGAGGAGGAGATATCCGGGTACGAGGATTTGGAAGCGTTGATTGATCATTTGCCGCCGGAGCTGGAGGCGGCGGGCGAGGCGGACTTTGGGGACCCGGCCGTGATGGGGGCCGAGGCGATGAGGGAATGGATCCGGATGCGGCTGGGGGGCGGGGCTGATTGATCAGGGGGTATACCAGATGGGGGAGGTGTAGGCGCGTTCCTGAGTGGAGGCCGGGGCTCCCTCGGGGATTTCGATGCCGTATCGAAAGGCGTCGTAAGTGGACCAGCGGGGCGTGGGGATTTCGATGACGCGGGCGTAGTAGAAGGAGGGTTGACCAGGGTCAAAGTCGGGATCGGTCCAGACGGCGGCGAGTTCGGAAGCGCCGATGGTGTTGGTCCAGGTGGCGTTTTCGGCATCGACGGTGTTTCCGACGGGAGGGAGTTTGCCGTTGGCACCGGGTTCGCGATTGTCTGACCACGCGACGTCGTAGACTTTTTCGTGGGTATTGCCGTCGGCGTCCATCCAGCCTTTGACGATTTGGATGCGATCGAGATTTCCACTGATGGGGTCTTTGAGGGCGACGGCCATAAAGCTGGGGGCGTCTGCTTTGTTGCTCGGAGTGAGTTCGCCGCCCATGGGGACGCCTTTCCGGTAGCCGAGGAAGGCGGGATTGCGGGTGGCGAGATCGTCGTCGCTGAAGTCCCAGCCGCCGAAGAAGCGGACCATCATGCGTGGGCCGGTCGTGCCGTATACTTCGCGGCGTTCGATGGCGTCGAAGATGGAGGCGCGGGAATTTTCCTCGGCCCAAACGGCGGCGAGGCCGGAGGCGACGAGTTGCCAGCCGTCCAGTTTTGCCGAGCCATCGGGGCTTTGCATCATGACGTGTTCCATGCGGTCGGGAGCGGGTTCGTAGCCGGTGTGTTTGCCGAAAAAGTTTTCTTCTTCGGCGGTGGCGAGGGCGGTGTGGCTGTCGGTAGAGCCGATGAAGCCGGTTTGGTAGGGATTGACGCCGAGCTTGGCTTTGATTTGGAGGCCTCGCTTGAGGGCTTCGCGACCGTATTCGCCGGCGAGCATGTCGTTGGATTTCAGTTCTGAGAGGCTGGCCGGTGGACGCGGTGACTTCGTCGCCGCGGGCGAATTGGTATGCTTCGTCGAGGCCGAGGCGGTTTCCGAAGGCGCCGGCGTCCATGGAGAGACCGGTATGGAGGTGGGTATCTCCCCAGAGGGGGCGACTGGGGAAGGAGCGACCGGCGTAGGGGGAGTAGGCTTCGCCGGGGTAGGCATCGGAGAGTACTTTTTCGGCGTCCGGGGGGGCGCTGAGCTGGGCGGTGGCGGGCGGGGCAATGGTGATGGCGCTGAGGACGACGATGGTGATCAGCGTGAGCGACTGGGGAAGCGTGGGTGTTTTCATGTGGGGAGGGTTGGGGGGGTACGCGAGCAACCGGTACATTACAC
>JBCCIR010000220.1:0-6565 GCA_039028175.1 Verrucomicrobiota bacterium
CACGCCGCCGGCATAAGCCAGCGGCGTCTCGAAATTCACCCGTCGAAGCCTACTCCGTAATCACCGGAGCAGCCGGGCCGTCCGGCGCAACCACCGGCTCCGTCGAAGGCGGCGCATCCTTGTTTAACTCCACGATGATGTCGTCGCTGAAATCGACCGCATCCTTCGAGTGCAGCAAAAACGGGACCGCATTCATGCTCAAACCCGACTTGTCGAATACCAAATCATACCCCTGTCCTTTCGAACGCTCTTCCACCAGCACGCGAATCTCTTCCAGGATTCCCTTCCGCATCCGCATCACGGTCTCTTGCAACATCCGCTCGCGACGCGTGCGAAACTCCTGCATCTCACGCTCCAAACTCTTCGCCTCGGCGGCAATCTCCTGCGCCTCAAGCTGCTTCTCATCCCGAAGCTCCTGGCTGATCGCCTCGTCGCGAATCACCGCGTTCAATTCCTGAAACTTCTCCAACAACTGCTTGTATTTCGCGGAACGCTCATCCAACTCACGCTTCGCCGCCGCCTTCCCCTCGTTCACCGTCTTCTCCGCATCCTTCGTCTTGTAATACTCGGAAAAAACGCGCTTCATATCGATGATGCCGACCTTGATGCCGCTGGAACTGCCGCCATCCTGTGCCGACGCCGATGTGATCATTCCGCCGCAAGCAATGGCGCCCAATGCGGAAACAAAGAGGAGATGTCTGAAGATTCTCATGGTTCTATGGTTGTTTTCTTGGGGTGATGCGCCGATCCGTCGACGCCGCGAGTCAAATCCGCCCGCCGGTCTCGACAGGACATATGGGCTCAGAACTAAAGGCACTCTGCCAGAAAAATCAACCCCTCTAATTAGAACTGATACCCGAGGTTGAAATTGAACCGCCCGCTGGAGTCGTTGAACTCGTCAGCCTTGATCGGAATACCGTAATCCAAGCGAATCGGGCCAATCGGCAAATCCAGCCGCAAGCCAAAACCCCAGTCCGAATTCACGTCCCCGCTGAAGCTCCAGGACTTCTCACTCACCACGCCGATATCATAGAAAAGTGCCCCCCGAACCATCTTGATGATCGGCACCGTAATCTCAGCACTGCCGAACGCCGCACTCCGGCCACCCAACGGCTCCCCATTCTCGTCCTTCGGACCCACATCGCGGAACCGGAAACCACGCAAATTGTTGGAACCCCCTAGGAACTCCCGCTCAAAAATCGGAACACCGCCCCCACTCGTGTCATCCACCGTGTCGAAGCTCCCGCGCAAACTGAAGATCGTGTCGAAAGGCAACAGAAAATACTTCGTCGCCCCAAACTCCGCGCCATAAATCTCCACATCTCCGCCCACCGTGACAAATGTCCCCGCATCCGCCTTCATCCCACGACGCGGAAGGAAAATGTCGTCCCGCGAATCATAAAGCACACTGATATCAAACTTGCTCTCAAGATATGTTCCCTCCTCCGCACGAATCGCATCAGACGCGTCCGGCGCGATATCGTAAATCTCAACATTCCGTAACTCGTATCCCCCGCGAAGCCGCGTGTTCTCACCAATCGGCTTCGACAAGCTCACGAAAAATCCACCCTCGCGCTGCTTGTAATCGTCCCGATCACTCAAGAACTCCAAATCACGATAATACCCCTCTGTCGTCAAAGAAAGACGCCGATCCAAAAACCACGGCTCCGTGATCGCCAACGAGAAATCTTTCCGCTCCGTCCCCACACGGGCGCTGATCCGCAACTTCTGACCACCCCCGGTAAACTTCGGCCAATTCCACAAATCAAAGTTGCTCTGCGTAATGTCAATGAAGCCAACCAAGCTGTCGATCGAACTGAACCCCACACCCAAATTCACCGTCCCCGTCGGCTTCTCCGTCACCCGGATACTCAAATCCTTATACCCCGGACGATCCGAATCCACCGGTAAAAACTCCACCGCCGCAAAGTAATTCAAATTCTCCAGGCGACGCTGACTCGCCCGAATCCGTGGCGTGTTGTATACCTCCCCGGGCGCCACCGCCAACTCCCGCCGGATCACCTTGTCCTGCGTCTTCGTGTTCCCCTCAATATCGATCAACTCCAGGTAATACTTGCCCCCCTCGTTCACCACATACGTCACCGTCAGCGAATACCCGTCCCCCGCCTCCTCAATCAACGGCACAATCTCCGCATCCGCATACCCCCGAGACCCATAATAATCCCGCAAGGTCGAAATATCGTTCTCCACGTCCTCCGCCGAATAATTCGCCCCCGGCGTCAACCGTATCGCCGGCAACAACTCGTCCTCCGAAAACGCCGTCAGCCCCTGCAACCGCACCGCGTTCACCGTATAGGGCGGTCCCTCTTCAATCGTGAAAATCACATCCACCCGCCCCTCGCTCGCCGGCACCCGCTCCACGTTCGTCACCCGCGCCGTCAAATACCCGTGGTTCTGATAAAAACGCTCCAAGCGCTCCACGTCATCTTCCAACACCGCATTGTTGATCCGTCCCGACTTCGTCAGCCACGACCATAAGGTCTTCTCCTTCGACTCCAATACCTTCCGCAACTCCTTCTCCGTATACACCGTGTTCCCCACGAACGAAATATCATGCAACCGCGCCTGGTCACCCTCGTTGATCGTGTACACCACATCCGCAAAACCTTCCTCCGTCGACGCCTCAATCGAATACGATCCGTCCACATCCGGATACCCCTTCTTCGAATAATACTCCTCGATATCCCGCAATCCCTGCTGCACCGCCACCTCGTCGATCACCTGCCCCTCTTGCAATTCCACCTGGTTCTCCAATTTCTTGGAACCCAAAGACGTGTTCCCCACATAGCGAACCGACTTCAACTTCGGCCGCGTCTGCACCAGGACAATCAACTTCACCCGGTCCGCGCCGGCCGACTCACGCAAAATACGCACGTCCGACACATCACCCGTCTCAAACAAATTCTTAACATCCTGCTCGATCGCCCCCGGAGACAACACATCCCCAGGCTGAGTACTCATGTTCGACTTGATCCGGTCCGCCGCCACCGTCGCCGGCCCAATATAACGCACCTCAATCGCACTCACCGTCTTCGGAGTCTCAACCGGCGCCGGCGCCTGCGCCAAAACGCTCCCGGCCATAATCGTCACAAAGCCAAGAATGCAAAGCGCCACCGCCCAAAGGGTGGTTTTTGGGCTACTCAGAAGTCTGTTGAAGGTCATTCGGCGGAGAGTTTCGAACAGTTACCAAGAAAAATAAAGCATCCTTTACACCAATTTTGGCCGTCTTCACCAATATTTTTGCCCCCATATCACGCCCCAACCCAACTACTTAACAAATCTTAACCTCCCTGCAAAGGACAAAACAAGCCCGTTTTCACGCCCAAATTCCCAAAAAAATCGCAGAAATCCAGGCCCCGCCCCGGCCCCCTCAGTCGTCAAAAGATTCCTGCGGCGGGTCATACACCACCTTCTTGTGCTGCAAAACCACCGACTGGAGCCCCTTGCCTCCCGGCTCATCAAAAAGAAACACAATATAATTGATCGGCGACAAAATCTCCAAAGCCTCCAATTCCACATCTCCACTCTTGATCCCCACCGTCTCGTCCAATTTCACCGCCACCTCCTTCGGCTGCTTCGCCCGCAAGGTCACCACCTTCCCCCGCAAAGTCACATCCACGGTCTCCCGATTCGACATCGATACCAATACCAAAGTCGGATCCTTGTTCTCTACCTGCTTCTTCAGTTCCAGAATCTTCGGCTCATGCTCCACCGTTCCATCGTCCGCTACCCGAATATCCGTATACAAAATCGCCGCAAACGTCTTTCCCGCCTCAATTTCGATCGACTTCGAAATCGACGGCGGCGTGCACAAGGCATTCTCCACCGCGATCGTATACGATCGCGCATAAAGCGTCATAATCCCCGATGTCGATCCCGCCGGCATGCCTCGCCCTCCCATCATTTTAATGCTCCCCACCTGCACCATCGTCGGCGTTTCTAGCGCAATCGTGTTCACAACCCGCAAATGCCCCACATTCGCCGGTTCCTCTTGCCCATACGCCTCGCTCCGCGAACAAAACAGCGATCCCGCCATCGCCAACGCAATTCCCGTTCTCATAACACCCTTCATCGTTCCTCGTTCAGTCTGCCAATCCACAACCAAAACAGAAAGCCCTAGCGATCCCGCTCAGATAATATTTCGCACGTCACACTCACAATATCCCCTGAGGCATTGCGCTCCGGCCGCATAAACACTTCGTAAACTCGCGTCGCACTCGCGATCGGTTCCCCCCGCCGATTCACCACCTCCCCCAGAGCAAATATCCGGAAATGCCGACTGCTCAAGGTCGTCGTATTATACAACCGCGCAAATACCTCCTCCGCCATCGCATCACTGTAATATTCCGGCATAACATCGTCGAATTCATCACTCTTATCGATGCTCTTGACAATCCCACTCAAGACATCCGCCAGTTGAGAAGGCGCATAATAGGGACGCTGATTATGCAATCGCCGCGCCATTTCGTCCACCGTGTCTGGCGCTAGCTCCAAGATATCCGCCCGCCCCTTCGCCTGCTCAAACATCGGATTCAAATCGCCATCCAAGCCCACAACACCGTTCTCATCCAAACTCGACGCAAAATAGCTGGAGGTCGCAAAAATTCCACGAAGCGTCATTTCCATATGCCGGCGGTTCGGAATGGTATTCAAATTAATGTGCCCGTGAACTAACCGATACTGCCCTTGCGCGTGAATATCTTCCGGGTAAATATCGGAGTAGGGCCGTTGCGCCGCCTCCGTCGCGTCGTCAGCCGTCGGCGGAGGCTGATGATCCCGTGGATCATAGCTCGCGTAAGCATTCACACTGCTGTCCGGTATGAACCCTCCCCCACTAAACGTCCCAAATCCCAAATTGGTGCCCGTCGTTCCCACATGAAACAAATCAAGCAATTGCGACGCCCGCTTCCCACGCACATCAAACTTGCCGTGCTCAGGACGACCAATCCGCAACGTGTTTCCACCACCCCACATCTGATCAGCAATCGCTTCGTATCCTCCATCGCCGGACCCCGGTATGTTCCAGATGATATTCTCCTTTAGGTCCGCCGTGAAGAGTTGCTCATTTTTGTTCAGCTTGTCATTATCTGGCTGACTCCGCCACATGACTGGATCATGAATGTTTCCCAGTTCACTGAGGGAATAAAGCCGACCTTCGTTCGAAATTCGCCGCGGCGCCATACCGGGGCGACCCTGAACTCGGTGCGTATCACTAATCAACCCATTGACTTCATCTTCCAACCACTTCCCTTCTGGATCGTCAGGCGGAATCACGGAAGGAACCCTTCCTCGAGGACCGTCAAACCCACGATCGGGCCAATCCCTGAATCGCACTTCGTCCGAAAATCGCTCACCATTCTCATCCATCTTTTCTTCTCGAAAATTCCGGCCTCCGGGACTGCTGTCTCGTGCATAATTGATCCATTCATGAGCACGAGAGACATAGTACGACATCGCAGTATCGCCAAAATTGGTGCCGTAGATATTCACGCCATGCTTCGTTGACATTCCTGGGTTCGAACAGCGGACAATATAATCACTTATCAGTGAAACAAGTTGCACATCTTTGGTGACATGAAAAAAACTCCTCTGGGCAGTGATGTGTCCAGTCTGCTATATGCTATTGGACTGGCATGCATCACTGTCGAGTGACTGGTGAAGGATGTTATGTGTGTTGAATGTGGCAGAAACATTCGTTTTAACCCTGAGACACCAGAGGAGTTTTAAAAAAAATGAACATGTGTGCTGTCAACTTGTTACTCAGGTATGCTGTCAGTTGCCCACAAGTTGTTTGCAGGTATGCACTTGCTCTGGGGAGGATGGCTGGATTGTTATGGTCCTAATAGACCATCCCAGTTATCTTGTGCTGCCTGTCACTGATGTGTCAGCCTTGACTTGTGCAGATCTGTGTTGTATTGTGACATCTGTCTGCTGCCCTGAGACCTGTCTGCTACCTACCTGCCCTGGCTTGACTGTTTATTTGATGCCTTCAATAGCCTGAAATAACTTTAATGAGACTGTATCACTGCTATTTTCTGATGTCAGATCTTGGGCTGCCGCTGTCTGCTGCAATGACCTACTGTTCAAATTAATGATGATTGGAAAATGTAGGTAGTTATTGTACGTTAATGTTGATTTTCGGTACTTATTTGCTTAACAGGTTACATATTGATACCTGTTGTTATACTCACCAGTTACAAGACCACTGATCTTGGCAGCCTTCTCTCTTCTCTGGGGAACTTACACCTTTTTCCTCTTAACACCCATGGATCTTCATCATTCACCTTCTGGCATGTAGCATTGCCATAATTACCATAGTACCTTTCCACCCACTGACAGTCCTTGACTGGCGGGAGCTGCTGATTTCCGCGGCACTCCGCGGCACTGTTCCTGCCTGTCATTGTTAAGCACCTTTTTTCAACGTAGCGTTGCCGTAATTACCATACAATAATGCCTTTCCACCCACTAACGTCCTTGACTAGCTGGTCCTTGACTGGTGGGAGCTGCTGATTTCCGCGGCATTCCGCGGCACTGTTCCTGCCTG
>JBCCIR010000221.1:0-6490 GCA_039028175.1 Verrucomicrobiota bacterium
GCTGATCTTCGCGTCCGGAAGGGCCCGCTGTAACTTCTCTGCTCCCTCCTCGGAAATCCCCGTCTTCCAAATGTAAATCGCCTTCAATCGCTTCAACTTCGCAATATCCGGCAGACACGCATCCGTCACCCCCGTGCCATACAAATTCAAATACTCCAAGTACTGCAGCTCATTGATCGCCTCCACCGTCGCATCCGTCGCACCCGTGTTGTGCAAATCCAAATACGTCAGCTTTCCAAAACTCGGCAGAATGCTCAACCCGTCGTCCGTTGCCTGCGTGTCCCCCAAATCCAACTCCGTCACGTTCTCCGCCAATGGCGCGATCTGCTTGATCTGCTCATCGGTCACATGCGGCGCTCCCGTCACCCACTCCACCCGCAACAAAGGATTGCCCTCGGCAATCTGATTCACCGATGCCCCTAACGATGCCACCGCGGCCACCACCGTCGCATCCACGCCCTTTACCTGCGCCGCCAATTCGTTCGCCGCGGTCGCCACGTCGGGAGCCCCGTCGGGATCCTCCATTGGCCCGCTGAACCCGCCTTCGTCACCTACCCAACCCCCAAAATCCGCTCCCTCATCAATCCACGTCTTCAACGAAGCGAGTTCAGACTCGGTCAAAAACGGCGGGTCAGGCGGCATGATGTCGTCATGCCCTTCCGGAAGCGCACTGCGCTCATATAACGAACTCTCCGCCCCATTCCCAACCTTCACCACAAACTGATCGCTGCTCCCCTCCATGATCCCGCGCGCCGCATCCAACCGCAACCCCGCCTTCGGCTTCCGCAAGCGTCCATCCTCCTCATACGGCGCCCGATGACACTCAAAACACTTGCTCCTCAACATCGGCAAAACCTGCGTCGTGAAATTCACCGTCTTCGGGCCACCCGTCGCCGCAGCCGTCCCGCCCGGCGGCGCCTCCATCGGCTCCGTCGGCGTCGTATTCATCGCCACCGTCACCGCCTCCGGATCAGCCCCCTCGTCAGGCGTCGTCGTCATCGCCGTCTCCCCCTCCGCCGCTTCCGGCGCGCCATCCGTTGGCTCCTCCGTAGGCGCCCCATCAGGCACCATCGCCGTCTCGGGCTCCGTTGGCTCCTCAGGCATCGCCGGCGTTTCCGCCGCCGCTATCGCCGCCTGCGCCTCGTCAAACCCTTGCTCGTTGCCCACCCACTCTCCAAAACCACCACCCTCCTCAACCCAGCGCTTCAAATACGCCAGCTCAATCCGCGTCAACGCTTCGTTGCCATCACCCTTCGGCGGCATCGCGTCATCATCACTGTCAGGCAACGCCGTTAAACTGTAAATCAAGCTCGCGTCCGCATCCCCAGGAACCAATACCGGGCCATCACTCGAACCCGCCTCAATCCCCTTCGCCGAATCAAGAATCAATCCCGCCTTCGGTTTCTTCATCTCACCACCCTCCTCGTGAGGCGGTAAATGACACTTGAAACACTTCTCCTCAAGCACCGGCAGGACATGGAATTCAAAATCAACGGCTCGCCCAACCGACGCCCACGAAAACAACATCGCAACGACGACCCCCAATCGCACAGAACAAGACCTGCTCAACATCCTTATAAAAACTAACCCAACCGATGAACCTGGCAAGACGAAGTGACCCATGATCAAAATCTTTTCAGCGAAATCAACTCCCGCTCTCTCCATCAAACGCGATCATTACCTTCAATCTTCCCCAAATAACATACTTTCCACACAACAACGAAATGCCATGCCTCCCCAGACGCAAAAAGCCGGGCAAAGATTCCTTCCTTCGCCCGGCTTCCAAACTGCTTCCAAAGAAACGCCGGCCCTTCGCCTAAAAAACGGAAGTCAATGGCTTCGCACCGTCCGCCACCGTAAACGGCCGTCCCGTCGGCGAGAAAATCTCCAAATCAAGCGGCAATCCCAGCGCGTGCGCGATGGTCGCATTGAAACTCTGCGGCGTCACCGGCTTGTCATCCACTTCCTCACCCGTCGAGTTCGTCCGACCATAAGTCTGGCCACCCCGAATACCCCCGCCTGCCAACACATGCGAAAAGGCCTTGGGATAGTGATCACGACCATCCTGGTGATGCGGCACAATCTTCGGCGTCCGGCCGAATTCCGTTCCCAGCGCCACCACTGTCTCGTCAAGGAGACCACGGCGATCCAAATCGTTCAACAAGGCACTGAACCCGGCGTCAAGCTCCGCACACTGCTCCTCCATTCGCGTGAAGTTGTCATAGTGCGTGTCCCAACCGCCCATGTTCACCTCGACAAATCGCACGTCATGCTCAATTAGGCGCCGCGCAAGAAGACACCCCTGACCAAACCTCGTGGGGCCATACTCCTCTACAACATCCGCCGGCTCCGCGCTGATGTCGAATGCCTTCAAATCCTCGGCCTTCATCAACTTGATCGCGTCACGATACAAATTCTCATAGCCCTGAACCTGCTTGTGATCAAACTGCTCCTTGAAGCGCTTGTTCATCGATTCCGCCAAGCGAAGACGACGATCAAAGTCACTCTCCGATACCCCGCCCGGAAGCGTGCTGTCCTCAATCCCCGCTCCCGCACTGCCCACCGGCACCGCAGCAAACTTCGGACCCAAATAACCGCTGGAACTCGTGCCGTCACGAGAACCCACATGCACAAAGCCCGGAATCGTGCTGTTTCGCTTGCCCGACAAGCGCAAAACCCAGGAACCCAGAACCGGGTGAACAATCGTTCCCCGCGGGGCATAACTCCGATGCAAAATATACTGCCCCTGGCGGTGCGCCCCCTGAAGAGTCGACATTGAATTCACCGGCACAATCTTGTCACCGTGCTCCGCCATTTTGGGCAACCAGTGCCCAAGACGCACATCGTCCGCATTGGTCTGGAGAGCCTTCGTCTCACCCATGTAATCCGACTTGTCCTTCGGATCAAAGGTGTCCAAGTGGCTCATGCCGCCATTCATGTTCAGGAAGATCACGCTCTTCGCCGCCTTCGGCCGCTTCGGAACGAAGGTCTTCTTAAGGGAATCAGCCGCATCCGCATCCTTGGCAAGCATCGGAAGAATACTCACTCCCAGAAAACTACGCGCAGAATTAACCATGAAATTCCGCCGGCTCCATTCATCAACTTTGTTAAACATCACTTATCTCCTGTTTCTTGGGTTGCTAAATCGTTCGCTCCTTACTGCACAAACATAAACTCGCTCGTGTTATACAAGGTCCACACCAAATCGTCGTAAGCCGTCGCTCCATTCTCATTCACGTTCTGAACAAACATGTTCATCTCATCCGCCGTCGGCTTCCGCGTGAGAATACTCAAAAACGCCACGTCAATCTTCTCTTCCGGCGTATCCACCTTGTTCATGTCCTGAAATACCTTCGCGTTGGATTTGCCGACAATGTGATCCTCAACATGACCGTTGATGAGCGACAATATCTGCGTCACATCAGACTCCGTCGTCGCCCCCTCAATCACCTCACGCGCCGATTGACCGAATTTGCGAAGGAAATGCGTCGCCGGCGCCGGTGAAGGCAACTCGGAAGCACGCAATAACGCCGACGAATAACCCGACCACCGCTTATCGTCGACCGCCCCCTTGGCCGATCCCGAATCCGCCATCTGAGAAGACATCATTTCCATCATCTCCCCCTCGCTCGCCCCCCGATCACTCTCCATATCCTTCAGCAATTGCCCCACGAAGTCATAAAGCTCCTTCCCCTGAAGAGACATCGCTTCCTCATACAAGTCATACATGTCCTTCTGACCCACCAACACATACCGTCCGCGATACTGAATGAACGGCAGAAAATTGGTCCCCTTCCGCTCGTCCGAATCAGGAATGGTCGCCGCCAACATCGAATCCCACAACTGCTCCGCCGTCATCCGCGTCAGCATCCGCCCCGGGTATGTGTAAGGCGCCGCCACATCAACTTCCTCAGGATTCGGCGCAAACTGGAACGTCCGCGTGTTGTAAAGCACCCGCATGAACTCCTTCATGTCGTAATCCACCTGGACCATGAGCTTCTCAAGAAACGCCAGCAGCTGCGGATGCGAAATCGTCGGGTCCTCATCCAGATTGTCCACCGGCTCAAAAAGCCCGCGTGCCATGACCTTCTTCCACAACCGATTCGAAATCACTTTCGTAAAGCGCGGATTCTCCGAGGTCGTCAACCACTCGGCAAACAGCTCACGGCTGTCGTCGATCGGCTTCGCCCGCGCGTTCCGAACCGATTTGCCAAACAAAGTCTTCGCTCCAACAATCTCACCCGGATCCAAATCCCGGTATTGATAGTCGTCCGGCAGTGGAATCACCCCGTCGCCGCCGCCCTTGACACCAAAATCAAAGATGTCATAGCGAAGCTGCTGCACCATGTTGCGCACCGGCTGTGGCGCGTTCTCATACATCCGACGCTCCTCCATGCGCTCCTTCGAATCCATGCTGTAGCGATTCATGTCGCGCGGCCCCTTGAGCCCATGCGTGAAGGCCGCCATGTAAAAGAAATCCTTCTGCTCAATCTCCTCGTTGTTCGGATGGTTGTGACACTGAGCACACTCCATCCGCGTCCCCGTGAAGACCTGCATCGTGTTCGCCATGTTGTCGAGCGGCATCCCCTTGTCCCGCTCCAGATACCCCACCGCCCCGTTGCTCGAACGCTGCCATCCGCCACCCGATGCCGTGATCATCTCGTGCACCCACTCATCATAGGGCTTGTTCTCAGCGATCGTCTGCCGAACGTAATTTAGATAAGGAATGGCGTTCGTCCGGTTGTTGCCCCCGGTCTTCATCTTCAAACGCAACACATCCGCCCAGAAATTGTACATGTTGCTGACGTATCCCGGACTCTCAAGCAATTGATCAATCAGCTTCGATCGCTTGTCCGCATCCTCGTCCTCAAGAAACGCCTTCGCTTCATCGTAACTCGGAATCCGACCAACAATCCCCAAATACACCCGACGCAAAAACTGCTCGTCCGTGGCATTGTCCAAGGGCTTGCTCCCCTGGGCATGAAGCGTCGCGGCGACAAACTTGTCGATCTCAAACGCCTTCTGCTTCACCATCTCCGGCGTCAAATCAACCGGCTCGGTCTTCTGCCCCGGAAAATCAGCCAGCGCCAGCGAAATTGATGACACCAATACCCCCGCGGCGACTACAGCACCCCTCCCATTTCGAATATTCAGCAAACTCATGGTCCTTATCAGTCAGTTTTTGAATTCTCAGATCACTTACAACCTCGGCAAATCCAATAGTTTTCCAAGAAAAAACTAGCATCTACCAAGCTTTTTGACCAGAGGAAGCCGCCTGACAGCTCCTCTACCCGTAGACGTCCCAACCTGCCCGTTCTGGACAGCCCAATCAAGGTTTCTCAAGGCGTCACAGTCCCCGCCACGCCGGTCGTCCGCCCCTCCGACGGAACCCCCTAAGCCCCAAGCCCCCGCGGCTGCTCTTCATCCTTTGAACGGGAAACGCTAATCAACTGGTCCACCAGGGAAACGGTGCTCATCCGATTGATCACAAAACGCTGACGCGCCCGCTCTGCCTGCCGCTCCTCATCACTGTCCCGCAAACGCTGAATCTCCCGCTCCAATTCCCCGATCCGTCCCTCCGTCGACCAATGCCTTCCCCTCCTTTGCACAAGGGCCATGATCACCAGAAGCAAGACCGGAATCGCCACCCACACCCCGTAGCTGTACAATTGCGAAAACACACTCGCCCCCGCAACCTCGCCGCCGCCCACCCCGCCAAAATGCGCCTCCGCAATTCGATCATACTGACCCGTTCTCTGAATCACCGCCATCCCCCGCTCCAACTCCTTAAGCAACGACCCATTCCCCGCCGAAACCGCAAATCCATATTCCATCCGATGCACCGGGTCCGAAACCAAAAGAATCCCCTCACTCCCCGCTCCCGCCACCGCAAGATGGCCGCGTTCCTGCTCAAGCACCACCCCATCCACCGCCCCGTCCACCAATAGCTGCATGGCCGCCCGATCAGTCGCCGCCAGGGTCAGCATGTCCCCAAACCCATGACCACCCAAATAAGCCGCCCCATGCGATCCGTCCACCGCTGCCACCCGTTTCGATCGCATATCCCCCAAGCCCTGCACGAGAGAATCCGATCGCACAAACAATCCCAACTCAAGCATCCGGTGCGGCAAACAGTGTTCAATGGCATCCTCATGCTCAAACACGCGACCGGCATCCACATCCCTCACGATGGCCTCATCGCGGGGAACAAAGACCACTTCCCCCTCAACCCCTCCCATCAACGCCGCCGCCCGAATCCAATCCACGTCCGCACCCGCTGCCTCGTCGTTCTGATCAAAATATTGATAAGGCGCCTGATCCGACGCGACCTCAACCACCAACCCTGAGCCGTCACCCTCCACCCCACGCGCCACCGAAACAATCCACAACCACCCCAATACAATCACGAGCACACCCACCAACGCGAACGACCGACTCATCGCGTCCCGCTTGCACGAGCTCACACTCACCGCCTTTACTCTGACTGAAA
>JBCCIR010000222.1:0-6472 GCA_039028175.1 Verrucomicrobiota bacterium
CCTCACCGCCATAGCCCGCGAAGCGGCACCATACGATGCCAAGGGTGGGGTTCGATCGCCGTTCGACTGCCCTGCCCCCTTCTAAGGGGCCCATCCCTCCGGCGAAGCAAAGCGAAGCCTCCCTGCAGAGCCTGTCGCAGACAGGATCATCCCACCCTCACCGCCATAGCCCGCGAAGCGGCACCATACGATGCCAAGGGTGGGGTTCGAACGCCGTTCGACTGCCCCGCCCCCTTCTAAGGGGCCCATCCCTCCTCCGGCGAAGCAAAGCGAAGCCTCCCCGAAGACTCCGTCCCACCCACGAACCCCCCGACCGTTTGCGCCGATCCCGTTCATCCAGTACCATGTTCCCCGAGAAACGTGACCGCTCTCCTCCCTCATACCCCCCCCCTCAAGGCAATAGCAGGAATCGTGGCCGGCCTCCTCGCGCTTCTCACCTCCCCTCTCCCCACCGCTCTCGCTGAAACGCCCACACACCACTTCACCATCAACCAAGGCGCCCACTCACTTTCCCCGGAAACCGCCGGCATCCAACTAAACGTCTACTCAGGCACCCTCACCGACAACGAACTTACCCTCTACGTCGGATTCAAAAACGCCGGCACCACCCTGAGAAAGTCCTTCGGTCTCCTCACACGAACCGACTACGCCCTCTACCAAGGTGATAAACTCACTCCCGTCTTTGCCAACTCGCTCGCAAACAACATTAACCTCATGATGCCCGATAACGGTATCCTTCCAGGTCTCACCAATGCCGGCTCCGTTCACTATAACCTCAACTCTCCCGCCGGCCCCTTCAAATTCAGGGTCGCTGGCTTCGCCCCAATTGAGTTCGATCCTGCAACCGCTCCCACACTCACTCCCGTCCCCTCCACAACCGCTCCTCTGAACCTCGAACCCAACGAAGTTCTGACAAACACCAGGGATAACCTCGCGGTCGTCCGCCTGCACGTTCTCGGCCTGGCCGTTTTGCCAGGAGGAGAAATCCAATGCGACATCGCGTTCGAAAACGCCGCACATCGGGATCTCACTTTCGCCTCACAACTCTCGGGATACGATTGCTACCTCATCGACGCCCACCAGGCCCTCCGTCGCCCCGTGGCCGTGTCGGATTCTCTTTCCCAAAACATCGGACCAAAAAACGGACATTGGCCCGCCGGCACAATGCACAAAGGCTGGGTCCGCTATCAAGTAGACAGCCCCCACGCCCTCCAATCCCTCGCGTTCTCTTTTCCCGAATTCAATTCGCTCGTCGCTAAATTCGACGAGTCGCAAAACACCTACAACTTCTCAATCCAAAGCCGCCCCGGCCACGAAACTGCCACCGCTAATAGCCCTCTCGTCGCCGCATCCGAGATATTCCACGAGCTGAGCATATTCTTCCAAGCCCTCAACAACCGCCTCAACGAGAGACAATACGAAGCGTTCCTCTCACCATTTTCCCCCACGACTGGCGCCCGCCAAGCAATGTCGGACTTTCTCGTCCTCGTTGGTAAAGTCCCCGTCCACAACCTTCAATTCCGCCTTCCCAAGGAGCAAGACCTGCGTCCCAACTCCCAAGGCCACCTCGAGGAACTCGTGGTCTACATGCACTACAACGTCGCCGATATCAGCCCGTCTCTCATCGCGAAATTCCGCGCCAAGATGGCCCGCGACAACGATTCCTCGTCGTGGATCATCAACGAATTAATACCCGATCGCCTCCTCCCCTTCTGGGTCCTCGGCTACAATGGCACAAGAAATACCGACCACTTCCTCCTCTTCTACCGTCCGGACTCGGTTTCAGATGACAAAATCGGTAAAGCCGCCCGCCAAGTCGAAAAAGCCTACCAATCCCTCTCCAAAATCAAAGGCTTGCGCCTCGCGCCACGATACCCAGCCTTTTTCATCGACCGGCAGGACGACTTCGCTCACATCACCGGCCGAGACCCCTCCCGCGTCACCGGCGCCGTTTCCGCCATAACGGAAACCGATGGTGATCGCTTCGTCGTGATGTCCGGCGGCCTCTACATCAACGACTTCAATTTCCTAAGCCCCAGCAATACCTGGGGAGCCAGCGAACGGGAAAGCACCATCACGCACGAGCTCGTCCACCTCGCCCTCTCCCCCTACACCCGCCCCTTTATGCCCCTTTGGGTCGTCGAAGGCACCGCTGTCCATTTCGCCGATCAAAATAACTCCTTCACCAGGCAGGCCCTGAAGAACTCTGGCGTCCTGGGCAGTCTCAATCTCGCTCAATTGACCCGCGCCGTCTCGACGAATACCAGCGTCATCGGTAGCCTCGGCGGAGATAAAAATTACTATATGTTCAGCGGCGAGATCGTCTCCTACCTCATCCGTACCTACGGAGAAGAACGCTTTCTCGACTTCTACCGAGCCTTCGCCGACTACACCCCTTCACAACTCCGGCAAATCAGTGAAACCGAATTGGGCCAGGACAAAATGAGCCCCCTCAAATACCCCCTCCTCGGCTACCATCTGACCCAAAAACTCGTGCGCAACCACTTCAACACCACGCTCGAAGAAATCGACTCGCAGGTGAAAGCCTATATCTATCGCAAAGCTCTCTGATCACTAGGCACTCCCGTCAGTCTTCCGCCAATGCGCCCATCGCCGCCTCTTCTTTCTCCCTCCGGCCTTTCGCTCCTCCCTTCCCACCCTTCTCCCCGGACATGCGGCCCATCTCAAACAAATCACGAACGTCCTTCAGTCGAAGATTGCGCGCAAATCCCTCCTCCGCCAAAACACCGGCCGTCAATTCATTCTTCTGCGTCTGCAACACACGAATCTTCTCCTCCACGCTCCCACGCATCAAAAGCCGATACGCAATGACGTTGTTGCGCTGTCCAATCCGGTGCGTCCGGTCAATCGCCTGCGCCTCCACCGCCGGATTCCACCACGGATCATAGAGCACCACATACGAAGAAGCCGTCAAATTTAACCCGCTGCCGCCGGCCTTCAATGACAACAAAAACACAGATGGATCCTTGCGACGCTGAAACTCCTCAATCACCTCCTGCCGGTTCTTGGTCTGCCCCGTTAGATAATTGAATGGCCGGTCCTCTTCCTCCAACTTGTTACGGATAATATCGAGCATCGTGACAAACTGACTGAACACCAACACTTTATGCCCTTCCTCTTTGAGCTGGTCCAGCAGGTAAAACAACGCGGTCATCTTGGCGCTCTCTTCCTCCGCATGCTTGGGATCAATCAACCCCGGATGACAACAGATCTGCCGCAATCGCATCAACCCCTGCAGCACCACAAAGCGATCCTTGTTGAAGGCCTGCTCAGACCGATAGCCCAGCAACATCTTCTGAATCCGCTCCAGCTCGGCCTGATACAGTTCCTCCTGAACCCCCTCCATCTTGCACAACACATCCTCTTCCGTCTTGGGAGGCAAATCCACCGCCACCTGACTCTTCGCCCGCCGCAACAAAAACGGACGCAATCGCGCCGCCAGCCGCATGTGCGATTCCGGATCCTTGCGCCGATCAAAACGATCCCGAAAATACTTCCGATTCCCCAATACGCCCGGCATCGCAAACGCCATCAAACTCCAAATGTCCAGCAACCGGTTCTCAATCGGCGTCCCCGTCAGAACCAAGCGGTTCTCCCCCTGCAACTGCCGCGCCACCTTCGCGGCCTTCGAATCCGGATTCTTGATCTGCTGCCCCTCGTCCAAAATAATCGCCAGCCACGAAATCTCCTTCAAAACCTCCTCGCACACCCGCAGCTGCGAATAATTCACCACCAATAAATCAATCTCCCCATCCTCCAAAAGCTTCGCATCCAGCTCCGTCTTGTTCCGAAGCACCTGGATTCGCATCTCCGGCGCAAATTTCGACACTTCCCCCTTCCACACATCGAGCACCGACTTCGGACACACCACCAAGGACGGCTTCTGCACCTCCATATGCTCCCGCAACCACAATAACCACGTTAAACTCTGCACGGTTTTGCCCAAACCCATGTCGTCCGCAAGAATCCCGCCGAAACGATTGGTCGAAAGATAGGCCAGGTAATGAAAACCCTCGATCTGATAAGGCCGTAGTTCCGCATTCAAACCCTTCGGCGGCGCCGGCCTCACCTGAAGCTTCAACGTGTCCGCCCGGCTCGAAATCTTGTCCCAGGTCGCATTGTCAAAAACCTCCTTGGCCAGCGGCTCCGCCAATTGCAACACATGCATCCGGTGCGTTTCTCCCGTCAAATCAAACGGATCCAATCCCAGCCGAGCCACCGCCTCACGCTGCTTGTCTTCCATCCCAATCTCCAAGCGCAGCCACTCCCCGCTCTCCGTGCGCACATACCCCCCGCGTGCCGAAACCAATGCCTTGATCTCTTCCGCGCTCAAATCATGCCCCTCCACATTCACCACCACCTTCAAATCAAACCAGTCAATATCGCTCTCCTCCACTTCGAACTGCACCGTTGCCCGCACCGGGTCACGCCGCAGACTCTCCAACGGCTCGTCCAATTCCAATACCACCCCCTCCGGCAACTCCGAAATCCACTCCGTGAATCGCTCCGGAAAATTCTTCGTCACCCGCGCCTTGAACGCTTCCAAATTGCCGTCATACACCATCCCCATCGGCTCCAGCCATCGCGGGAAACGATGCAACATCGATCGATTATACCGCAAAATACGCCCGTCTTTGTCCTTCCGCTGACTTTCCACTTCCCAACCTTCCTTCCCCAACCGCTCTTCCCGCGTCGTGCGCACATCCGATGCCTTCACTTCCACCAGTAAATGCTCGCTCTGCGCCGCCGTCAGCCGCTTGGAAAGACTCATTTTCAAAGTGACCTCCAACACCTCGTCCGTAACCCGCTCCTGCAAATACGCCGGTAATGCCGCCTCAATACGCCCAAGAAACTCGACGCCACTCTCACTCTCCAACACTTCCCTCGGCACCTCATACTCCGGCTCCACTTCCGTCCCTTCCATCCACCGCCGCGGCCCCCGAAAGAGCCCCTCGTCGGACAAATACAAGTCGTCCACTCCCGGCAACACCCTCATCACGTGCGTCACTTCTTCCCCGCTCTCGGTCTCTAACTGCAACAACAACACCTCTTTCTCATGCGGATGCTCCCGGCATATCCACCTCAACGGAGTCTCCCCCCGGTAAAATGGCTCCTCGTCCAGCGTCACAATCGCCTCTTGCAAATCCGACTGCTGAAACAAGCGGTTGAACAATCGACACGTCTCCTCCGATTCCAACCGAAAACGCAGCTCGTCCGTCACATTCCAATTCTGCACCAGCGCGGACCAAATCAATTCCGATGCCGCACTCATCCGCAGCGCCCCGTCCTCGAATCGCTCCTGCAAACGATGCAAATCCCCCTTCTGCCCCAGGGTCACAAACTCGTCCTCCGGCCCCGTGCGATACTGCAAGCGTCCCTCGTTCGTGGTCACCATGAGACGAAACTCCACCGTCTCCGGCTCCTCCATCGGTTCCTCCGCGTTCACCACACCCACCTGCTCGCGCCACCCCCGCACCTCATTCTCCCGCTCCCATGCCCGCATCCGCTCCTCCGTCGCATCCAAATCCGTCACCGCCGACATAAACTCCGGCCACGTCAACCCGCGCTTCTTAAACGCATGCGCAATGTAATTCCAGAAATCAATGATGTCCAAAGGCGGCACCGGCCAAAGCTTCAGCGGCTCATACGAATCAATCTCCCACCGGCTGTTCAAACGGACCAGATCATGACCGAAAACCTCCTGCTCGATCTCATACCGCCGGAAACGCCGCTCCAACTTCGCCACAAACTCCCCTTCCGCATCCTCCAACGGACGCTCCAACCGCTCCTCCAACGTCTCCTCCAATGATTGCCCCTCCACCTCGTTCGGAGATTCCGGAAGCTCTTCCCCTCGCTTCAGTCGCTCCAACATCGTCGCACACTGACAAATCTGACCGATCAATTCGTCCTCCGCCGAACACTCCCCCGTCCAATGATCCCCCTCCAAACGCAAAGTCACCCGATGACTCTCACGCTTGATGGTCACCCGCCCGTGAATCTTGAGATGATCGCCGAAAATCTGCGCGACCGCACCCTCCTCCTGCAATATCGCCCCCTCGTTTCGGGTGGCATCTGAAAACGAATTAAGAAAAGCAAGCGTCGCGCGATCGGGATTCATTCAGGGGAGAATTTCAAGCAATCCGTGTTCCGAAGCGACGCCTGGGGAAACCTCGCTCCGGTTGAATTCCGTCCACAACTCGCCGCCGCAAACGGAACGAACAGTGTTGCACCATTGCGACCAAAGCTCCACTGTTTGTTGCGAATTTTTGCAACTTCTCTCCCAATTCCCCCAATCTCAGGCCCCGCCACCTCTATTTCACCCCATACCGTGCAAAGCCCCTCCCCCACGAAACCGGCGCCCCCGAACACCCGGACGTTTCCCGCCCCCCGCCCCGGCGAAATATGGACGAAACACGCCCGGCGCCACGACCGCCACCGCCGGCCAAGGACC
>JBCCIR010000223.1:0-6472 GCA_039028175.1 Verrucomicrobiota bacterium
CCCCCAAAACACGTCCACAATATAAAGAACACCAACACCACCACCACCACCGTCATTATATGCTTGATCATATCAATTCAAATATTCCTCCCAGTTAATCTTAGAATGTTAAGATTACCATAATTTCAATATCCATCAACTACTTTTCACCACCACCCCCTCAGCCCCAACCGCTTCCACTCCACCATCCACCCACCACAATCGTCACCACAAATCCACTTGCCCACTCTCCCCTTCCCCATTTCCTTTCCTCCCCGTCCCCTCACCCTTCCATCAATCCATCCATCATGACCGACCCTCCCCCCTCCCCCTCATCCCCCACAGCCCCCCCCAAAAAACGCAGCTGCCTCAAAGCCGCCACTCTCACCCTCCTCCTCGCCCTCGCCGCCACCCTCGCCACCGCCTGGTTCGCCCGCGGCTGGCTCACTTCCAAAGCGGAAACCGCCCTCCTCCACGAACTCAAAAAACACAACCTCCACGTCGAATACACCAACGCCTCTTTCTCCCTCCGACACCAGGCCCTCGTCCTCAATGACGTCACACTCTTCCGCGATCCCGAACACACCCAACCCTTCTTCTCGCTCAGCCACGTCGACGCCGCCCTCACCATCTCCACCACCCCCAGCGCCACCCTCGAAACAAACGACGCCACCCTCACCGTCGATACCGGCAAATCCAAACCCACTTTCGATTCCCTCGACGCCCGCATTCACATCACCCCCGGCGCCGTTAAAATCGAACAGTTCGACACACTGTTCCAAGGCCTCGCTGTCAAATCGTCCGGTGACCTCGCCTACGCCCTCCCAAAACCCGATCCTAACACTTCGACAACTCCGGCTGCCAAAGACGAGTCCACCCCGGATAACCCACCCACCAAGTTCGACCTCACCAAAGTCAACCTCGCTCCACTCGACAAACTCGTCGACTTCATCGCCATCTCGTCCGAGCACTCACCCCCAATACTCTCCCTCGATTTCAAAAGCGATCTCGCCGCCAAAACACACGCCGTCTCCGGTAAACTCTCCGGTGAACACTTCACCTACCGCGATCTCAATATCGAAAAAATCGACATCCCCTTCCAATACAACGGCGCCCCCGACCAGGGCTCCCTCACCCTCCAGTCCGCCACCCTCAATCACGACGGCCAACCCCTCACCCTCGACGGCACTTTCGAACTCCCTTCGAGAACCCTGAAAATCGAAAAGTTCTCCTCCACCGCAGACCTCATCACCCTCGCCTCAAGCACCTCACCCCAACTCGCCACCCACCTCGAATCCTTCGCCTTCGACCCTCCCCCCGCTATTACCGCCTCCGGCACCCTCCCCCTCAAAACACCCGACAACGCCGATCTCACCCTCTCCATCGCCGGAGAAAATAGCCTCAAGTTCACCGTCAACGACCGCTCCCTAAGCCTCAATCAACTCTCTGCCGACTTCACCATCAAGGAAGGCATCCTCAAATCCGATAACATTACCGCCGAACTCTTCAAAGGCACCCTCACCGCCAAAACCAGCTCCCACCTCTTCGAATCCCTCTCGTTTGACTCTCTCGACATCGACTTGAAAAACGCCTCCCGCCAATACCTCGAATCCTTCCTCGGCAACGACAAAAAAATGGAGGGCACCTTCAACGTCCACTTCGAAGGCCAGGGCCCCCCCTCGCTCGAAGGCATCACCGGTCACGCCCACATCGAAGCATTCAACGCCAATTTCTACACCATCCCCATCTTCGGAAACCTCGCCGAAATGTTCAAAAAACTCATCCCTTCCTTCTCACACGAAGAAGACAGCTCCCTCTCCGCAGACGTCAATCTAAACCAAGGCACCCTCACCTCCGATAATATAGAAATCCATTCCTCCGGCACCACCATCAATGCCACCGCCAATGTCAACCTCCCCGGTCGCCACCTCGTCGCCGACGCCACAGTCCGCCTCGGGGGCAACGGTATCGTCGGCGCCACCACCAGCCTCCTCGGCAAAGCCCTCGAAATCGAAGCCAAAGGCTCCTTCGACCACATTAAGTGGCGCTTCAAAAATGTCCCCGGTATGGATCAGTTCCAGGGCATGGCAGATCTCACCGGCGACCTCACCCAAAATACCATCGGCCTCCTCGGCGGTGCCGCAGGAAAAGTCCTCGAAGCCGGCTCCGTCCCCGGCGAAGCCCTCAAAGATACCGCCAAAGGCGCCGCCGACGCCGTCAAAAGCCTCTTCAAAGGCCTCACCCCAAAAAAAGAAGAATAACCATCCCCTCCCTCAACCCGCCGCCCGGCGAACCCAAACCCCCTCGGCCCGGGAGGGGCCAAAGAAAGTAACCGGTGGTGGAGCGTGCGGAACCACCGGATGGATCCCTCCTCCAATAGAACCATGCGCCCTGAAGGGGCGCCAGAACCATCCCCCCCGCCCATGGATATCTTCTAACTCACTTCAGACTTCAAAATCCAAGAATCAGAAATCGTAAATCATAAATCCCCTCCCCCACTCCCGATTCCTGCGTTCAGACCCCTGCCTCCTGGCTAACCGCTAATTGCTAAACGCTAACCGCCAACAGCAATCCGGATCCCCTCCAACAAAAACCGCTCGTGATACTCGCCCCCGCTGTATCGCCGGCAACAATCCCAACACGCCACCCGCCCCCGATACTTCCGCACCCGATCGTGCGTCTGCCCGCAATACCCGCAATGATACCGCCACCGCCGCACCATCCGCCGGCGCGGCGCCAATGGTAAATTGTGATTCGCCTTCTCCCCCGGGATCCCCAACTCCACACACGCCCGCCGCCACTCCGGTCCATGCGCCGCAATCCGCCGCTTCCCCGCCCAACGCACATGCGCCACCAAGTGCGCCAACTCATGCCGCAAGGTATGCTTCGGCTCGGTCGGCTGATACTTCACCAATAACGGATTCAACTCAATCCGCCGCCCCGTATACTCCGCCAACCCCGCCGTCGTTCGCAATCGCCCGTTCCACCACACCTCCACCGACGCCGCCAATTCCATCAACCCCAACCGCTCCGCTTCCCGCGAACAATACAACGTCAGCTCCGCATCAAACCCCCGCGGCAAGTCAAGCAACTCTTCCTCCCCCGCCGCCACTCCATCAGGAACCCCCAACCCCTCCACTCCAACACCCGCCGCCTCACCCACCCCCGGCGCCTCCACCGCCGAAAACTCAAACTCCATCTGCCTGAACGCAATCCGCCCCATTCCCATCAAATCATGTTCGCCTCCGCACTGCTCTCCCCCGCCATCCGCTCGTCCGCCGCCCCCAATTTCTCGCGCTTGTCCAATACCGTGTAACCCATCGGCTCAATCGCTACCAACGAATGCTCCGGAATGCTCCCCCGTAAATACGCGTTCGCCCCCACCGTGCTCCCGCGCCCAATCGTGGTCTTCCCCCCCAATACCGTCGCGTTCGGATAAATCGTCACCCCGTCCCCCACGTTCGGATGCCGCTTCGTCCCCTTCACCACTCGACCATCCTCGTCCTTCGGAAAACTCCGCGCCCCCAAGGTCACCCCATGATACAACTTCACATGCTCGCCAATCACGCAAGTCTCCCCAATCACCACCCCCGTCCCGTGATCAATGAAAAAATGCGACCCAATCACCGCGCCCGGATGAATGTCTATCCCCGTCCGATCATGCGCCCACTCCGTCATCATCCGCGGAATCAACGGCACCTCCTGTCGATACAACTGATGCGCCAAACGCTGAATCGCAATCGCTTCAATGCATGGATACGACACTATGATCTCCTCAAAACTCTTCGCCGCCGGATCACCCTCATACGCCGCCTCCACATCCGTGCTCAATAAACGACGCACCTCCGGCAAGGATTCCATAAACTCGCACACCTCGTCGCGCACGCCGGATTCCCCCGCCGACTCCGGCAAACTCTTCGCCACCTCCGTCGCCAAACGACCCATCACCCGCTCAATCCGCTCCGCCGTCACCGATGCCAATTCATCCGAATGAATCGGTTCCTCGTCATGAAACCCCGGAAACAATAACTGCAACAAATCCTCGCATATCACCGTCACCGCGCGCTTCGACGCCAGGTTCGCCCCGTCAATGTTGTTGATCCCGCCAACCTCCTCATAAGAAGCCAACAAGTCCGCTACTATTTTCTCCCGCTCGCAGTCCATCGTCCCCAAAAACTAAAAATGAAATGAATCAGCCCCCACAACCTCCCACTCCAAAACCCCCATCCCACGTCTTGCCAGATTCGCTTCGTTCATTTACTACTTGCCCCCAACAGGCATCTCGTCCATTCATTCCCGCGTATCCCCTACCAAACCGCAATAATAGCCGAGAAACAAAGAATTTATTTAAGCTTGCTAAGTTTTTAAGAATTACTAAAATTCGCTCCAGATGGCCAGCCATTTCGACAACCTCAAAGACCGCGCCCATCGCGCCGACCAAATCATCCGCGAACCGAAAGCCTTCAAAATCTGCTTCGGTTGCGACTCCATCGTCGCCGCAGAGGTCACCCTCTGCCCCAATTGCCACGCCTATCGCTTCGAAACCGAAGAAAAACTCATCGTCGCCCAAGCCAAACTCCTCGGCAGCAGAGAAAAACAAACCGTCCTCGCCAGCGATTTCGACTGATCCCCACACACAACCCCCTTTGTCACCAACCCTTTCGCCCACTTATTCACAAATCTGAGAATCCACCACTCCGCCCACACTTTTTTCAACACTTGGCAAAAAATCTGCTTTTAACCCTCCCAATCCTTCAAAACCGTCTTATTCACAAAAGCACCCCCACTCCAAATACACTTTAGAAAATTTGTTGACGGAACGTGCCAACTGCGGCACAACTCAGCCAGCAATACCAAAGCAAAAAACCAACATCTAAAAAACCAAGGGAAAACATTAACTTCATGAAGCAACTCGCACCGTACACTATTGGCCTATTCGCTTGCGCGGCTATCTTTGCCGCCACTCCTGTTGTTGAAGCAGGCGAAATGGTGGAACCCATCGTCGTCGTCGAAGAAGATACCAGTCTGATCGATCCAATCACCGGAGCCGTCTCCTTCGGATACGATTCGACCTACTTCTTCCGCGGAACAAACTTCGGCAAAGACGCCCCCTGGGCTTCGTTCGATTTCAGTGTGCCCATTAGCGCCTTCACCATCGATGGTGGCGTTTGGTACATCAATCCGACCTCGCCTTCCGGCGCGATCCTCTCGGACGACAATGACGAACTTGACCTCTACATCAGCGCGACGACCACTTTGGGTCCCGTCGATGTCTGGGTCGGCTACACCGCATACATCTTCCCCGAGTTCGGAAGCGGTAGCACCAACGAAATCGGCGTCGGCATCGGCACCTCGATTAGCATCGTCGATCTCGGCTTCGGCTACTATCACGACTTCGACTTGGAAACCAACTACTTCGAATACTCCATCGGCACGTCCATGGCGTTGAACGATTTCCTCTCCGCTAACGTCGGCGTGGTCCTCGGGCACTTCGAAGATACGGACTTCCACGGTGTGGTCTCCGGTGGCCTCGACGTCGCAATTACCGACGCCGCCACCTTCTCGGCCTACATCGCTTACAACTTCGTGGGCAGCGAAAAGCCCGCACGGGGCTTCGAAGACGGGCTCTTCGGCGGTGCCAGCATCAGCGTCGGATTCTAATCCATCCGTCGCCTAAAAAGATTTCGATTATTAGTTAATCGTTTATCCCGAAAAACCCTCCGGTCGTGAGACCGGAGGGTTTTTTTGTGCCCGCTATTTCTCCCCACGAAACCCCCGCCCCCAAACATCCCCTTCCCCTTTCCCCCGTTTTCATCTCTACTTCTCCCATGCCTCTGTCCGCCTCGGTGCTCATCGACGGCCCTCGCCACCTCGAGTTCAGCTACGCCATCCCCGATGACGTCGCCCCCCAAGTCGCGGTCGGATCCCGCGTGCGCGTCCCCCTCCAAAATCGCTCCGCCCTCGGCACCATCCTCGCCATCGGCGAAGAAACCGAAATCGATCCCGCCTCCCTCAAACCACTCACCGCCCTCCTCGACGACCAACCCGTCCTCACCCCAACCCTCGTCGAACTCGCCCGATGGATCGCCTCCTACTACGGCGCCGCCCTCGAATCAGTCATCCGCTCCGTCCTCCCCGAAGCCGTCCGCTCGAATTCACACTCCTTCAAAAAACAAAAAGCCGCCCAACTCACCACCCCCTGCCCCCTCGATCCCCCCCAAATCGAATCCCTCCAAAAACGCGCCCCCCGCCAGGCGGAAGTCCTCGCCTACCTCCAAACCCAACCCGATAACAACCCCACCCTCCTCACCACCATCAATAACGAAATCCCCGGCGCCTCAGCCGCCGTCAAAGCCCTCGAAAAAAAAGGCGTCCTCACCGTCACCGAACAAATCGCCACCCGCGATCCCCACGCCGCCGAAACCTTCCTCCCCTCCGATCCCCTCTCCCTCAACCCCCAACAAGCCGAAGCCCTCGACGCCATCGCCCGACA
>JBCCIR010000224.1:0-6463 GCA_039028175.1 Verrucomicrobiota bacterium
CCCGTTATCTATACGGGGGCACGCTCCCGCGGCAATGGCCGGTCAAGTCGTACCGGATCGACCTGGAGCACGATCATCCGTTTGCCGGCGAAGACCGCCTGAATTTCAATGGGAAGCGACCCGGACCGGAGTGGCTGGCCACGGAATACCTAAAAGAAGCGGGCTTCGCCGTTCCCGAGCTCCAGGCGATTCGCTTGCACCTGAACCACCGGGACGTGGGACCGTATCTGTGGGCAGAGCGCATCGGAGGGGACTACCTGGAAAGGAACTACCGCGGTGCGTCCACCGGGACATTTTACGAAAGCTGGGGCGAAGGAGACACCGGGGTGGTGCCTGCAGAGATTTTGGAAAGTCTGGATGCCGTTCGCAACACGAACCCGGTAGACTACGCGACGGCGGTGGGACAGGTCATTGACCCCGACCAGTGGCTGAGCTGGGCCGCTTCGATGGCCTTGCTTGGAAACAACGAAACGATCCTCGGCGGCGTCAGTGGAAACCATGCCGTGTACCTGCATCCAGACTCCGGTCTTCTGAGGTTGGAGCCCCTCGATCTCGACGCTGCGTGGGAGCCGGCGAATCTCGGCATGCCGGTTCACGTGGCCACTCCCCTGCCCCGCGAGGAATGGTCGCCGGGGCTGGAAGCGCTGGAGGCCTTGATGCGCGCTCCGTATTTCCAGCGACGTTATTACCAGATCCTGGCCGACGAATTGGACGGGCGTTTCCTTCCTTCCCGGCTGGCGACTGCCGTCAACGACCACTTCAAGTTGATCGACCCCGGTGGACTGAGCGGGCCGGAACAGGGTACGCCGGCGACGACCAGCGGGTATTTGAATTTGCGGCACGACGTGGTGGAACAGCAAATCGGCGATCTAGTGGGGGCCGCTGTGGGCTTCGCTCCGACACCGATCGCCCCCGAGAGCGGCGGGATCTACTGGCAGCCGTTTCCCGAGATGGAGCTTTCAGGGGTCGTCGTGCCCGACACGCACCGGGTCCTGGTCAACCAGAGTACCGCCGGGGTGTCCCTGATTTCGTCCAACGGAACCTGGCGCTATAGCACCACCTTGTCGCCAGGCGACACGGTCCTGCGCCTAGCGGCCCAGCCCTTGAGCAACCGCGCGTATCAGACGCCGGAACAGGTGCTCACCCTGCGCTACGACGGAAACGACGACGACGGGGACGGCCTGCCCAACAGTTGGGAAATCTATCACGGGCTGGATCCGAACGACGACGGCAGCATCGATCCCGAGCAGGGCGCGGCCGGCGACCCGGATGGCGACGGGGTGACCAACCTCGAGGAATTCGAGGCCAGATCCCATCCAACTCAGCCCCTACTACCGCAACTGACCGTCGCCGGGCTCCCGCCCGATGGGGTTCAATTGACCTGGTCATCCGCACCCGGCGCGATCTACCAGGTGCAATTCAGCGATAGCCTGGGTGCCTGGATCGATGTTGGCATCCCTCAAGCGGGCACCGGAACCGACACCTCCGCAATCTTCTCCACCGTTCCTGCCCACCGAAGGTTTTTTCGCGTTGTGCTGAAAAGCGAGTATTGAAGAAAGAGCATCATGAAAAAAACACCCCTCTTCATTTTGGCCGCATTGACCTGCGCAAGCGCCGCCATCACCCAGGCGGCCGACCTCTACGTGAGTCCAGATGGAAATCAAACGCCGCCGTTCGCGAACTGGACGCAGGCCGCCACCAACATCCAGGACGCGGTGGACGCCGCGAGCGACGGTGACACCATTTATCTCGCTGACCATACCTATTCACTGAAGGAGACCGTCACCGTGGAAAAGGCCATCACAATCAAAGGCCACAACGGCTCGGAAAACTGCGTGGTCGATGGACGGAACCAGATCCGGTGCCTTGACATCAGTGATGCGACCCTGGCCGACCTGACGATCCAACACGGTTTCATACAGGGGGGATTCCTCGGCGATCCCGAGAGGAGATACGGCGGTGGTGTGTACGCCAGAAATTCCGTGGTCCACAACTGCGTGTTTCGGGAGAACGGTGGAAATCAAGGGCTCCATGGCATTCTGCCCGCTGGCGCCGCGCTGGCCGCCCGGGATGGCAGCATCGTGAGTGATTGCACCTTTTACGACAACAACAATGAAGGCGATGGCTTTTCCGATCCTTCCACGGTCCACATCGGCAGTGACAGTTTGATTGAGCGTTGCATCATCCGGAACAATGTGACGTCCGTGGGCGCCCTGGACTGCGATCACTCCACGGTCGTACAATGCCTCATCTACGACAATCAATTCAGGGGAGTGACCATGGTTGGCGGAACCATGCGCGATTGTCAGATCTTCGACAATGAGGGCTCCCCGAGTGTGATCGCTATTGTCGTTGGAAGCGCGGTCAGGCCGAGCAACCAGGGCGGCGGCGTGCATATCAGCGAAGGGGGTGTCGTCTCGCGGTGTCTTATTCAAAACAACAGCAGCCGAACCGGGGGTGGCGTCTACATCGAGAACGGAACGTTGAGAAGCAGCCTCGTCCTGGACAATCTCAGCCATTACGACCGAGACCATCCGCCGGGATTCTTTGACGTTCCGTCAGACGGCGGGGGGATTTACATCAAAGGGCGCGGCCACGTCGAGAACTGCACGGTGCTCGGCAATGAATCCTCCCACACCACCGGGGGTGTTTTCTGGGAGTCCTCGTTCGACCCTGCGGACGAGACGGTCATTCGCAATAATATCCTCTACTCCAACAGCGGCTTCAATCTGCCCGAGGAGGCCTATGTGGTCACCCTGCAACACAACTGCATTCAGGGCGGGACCGGGCTGAAGGACGGGAACATCAACAGCGATCCCCAGGTCGCCGCCGATTATCGCCTGAGCGAATCTTCCCCATGCCGGGATACGGGAACCAATCAAGACTGGATGGCGGAAGGCGGCGACTACGCCGGGATCACCCGGGTCGTCAACACCGACGTCGACATGGGCGCCCTGGAGTTTGTGGCGCCCCTCGCCATCACGCAGATCCAGAAGGCCGATGAACAAATCACCCTGAACTGGACCTCGTCGCCCGGGGCCGTCTATCAGGTCGAGGGATCCGATGATCTGTCCGCGAACGCATGGGAAAATGTTGGTGCCGCTGTGACCGCAACCGGAACGGTCTCATCTCAGACCGAAGCCGTCGGCCCCCGACTCCGGCGCTTCTATCGATGTCGACATGTTCTCATCGAGTAGTTCATCGTGTAGGTTACCGGCCCCATTGCCGTCGGTGCTTTTCCGGCTTGGTAATCGCACTGCTTTACCGAGATGACGACGCTTGTGATCGGCGCCAGCGGCGCGACCGGACAACTTCTTGTCGACCAACTACTCGCTGACGGGCAAAACGTCAGGGCGATCGTCCGTTCGACCGCCAGCTTGCCCGATGATCTCGTGGACAATGCCCGGCTTTCGGTGATCCGTGCCAGTTTACTGGATCTTAGCGATACTGAGCTTGCCCGGCACCTGAAGGGATGCGGGGCCGTTGCGTCGACTCTCGGACACAACCTCACCTTCAAAGGTATCTTCGGCCGCCCGCGTCGGCTTGTCACTGATGCCACCCGCCGTGTTAGCAAGACGATCATGGCGGCAAACCTGGACTTCCCCATCAAATTCGTGCTCATGAACACGGCGGGGAATGGAAACCGTGATTTGGACGAGCCTATCTCTTTTGCTCAGAAATGGGTGATTGGCCTCCTCCGACGAATCTTACCGCCCCACGCCGACAACGAAGAGGCAGCCGACTACCTGCGAACCGGGATCAACCAGAACCATCAAGCCATCGAGTGGTCCGTCGTCCGTCCCGATAGCTTAATCAACAAAGACCGTGTCAGTGCCTACGAGATTCATCCTTCTCCTACCAGAAGCGCGATCTTCAACGCGGGGAAGACGAGTCGGATCAATGTCGCCCATTTCATGGCCATGCTGGTCGGCAACGACCGCACCTGGGAGAAGTGGAAGGGGCAGATGCCCGTTATCTACAATAGCGGGTTGAACTCAAGCAGGGAGTAGCGGGAGGGAGGAGATATGAATGGCCAATCCCTTGTTCTAAAACGGGTTGAGTAAAATGGCGCCAGAGGTTTTTTCAGTCGCCCTATTCGAACGACTGAGCTTTCGGAAGAGCAAACGCGATAATCGAATCGCCACGCTTGGTCCCGTTCTTGCCGCCGCCCCCCGCGGTGATGACGACGAATTGACGCCCATCGATGGCGTAGGTGGCAGGCGTGGCGTAGCCGCCCGCGGGCAGCTGATGCTCCCACAAAACGCGACCTGTGAATTTGTCGAAGGCCCGGAATTTCTCGTCGGCTGTGGCCGCGATGAAGAGGACGCCACCTGCTGTCAACACGGGGCCGCCAAAGTTCTTGGTGCCCGTGTGCCGGATGCCGCGTTTGACGAGTTCAGGGTATTCTCCGAGCGGCTTCTTCCAGAGGATTTCACCCTTGTTCAAGTCGATAGCGTTGAGTGTTCCCCAAGGTGGCAGAGTCGCTGGATAACCTTCGTGATCGACAAAGAAGGGCGCGATCTGCTGGTAACTCGGAGCGTGGCCGTTTTTGTCCGTGCCCCCTTCGACGACCGTGGCAACGGGTTCATCTTCGCTGCGTAGGTAGGCGATGAGGTCGTTGTGCTGCTCTTCGGTCAAGGTGTTGAAGGCGGGCATGATCCCTCGGCCCGACTTCAGGACTTCACGGATCTCTTCTTCCGTTCGTTCGATGTTTTTAAGCGGAGGGAAGAGCGGCGGATTCCCCGCCCTGTTCGGCCCGTGACAGAAAACACAAGTGGATGCGTAGAGAGCGGAACCACGCTGTGCCGGGGTGGCGGTGGCCGGGTCGAATTCAGCAAGTGGCTTGAGGCGGCTGATAGTAGGAGCTTCGTTCACATTGACGTAGAGCACGCCGGTCGCCGGATCGAACGCCCCACCGCCCCATTCCGCCCCTCCCTGATGGCCCGGTGTCGTGAGCGTGCCTTGAATGGAAGGGGGAGTGTAGAGCGGGCCGGTTTTCACTTTGCGAAACTGGTCAAGCGCAAACGCGCGCGCCTCGGGCGAGATATTCGTTAGATCTGACTCGTAGGTGGCCTGCCGAATCAGCGGCGGTGGGCGGGTTGGGATGGGTTGCGTTGGCCACGCCTCTTCACCGGGCACGTCCGACCGCGGCATGGGCTTTTCCTCGACCGGGAAAACCGGTTCTCCCGTGACGCGGTCCAGCACGAAGGTCAGCCCCATCTTGGTCAACTGCACGGCCACGTCTCGCGGTTTGCCATCAATCGTGATGGTTGCGAGAATCGGTGCGGGGGGATTGTCATAATCCCAGATGTCGTGATGCACCGTTTGGTAATGCCAGATCCGCTTGCCGGTCAGCGCATCGAGGACGAGGACGCAGTTGGCATACAGGTTACTTCCCTTGCGCGATCCGCCGTAAATGAAATCCCCGGCTGCGCAACCGGTCGCGCAGAACACCCAGCCGCGTTCTTCGTCGAGGGAGAAGCCTCCCCACGGATTGGCTCCCCCATAGGTCGTTCCCGGCTCCCATTCCCACGTTTCATGACCGGGCTCGCCGGGCTGCGGAATGGTGTGGAAGATCCAACGAAACTCGCCCGTTCGCGCATCGTAACCACGGATGTCGCCGGGGGTGGATTGATTGCCTTCGGGCACACGGGAACCCACGATCAGCACATTCTGATAAACGATGCCCGGCGTGGTCACTTCGATAGAGGCTCTTTCCGGATCGACCGGTAGATTTTTACGCAGGTCGATGGAGCCATCCTCGCCAAAAGATTTGATCAATCGTCCCGTCTTCGCATCGATCGCGAATACCCTGTCTTTCACGAAATTGAAGATACGCCCGTTGACGTTGTTCCCTTCGTCCCAATAAACGACCCCTCGATTGCGTCCCCGAAACTCCCCACCCGACCGATGTTTGGCCGTCTCAAACACCCACACTTCCTCGCCTGAAGCCGCATCGAGTGCGACAACATTGATCCGGGGCGTGGTGAAATAAAGCAACCCATCAATCATGATTGGGTTGCTGTACATGGATGGCCCTTTCAGATCGCCGTTGCGATATTCCCAAGCCGTATTCAGTTGGCTGACATTTCCAGAGTGGATTTGGTCCAGCTCCGAGTACTGAATGGCCTTCTTGTCGCCTCGGTAAATGGCCCAGTCCCGGAAGTTGTCGAAACGGTCCAGAGGCGCGCCAGTTTGTCCGTCCGTATCCGAGAAACACGCCAGCATCAGCAATACGAACGAAGAATGTGAACGGCGGACTGAATTCATACGATAGCGAAGCCTACTGAGGAACCTGAGGGAAGTCAGGGAAATTAAACCTCCTACTGGCCAGGGTGGTCCCCAGAGCCCCAGCGTTACTCACTGAGCTTCGCCACGGCTTCGGCCAACTGCTCTGCGAGTTCAGCGTTGGTGATACCTTCACTATCCGAGAAGTTTTCGTAGAAGGAAGGCAGGCTGAAAC
>JBCCIR010000225.1:0-6437 GCA_039028175.1 Verrucomicrobiota bacterium
GATCCAACTCCTCAACCAAGTCCTCCCCGAATTGACAAAAAACAGGGTAATCCGTGTCACCCACTCCCAATACCTAATACCGCAGCCCCGTCCCCCCCCGCACATCATCCCCCTTCAACTAATCAAAAAACGGCTCCGCTTCCGTCGGCGGATCGCCTTCTCCCCACGTGCTCACAATTCCTAAGCAAATTTCCACCCCCTCCAAATCCGATACCACAATATCCCCCAGGTCATGCAACGCCACCACGTGACCCAATCCCTCAAGTCGCCCCTGCGCGTCCTCCGCCAAACTCTCCGCGTTCCCCGTCTCCGTCGCGTATATGATCGTAATCGTCATTCTCTCTTTTCTCGGTTCGTTTCCATCCAATCCACCTACCCGCCCAACTCATCCGGGCGCTTCTGCTCCCGGTAAAACGATTCCGCACTGTCGCAAATCGATCTCCATGCACCCACCATCGCGTCATCCGGAGTCGCAATCTCCAGGTGACGCTTCCCATGCATGTCATACACCGTGATCGACGCCCACTCTTCCCCGTCGATCCTGGAGGTCCCCACGACAAAGGCATGCACCCATTTCAAATCAATGTGCAGCATGTCTAAGCCTTCCTCGTCCGCAGCCAATACAAATCCTTCCATCGGAGTCACCTGCCGCGGCACCAGTTCCAAACGGAAATCCACATGCGCGCCAAACAACCGGCAATGCAACGGCACCTCATGCCGCACCGCGTGCTGCAAAATCATATACAAGGGATGCTGGCGCGGATATCGAGATCGACGCATCGCCGCCGCCCCACAGTTTCCACACATCGAAACCGACGGCTCAACCTCACGCCGCCATACATCCAAATCCAAATTCGTCTTCACCTCCCCGGCATAACGCGCCGCCGCCTCTTGCAAAACTCCCAACCGGGAAAGCCCCGGCACTTCCACTAAACTCAACCCCAGCGTCTGACTCTTGAAATCCATCTCCAGCGAACTCACCTCCCGCCCCTCGTTAAGCATCACGGTCACGTGCGCCCCAATCCACTCCTCCAATGACAAACACCATCCCTCACCCGGATCCATCACAAACCCTGCCTCCTCATCAACCAACATCGACCCCGCATCCACCACCTTGCCCAGCGCGCCACCCAAATTCCGCGCCGTCGCATACAAAGGCCCCATATCAGGGAACTCTTCCAACAATCCCACCGGCGGCCCGTCCAATCCCTTGCACTCCCCCACCGCCAACGCCCCCGCGTTCGCCTTTCCCTTCGCCGCTTTCCATCCCATCTTCATTTTCTCCAATTGTTCGTGTTGATGTGTTTCCCGATCGCTTTTCCGATCATCGCTGCGCCACTATTCGCGATCACCACACCATCCGCTCGCGTTGTCCTGTGAGACTTTGACGCTCCCTTGCCATTAATCCTCCAACCCCCCAACTACTCCGGCACCCTATTCCCCAATTTATTTGTGGAAATCCCCGCCAATTAGTGGTTTCAAAGACCCTCACACCACACACCACATGACCGCCGCCGAAATCCGCGACTCCTTCCTCTCCTTCTTCCGCGATAAGGGACACACCACCGTCCCCTCCGCATCCCTCATGCCCACCTCCCCCAACCTCCTCTTCACCAACGCCGGCATGAACCAGTTCGTGCCCTACTTCCTCGGCACCCAAAAAGCCCCCTACGATCCCCCTCGCGCCGCCGATACCCAGAAATGCATCCGCGCCGGCGGCAAACACAACGACCTCGAAGACGTCGGCCTCGATACCTACCACCACACTTTTTTCGAAATGCTCGGCAACTGGTCCTTCGGCGATTACTTCAAAAAAGACGCCATCAACTGGGCCTGGGAACTCGTCGTCGAAACCTGGGGCTTCCCCCCCAATCGCCTCTACGCCACCGTCTACGCGCCCGGCGACGGCGACCCCGCCGAGTTCGATCAGGAAGCATACGACCACTGGAAAGCCCTCTTCCTCAAAGCCGGCCTCGATCCCGAAATCCACATCGTCAACGGCAACGTCAAAGATAACTTCTGGATGATGGGCGACACCGGCCCCTGCGGCCCCTGCTCCGAACTCCACGTCGACCTCACCCCCGAAGGCGATACCAATGGCGCCCTCGTCAATAAAGACGACGCCCGCTGCATCGAAATCTGGAACCTCGTGTTCATCCAGTTCAATGCCGAACCCGACGGCTCCTACCGCGACCTCCCCGCCAAACACGTCGATACCGGCATGGGCTTCGAACGCGCCTGCGCCATCATCCAGGGCACCAAGAACTTCACCGACTTCTCAACTCTCCCCTCCAACTACGACACCGACGTCTTCACCCCGCTCTTTCAAAAACTCGAACAACTCTCTGGCCAAAAATACACCCGCACCCTCCCCTCTCCGAGCATCGAGCATCGAGCATCCAGCATCGAGCATCGAGCATCCAGCATCGAGCATCCAGAATCGAGCATCCAGAAAGACATCGCTTTCCGCGTCATCGCCGACCATATCCGCACCCTCTCCTTCTCCATCGCCGACGGCATCCTCCCCGGAAATACCGATCGCAATTACGTCCTCCGTCGCATCCTCCGCCGCGCCGTGCGATATGGACGCAACCTCGGCCTCGGCACAGACGGCACCAACTTCCTCCCCCAGCTCGTCCCCGTCCTCGTCGAGGAAATGGCCGCCGCTTTCCCCGAACTAAAACAACACCAAGACCGCATCACCGAAACCCTCGATACCGAAGAATCCGCCTTCAACAAAACCCTCGACCGCGGCATCAAACTCTTCAACGCCGCCGCCGAAAAAGTCTCCGGCGCGTTCGAACCCGAAACCGCTTTCGAGCTCTACGACACCTACGGCTTCCCCACCGATCTCACCGCCCTCATGGCGGCCGAACGGGGTCTCACCCTCGACCTCGCAGCCGTCGAATCCCACATGGAACAACAGCGCGAACGCGCCCGCGCCGCCCATACCTCCGAAACAGTCACCGCCCTCGACTTCGATACTGACGTCACCACCACCTTCACCGGCTACGACACCGATTCCTCCCCCACCACAATCCACGACATCCTCGATCGCGACGGCAATACCTACGCCATCATCGACACCTCACCCTTCTACGTCGAAATGGGAGGTCAAGTCGGCGACATCGGATCCCTCACCGTCGGCGACGAATCATTCAACGTCACCAACGTCTCCTCCGTCGGCGCCGCCACCATCCTCCAACTCTCCGCCATGCCCTCCGCCTGGACCGGCCAACCCCGGGAAGCCACCGTCGCCCTCGATACCTCCCGCCGGCGCGACATCGAAAAACACCACACCGCCACCCACATCCTCCACTGGGCCCTTCACGAAATCGTCTCCCCCGATGCCACCCAGCAAGGCTCATACGTCGGACCCGACCGCCTCCGCTTCGACTTCTCCTCCAAAGCCCTCACCAAGGAACAACTCCAAGCCGTTGAAAAACTCGCCAACGAAAAAATCAAAGCCAACGACCCCGTCTCCTGGTCCGAGCAACCCTACGACTCCGTAAAGGGCAACGAGAACATCATGCAGTTCTTCGGCGACAAATACGGCGACACCGTTCGCGTCGTCCAAATCGGCGGCGCCGAAGGCAGCCTCGACGGTTGGTCCATGGAACTCTGCGCCGGCACCCACGTCCGCCAAACCGGCGACATCGAACAAATCGTCATCAAGAAAGAAGAAGCCATCGCCGCCGGCATCCGCCGCATCGAAGCTGTCTGCGGGAGCCACGCCCAAGCCTATCTCGACGAAGCCAAAGCCGGCCTCGAAAAAGAAATCCACCAACTCGCCAACAAACTCACCGCCCTCAACGCCCAACTCTCCGCCGCCGACGCTCCCACCCAGCGCGCCCCCGATGCCCCCGATCCCGGCGACACTTCTTCCGCCCTTACCGCCTACCGCGATGCCCTGAAAAAGCTCACCGTCGACGCAGACAAATCCCTCAAGAAAATCCAAACCGCCAACCTCGCCCAACAAGCCGACGCCCAAATCGACGCCCTCATCGCCAACGCCGCCGGCGATCCCCCTGTCATCATCGAAGCCCTCGAAAACGCCGATGGCAATCTCCTTGGGGAATTCATCAACGCCCTGAAGAAAAAACAATTCAAAGGCGTCGCCATCCTCGCCGCCGCCGAAGAAGCCTCCGGCAAAGTCCACCTCGGCATCGCTGTTCACCCCGACCTCACCTCCCAATTCAAAGCCGGCGACCTCATGCAGAAACTCGCTCCCATCGTCGGCGGACGCGGCGGCGGCAAACCCGACTTCGCCCGTGGCGCCGGTTCCGATCCTACCCAAATCGACGCCCTCCTCGAAGCCGCCCGCAATTCGTTCTAACAGAGCCATTTCCCGGCTCTTCCCCTTCCCAAGCAACAATCACGGCACTTGCGAATCCTCCCGGATTACGCTAAATTCCTTTCCCTCTCACCACCCTGCCCCTCGGGCCCCACCCACTCCCTCTCAACCCCGTGCCTCCCTCCAAAAAACGCTCCTCCTCGTCGTCTAAACCTTGGAACCAACCCCACCGCCGGGCCGCCGCCAAGGAACGACACCGCGCCTCCAAAAACAAATTCTGGAGCATCCTCCTCACGATCATGTTCGTGATCGTCGCCTCCGTCGGCGTCCTCGCATGGAAATGGCCCTCCATCCAGGCACGCATCAATTCCGCCCGCGCCGGCAGCATGGTCGAAGAAATCGATGCCCTCATCGAAGCCCAAAACTACGCCGACGCCGAAGTTGTCCTCCGCAAAGCCAATAATCTCGATCCCCAAAATCCCGAAATCATCCGCCTCGTCGCCAAATACACCGAAGGAGGCGCCCCCCATCAAGCCATCTCCTTCCTCGAAGCCCTCCAATATTTCGACCGCGCCACCCCAAGCGACGAAGCAAAACTCCTCGAACTGTATGTCAAAACCAATCGCTTCGAAGATGCCGAAGAATTGGTCGAGAAATTCCTGGCTTCACCCGATACCACCTCCCGTACATACGAGGTCATCGCCGAATTGCACCGCCGCCAAGGGAAAGTCGATGAACAAATCAGCCTCCTAGAAAAAGCCCTCGATAAAAACCCCGACAATGTCGAAGCAAAACTCTCATATGCCCAAGCCAGACTCGCCAGCCCCATCCCCGATGTTGTCGAAGTAAGCTGGCGCGACATCATCGAACTCTCCAAAGACGAATCCCTCGCCGGCCTCCGCGCCCTCGAATCTATCCGCCAGGTCCACGGCCAGTTCAATTATCCCCAGGAAGACCTCCTCGAACGATACCGCAACCACCCCGATCGCCCCCGTTACGGAGACCCTTCCGTCCACCTCATCGAGTGGGATATGTATGTCTATCCAAAAAAACGACGGGAAATCGTCGAGAATGCCCTCAACCAATGGGCCGCCGACGAGGAACTCAATTCCAATGACCTTAACGACCGCCTCGCCTGGCTCAATGACCGCGGCTTCCACGGCCAAGTCGGCGCCTTCCTCGCCAATCCGGAAATGCTCCGCGACCCCGCCCTCGTCAGCTCCGCCGTCCAAGCTCTCATCATGGACGGTCGCTTCGACTCCGCAAAAGATATCCTCGCCTCCCTGGAACGCCGCGGCGACCCCGCCCTCAGCGCCGTCGGCCAAGCCCTCGTCGCCTTCGACGCCAACCAACCACCCGAAGAAGTCGATAAACTCCTCCGCCGCGCCATCCGCATTTCCGAAGAAGAAGGTAAACCCGAATACGTCATCCGTCTCGCCTACGCCGCCCTTAAAATCGGACGCCTCCAACCCGCCGAACAAGCCTTCCGCGCTTCCGTCCTGCACGCACCCGAACGAGCCTATCGCGGCCTCGCCCAAATCGCCGAACGACAAGGCAACCTCCTCGAAACCCTCGAAAACCTCGAAAACCTCTGCGCCATCAGTCCCAACGACGCCAACCTCATCGCCAAAACCACCTACCTCCGCCTCCTCCTCAATCGCCATATCCAGGAAGCCCGCACCGAAACCGACCGCCTCCTCGCCGATGACCCCGAAGACTCCGTCGCCAAATTCCTCCTCTCCTTCTACTACTATCGCACCGGCAATGCCAAAAAAGCCTACCACCGCTCCTCCGGCATCAAAATGGCCGAACTCAACCCCCGCGAACGCGCCGTCCTCGCCGCCATCCGCTTCGCCAACAAGGATTACCAAAGCGCCAAACGCCTCATGGAAGGGGTCTCCCCATACTCTTTCACCCCACAAGAAGTGCAGTTCCTGACCGAATCCGGCCTCCTCAAGGAAAACGAACAGGATTCCTAAGGCACTCCCTCTAATCCCGCGTCCGTATTCGCCCCCCCCCCCCCCCCCCCCCCACCGGGGGCCCCCTCCCGGAACCCCCCCGGCCAATAGGGGGCCGCCCCGCCCAAAGGGGGGGCCCCCCGCACCCAGGGGGGGAAAAACGCACCCCCCCCCTGCGGCCGCCC
>JBCCIR010000226.1:0-6364 GCA_039028175.1 Verrucomicrobiota bacterium
AACTTCACCCCGTACCGCTCCGCCGCCGCCGCCAACTCCTCATACCGCTCCCCCTTCTTGTTCATCGAATCCTTCGCATCAATCAAACACCCCCCCTCCGCAAACAAACAAAACTCAATCGACCCGAAAAATTCCTCCACCTCGTTCATCACCTCCACCCCATACCGCTCCGCCAGCTCCGAACGCATCCCAAATACTACCGGACACAACCCGCACTCCGCCGCCAACCGACACAAATACAGCGCGATCAGCTCGTCGCCGAAGTTCCCCGTGTGAAACCAACCCCAAATCCCCACTCGCATCCCCTCGTCCCGTCCCTTGAACAATCCCAAAAAAAATCCCCTTTCCGTGCGAATTATGATTCCCTTTTTCGCTCAATTACTTAACATTTGTTGATTGAAAAGTAAACTTAATTACTTCCGTGGTCTCCCATTCACAGACCCAAACCCCGCTCGCCTCCCCCTCACCTGACGCTCCCCCTCCCTCTCTCCCCTCACTCGCCCTCTTCATGTGCGTCCATAACGAGGCGCCCTTCCTCCACACCAACCTCGCCTACCACCACGCCGTCGGCGTCCAAAAAGCATACCTCTTCCTCGATCGCTGCACCGATCAAACCGAAGAAATCGCACGCTCCTTCCCCTGGGTAAACGTTATCCACAAAAATCGCACCCCCGATACCAAATACTCCCGCCAACACCAAAACCTCTGCTCCGATCACGCCCTCAATCTCGCCCGCGCCGATCACATCGATTGGCTCATGCACATCGACCCCGATGAACTCGCCTTCGGCGGTCAACCCTCCCAACTCAACGGCGCACGACTGCCCTACCTCGCACGCCGACTCCAAAACATCCTCGGCAAATCACAAGCACGCTCCCAGAACGCCCTCCAGCGCGCACAACTCCCCCCCATGCTCGCGTCCGCCAAACCCGAGACCGAAGTCGTTTCCCTCCCCACCAAGGAAGCCATCCCCATCGCCATGGATCAGGTCGAACAATTCTGGAAAAATCCCTACTTCCAATCCCATAAAGCCCTCCAACGCGAAATTCTCGACCCCGTCACCGGTGAAAAAATCCTCATGAAAAAATTTCTCGGACACCAACTCGGGAAATCCATCGTCCGCACCGCCGCCGACGTCCAAGCCTACAACTCACACTTCTGGACCCGCAACCAACACATCAAACAACCCGCGTTTCCGGAGAAAATCGATGTCCCCACCGAACACCTCGGCTGCCATTACCACTACCTCCTCATCACCCCCGAACAATGGCGCAAAAAATATCGCCAATACAACGGCCTCGCCACCACCTGGCCCAACGGCATGGATATCCCCTTCCCTAAACTCGCCTGGCGCCGCGCCTCCGAAACCATGAACGCGGACGAAATTCACAACTACCTCCACCAATGGGTCTTCATCCCCGTCGACCGCGCCAAAAAACTCGTCGCCCAAGGCGAAATCGTCGCCGAACTCGACGTCCACGACATCATCACCACCCTCAACACCTGACCATCTCATGGAACACACCAACCCCCAACTCGAATCCCTGAACGGAGCCTCCCACATCGGCTTCCGCACCACTTCCCGCCACCCCTCGCTCGCCATGGTCATGTGCATCCATGACGAAGCCCCCTTCCTCCCCGCCAACCTCGCATGGCACCACGCCGCCGGCGTCGAAAAAGTCTACCTCTTCCTCGACCACTGCACCGATCCCTCCGAAGAAATCGCCCGCGATCACCCCTGGGTCGATATCATCCACCTCGACCACCCCCCCGGAATCCGCTTCATGCGCGAATACCAAAACCAATGCGTCGATATCGCCCTCGAACGCGCCCGCGAAGACGGCTTCGATTGGCTCCTCCACCTCGACGCCGATGAACTCGCCTTCGGCGGCACCCCGCGCATTCAAAAACCCGACGCCCCGGAACCCTCCGCCTTCCAACGACTCGTCAATCACCTCAGCGGCCGCCCCGTAAACGACGCCCTCAAAAATGCCAACCTCCCCCGCATGCTCGCAAACGTCCACCCCGATACCCAACAAGTCATCCTCCAAACACATGAAACCATCCCCGCTCCCGTCGACAACACCGCCTCCTTCTGGCACAACGCCTACTTCCAGTCCGGCCACCCCATCCACCAGGAAATCCTCAACCCCATCTCCGGAGAAACCGAAACCGTCACCCGCTTCATCGGACACAATCAAGGCAAAGCCATCGCCCGCACGAACGCCGATCTCCAAACCTTCAACCAACACCGCTTCACCACCAACCAAAACATCCCCGCACCCGATTACCCGGAAGATATCCCCATCCCCACCGAAACCCTCGGCGCCCACTTCCACTACCCCGTCGTCTCCCCAGAACAATGGCTCAAAAAATTCCGCCAGTTCGCCGAGTTCTCAAAAACCTGGTCCAGCGGCGTCGGCCTCCCCTTCCCCCGGCGCGCCTGGCGCGAAGCCACCCTCACCATGAACGAATCCCAGGCCGCCGAATACCTCCACCAAGGCCTCTTCCTCTCCCCAGACCAACTCGACAAACTCAACCGCGATAACAAAATCCAATTCCACCCCGAAGTCCCCCTCATCCTGAATGCCCTCCTCTCTTCTCCCCATTTGTAAATCCCTTCGCTCTCCCACAGAGCGATCCGTCCATCACCCTTAGGTGCGAGCGTGAGCGAGGACACGGCTTCAGAACCCACTCGCCTCCTTACTCCCGGCACCAACGCCCCCACCCCTTGCAATTCCCGTAACCCTGCCCGAAACTCCCCCCATTCCAGCTCCTACCTCCTAGCCTCCAGCTCCCAATAAAATGAATCTCCTCGTCACCGGCGGCGCCGGCTTCATCGGCTCCAACCTCATCCATTACCTCCTCGGTGATGCCGCCGACGATTACGCCCTCTCCGTCTCCAAACTCGTAAACCTCGACAAACTCACCTACGCCGGTAATCCCGAAAACCTCGCCCCCGTCGAAAAAGACCCCCGCTACCACTTCGCCCACGGCGACATCACCGAGGCCGACCTCGTCGCCAAACTCCTCCGCGAACACCAAATCGATGGCGTCCTCCACCTCGCCGCCGAATCCCACGTCGACCGCTCCATCGATAACCCCGAAGAATTCATCCAAACCAACGTCGTCGGCACCTACACCCTCCTCGAACAATTCCGGAAATACCTGAACGAACTTCCCGCGGATTCCGAAGCCGAATCTCTGTCTGCGGCGACTCGCCGCTTTCTCCATGTCAGCACCGATGAAGTCTACGGCTCCCTCGGCCCCGATGACCCCGCCTTCTCCGAAACCACCCCCTACTCCCCCAATAGCCCCTACAGCGCCGCCAAAGCCGGCAGCGATCACCTCGCCCGCGCCTACGTCCACACCTACCAACTCCCCGTCGTCACCACCAATTGCTCCAACAATTACGGCCCCTACCAGTTCCCCGAAAAACTCATCCCCTTAATGATCCAAAAAGTCGTCAAAGGCGAAGCCCTCCCCGTATACGGCGATGGCTCAAACGTCCGCGACTGGCTCTACGTGCGCGACCACTGCCGCGGCCTCACCCTCGCCTTCCTCAAAGGCCAGGTCGGCGAGGTCTACAACATCGGCGGTAACTGCGAGATGAAAAACATCGACGTCGTCCACGGCATCATCGCCGCCGTCCAAAAACTCGCCCCCGATTGCGAAGGCGCCAAAAAATCGCCAGAAGAACTCATCTCCTTCGTCACCGACCGCCCCGGTCACGACCGCCGATACGCCATCGATTGCTCAAAAATCGAAACCGAACTCAACTGGTCTCCCCTCGAAAATTTCCAGTCCGGCCTCGAAAAAACCGTCCAATGGTATCTCGATAACGACGCCTGGATCCAATCCATCGAATCCGGCTCATACCAAGGCCAACGCCTCGGCACCCTATAGCCACCCCACCTCTCCCATCAACCGTAGGTGCGAGCGTGAGCGAGGACAACCCACTTCCACAACGCTCCCCCTCTCCCACGACAGGTAGGGCGTGCCCTTCGTAACTCGAAGAGAGAAGAACAACTTGGCGGAGCCAAGATGGTAGGGACGATCGTCCCGATCGTCCGCAACGCTCCTCCCATCATCCAAAGTCCGCGCAAAACCCACCTTCTCCCCCTCCCCCCCGCCTCCCAACCAAAGAACCTAAGAACCTAAGAACCATTCAACCCCTCTCCACCATCCCCCCCAACCCCGCCCGCTCCAAATACCCCTTCACCGGCTCCTCCTCCCACTCCTTCCCCTTCAATATCCCCTGCAACGCCGGCACCGCATCCTCCACCCGCCCCGGCATCCGAATCGCCCCAATGTTCGCGGGCTCCTCGCCCGTCGTCTCCGCAATCAACCGCTCTCCCACCCAACCCTCAAACAAATACTGCGGCCCATACTCCCGCCACTCCGCTCGCTTCGTAATGTCCGGCAACCCGATATCATGCAAAACCACCCACGCCTTCGGGGCCAATATCGGCAACACCGACATCAAATCCAAAGTCGGATACGGATGCCGGTGATTCGCATCAATAAACACCACCTCCACCGACCCCTCGCCAAAATAACGCCCCGCCCGATGCGCGTGCTCGCCTAAACAAAATAAAACGTTCCCCGCCAAATCCGGCACCATCTCCTTCACCGCCGATCCCACCCGCCGATTCTCGTCAAAATAACACTGCTTCATCACGTCGAACGAAAACACGTCCAACCGCGGCACTTCTTCCCCTTCTCGCCGCCGCACTTCCGCCATCGCCGCCAGCAACACGCTCGTCGATACCCCCGCCGCACATCCCACCTCCACCACCCGCCGCGGGCGCTCTCTCAAAAGAAACTCCCAAAGAAATCGCGCATCCGCCTCGCTCACATACCCAGTGCATGGATCGTCCCCCACATCCGGACCCGCCGCCCACGCCGGCGGCCGATACATCGCCGCCACGGCATCCTTCGTGTCCTCGCTCACCTTCAACTCTTTCATCCTCCCACTCCTACTCCCCCTTCCTTTCCTCCAAAACATCGTCCGGTAACACCTCCCGCAGCCGCCAAACCAATTCCGCCCCTGCCACCCGCTCAAAATACTTCTCGAACCGCACCCCAATAGAACCGACCGCCCCCCACTCTCCCTCACCCAACACCACCACCCCTTTCCCCGGAATCACTCGCGAAAAATAGGAACCCCACACCGCATCGGAAATCTCTCCCGCCTCCGTCGCCCCCACCGCCAACAACCCGATCGCCCCACCCTCCCATTCCTCATCCCGCAAATCCATCACACGCGTCTCCACCCGCTCCGCGTCCCCCGACAACTCCTTCTCCAAGGCCGGAATCACCGACTCGCCCACTTCCAAATCATGCGCCCGCGCCCAATCGACACCCCCGTCCCGCTCCGCTTTCCATTCCTCCCACCGAAACGAATCACACACCGTCACCACGCTGTCTCCATTCCCCGACAAGCCCCGCACTAATCGCCTCAACCCATCACCCCGCCAACTACCCACCGCCACCACGGCACCCTCCCCCTCATACCCGATAGCCTCCCCGTCATCACCCGCTCCTTCCACCCCGCCCTCCCCCACTCCCAACTCATCCCCACCCCCATCCTTCACCCCCGCCTCTGCGCCGGCTTTCTTCTTCTCCTTCTCCTTCTTCTTCTCCTCCTCCAGACCCGATCGCCACTTACCCTCACGAAACTCCTTCAACACCCGCGCCGTCCCCCGCTCCGCACCCTTCCGTAACACCCGAAATGCCGCCCCCCAACGCGCCTTCGAGAAAAGGCCCGACTCCCGCACCGCCCGCTCCCCATCATCCACACGCCCTAACAGTTTCTCCAGTGAACCCGCCTCCCCCAAGCCCCGCTCCAGACGCTCCTCCAGCTTCCCAAAAACCCGCCCCCATCGCTCCAACCCCTCAGTATACAACAACGCCGCTTCCTCCGCCTTCCCCCCCCGCCCATGATACGCCGCAGCCGTCCGGTGATGCGCCTCCAGCTCCCGCATCGCTTCCTCGCCCACCTCAAATCGCTCGTCATGCCCCTCCCGTAACTCGCCCGATCCACGCAAAAACTCCAGCAGTCGCGCATGCCCCGCCGTCAACACCACCTCGTAAACCCCCTCCGCCCCCAAAACCGTCTCCACCCCCACCGCCTCAGACGTCACCACCCGTAACCCCTCCACCCCGGCCCCCTCCAAGGCCTCCCGAATCCGCTCCCCGCTCGAAGCCGGATACTTCTCCAAATCACTGCGCTCCACGCAAACAAACGACACCCGACGGCACGCGTTCAACAAGTGACACATTCGGTATTCCCATAACGCCATCCCCACCGACGACGGAATCCCCTGCTCCCGAACCAGGCGCCGGGCAAACTCCCCCGGCT
>JBCCIR010000227.1:0-6356 GCA_039028175.1 Verrucomicrobiota bacterium
AGCCAAAGCACCAGCTAAGGCGAAGGCAAAATCCACCGCTCCCTCCGTCCGCCTCCTCACCATCGTTCGCCACGCGAAATCCACTTGGGACCCCGAAGTCCCCGACCACGATCGCCCCCTCGATGCTGGCGGCAAAAAATCCGCGCCCAAAGTCGGCGCCGCCCTCGCCAAAGACAAAAAATTCAAACCCGATCTCATCCTCTCCTCCACCGCCAACCGCGCCCTCACCACCGCCGAAGCCATCGCAAAAAAAATCAAGCACGACCCCGAAAACATCGTCCAGGTTAAAGACCTTTACCTCGCCTCCGCCGACAAACTCATCAACACCATCCGGACCCGCATCCCCAACGACGTCGAACACGTCGTCATCGTCGGCCACAACCCCGGCATCGAAATGCTCGCCCACGCCCTCCTTAAACCCCGCAAAGGTAGCATCGATCGCATGCCCACCTGCTCCGTCGCCCGCTTCGAACTCTCCGTCTCCAAATGGGGCGACGTCGGCGACAATAGCGCCACCCTCCTCGGATTCCTCTACCCCGGCATGCTCGGCGTCTAGTCGAAAGGTCGTGAAGACCCTCACCCTCATCCGCCACGCCAAATCCTCCTGGTCCAATCTCGCCCTCGACGACCACGAACGCCCCCTCAACAACCGCGGCCAATCCGCCGCCCCAAAAATCGGCAAATACCTTGCCAAACAAATCGCGTCCGAATTCATCCCTCCCCCGGACTATGTCCTCTCCTCCACCGCCGTCCGCGCCCGTACCACCGCCGAAATAATCGCCCCCTTCCTTCACGTCGATCCCGCCAATCTCACCCTCGACGACGACCTCTACCACGCCTCCGAACACCAAATCCTCGCCGCCATCCAAAACAAAATCCCCGAGTCCGCCCAACACGCCATCCTCTTCGGCCACAACCCCGGCTTCGAATACCTGGCCTCATCTCTCCTCAAATCAGACAAAGACCGCGCCCAAATCCCCCGCTTCCCCACTTGCGCAACCGCCGTCCTCGAATTCCCCGTCGACCACTGGGCCCTCATCGACATCGCCTCCGCTACCCTCCGGGACTTCGTCATCCCCCGCGCCCTCTGACACCCCCTGCCCCAAAATCCGTTCCACACTCAGTTCGAATACCTCACCCTGAGAAACACGTTTAACCCCGGCTGAATCGCCTCCACCAGGGTCGCCCGCACCGTCTCCACGACACCGTCATCCGCAATCACGGTCTCCACGAATAAACTCCCCGTCCCGTCCCACACCGCACCCGACCCCAATGTCCCCGACCGCTGGGGCGTATACGTCACGTCCGTCGCAAATTTCAGCCGCCGATACACGATCGCGAGCGACCCCCCGTCCACCTCCACCAACGGCGTCGCCAACTCGCGATCCGCCACCTTCGCATCCGCCCCCGCCGCATACTCCCCGAACGCCGTCACCCCGTCCTCGTCATCATCCGCATTCGGATCAGTATTCCCGCACGCCTCCCGCACCGCCCACGCCGCAAAACTGTCGTTCACCGTCACCGTCACCTCCGCGCTCGTCTCCTTCTCCCCGTCATCACCCGTGATCCGCAATACATAGACGCCAGGCATCCCAAAACTCACCCCCGTCGTCGCGCTCGCATCATCACCAAATACCACCCCGCCCGGCCCACTCACCTTCGACCACGCCACCATCAAACTCGCATCCGCGGGGCACCCGTCATCACTAACACTACCCGCCAAAGTCCCGCCCGCCGGCAATACCACCGAAAAATCCGCCCCCGCACCCACCACCGGCGGATCATTCACCAGCCACCCGAACAAGTTCTTCGCCAACTGCGTGTGATCAAACAAATTCAAATCCGCTCCCCCCGCCCCGTTCGCATTGAAAAACGTATTCCGGTCAAAAAATCCCACTACTCGCCCCGCATCCACATCCCCCACCACCATCGTCGCAATCCGATCCAATATGTCCGGCGGACAATCCGCATCTCCCGCCACATTGTTCAAGTTGCAGCTTGGTCCCTGCTGATTGCCCGCACTAAAAGGCGGATTGTTCAATCGCGTCGCATTGCTTCCGCCCCCTCCCAGATTCCGAAACGTCACCCGCGTCAATGTCACCCCCGCCGGAGGCGCCCCGGTGCTCGCCAACATCAACGGCGATACCCCCTCCCCTCGAAATTCGCTCACCCCCGACAGGATCGGATGCCCCGGCTCCAGCACCTCGCCCACCGCATCCCCGATCTCATAGGTCCCCTGATCCTGGTTCATGATCAACCCAAACCGATCCAAGAATAGTTGATCACTGTCAGCCGCATCCCGCCAGTCCCTCCCAAAATTCGCGTCCGATATAAACAACGCCGCCCCACCCCCGCGCACGTAACTCTCCACCGCATCAATCGCCGCCGCATCATAGTCGTTCGCGTTGTTCGATCCAAATACCACCGCCGCATACTGCGACAAATTCTCGTTCTCCAAATCAATGTGCACCCCGTCTACCGAACCCGTCGGCGCTTCCGCCGTCTCCGTGACCTGAGTCACGGTATACCCCTCCGCACGTAACAAATTCGCCAATTCGCCCCACCCCGTATTGCCGCTCGACGTCGAGAAATCAGCGATGTCTGCCAACTGCGTCGTGATATTCCCCCCACTCCCCAATCCGCCACTCCGGTCCGCCCCACGAATAAACAAAATATCCTTCGCCACCTCCACCAAGATCACCCAATCCTCCGTCGTCGCCCCGGGCGCCGCCCCCAGCGATACACTGCTCCCCCCCGTCACCTCCGTTACCGACCCCAGCTGCATCGCCCCGCCATTACGCGGATCATACCAGCGGACCGAAAAATCCCCGCTCTCCCCCGTCATATCCAGATTCGTCGTCCCCCCGTCCTCCAAATAAACCACATACGCATCGCCCGCCTTGAAAAAACAATAGTCGTCCGAGGCACTGCTCTTCGTGTTGTCGTTCGTCATCTCCCAAAACGGCACCCCCGTCTTCTCAAAAAACTCCAAGGCATAACGACACACATCCCACCACTGATCCCGGCTCCGGAAATCTTCGCAGGTCAAATCTGAGTGCGGATGCCCATAGCCGAAATACCACTCATTTCCACAGCCTCCCCCTAACAATGTTCCCCATAAAGCATTCTTCCGGCCCGAGACCTGGTTCCCCGCCGAACTGCCGTCCTCATCCACATCCGGAATCAAACCGTCCTGCGCGTTCCCCGGCTCGTCATACGCCACCACCCACGGCTTCGAAGGACTCGTCCCCGCCGAATTCGCCACCCACGTCGTCACATCCCCATGCACATCATTGAAAAACGCGTTCCCACCCTGCAACGAAACCCCCGTTAACTCCGAGGCACTCCCCAGTAATGGGGTATACACCGCATTCTTCTCCCCCGGAAACGTGTGCAATACAATCAAGTGATCATACGGATCATGGTCGCGAAAATACTGCGCCATCGCCTGACGCTGCGCCGTCGTCTGCCGGTTCTCCTCCCCCAGATTCCAGTTCAATCCCAAATGATGCGCATACCGCGCAATCAATTCCCGGTAATACAACGTCCGCTCATCCCCCACGTTGCCCGAATCCAATTCATCGTCGTTCTCAGTCTCCTGCGTCTTGAAATGAAGAAACATCCCCAACTCGTCCGCATGCTCAAACACCACTTCCCACTGATCCAGTCGCGATACATCCAAACGCGCCCGCTCATTGTAATCCGTATACATGAACACATTCCGGTCGTCCCCCTTGATGTTGAACGTTAAAAACGAAAACACGTTCATCCCTTCCGATGCCAAATAGTTCAACGCCCCGATGATTTCCTGCCCATACGTCCCCGCCACCCCATCCACCTGGCCCCAGGTCGGATCCCCGCTCATCCAATCCCCCGCATGCGCACTCCACTCCTTGATCGATTCCGCCTCATTCGCAAAGGTGCCGGTATTGTATTGCCCGTCCGTCTTGAACGGACCGTCAAACTCCGCATAAGCCAAAAAATTCTCAGGCGCGTCCGCCCCCTGCTTCAAAAAATACTCCTTGCTGTCCGCAAACCGCAGGTAATGCCCCCCCACATACTGCAAACGCCCTTTCCCCCTAAAATCACGTCCGCCCTTGTCACTCGGACCTATCACAAACGTCCCGCTCGCCCCGTCAAAACTCGTCGAAGTCCCCGTGACCGTATCGTCCACCGCCACGTCCGTCCCCATCCGAAACGACGCCGTATACGACCACTCCCCCTCCACGTCCGGCGCCAAGTGCGCCCGCCACTTGTTCCCCGCCGTCGCCCCCGTGTTTGCCGCATTCCCGTCCGCCGCATAATACCCCGGCACCACATACACCCGCCCGTCCGGCCCCGTAAACGTGACATCCAGCTTGTAATCCATAAACGGATTCGGCGTCGCCCCCTCATTCGTCGACGGCCCGTCAAAGGTCACCGTTACCTTATGCCACTTCTTCAGTTCACCACTCACCGTCCCCCCCACCCCCGGCACCACAACATTCACCGTCACCGGCGCCGACGTCGTCGTGTTCGTCTCATCGTCCGTCGCCTCCGCCGTCAACGTATAGCTCCCCGCCGTCACCCCGTTCCAAACCACCTCATACGGCGCCGTCGCATCCACCCCCAGGCTGGTCGTCCCCCCCTCAAAAAATTCCACCTGCGTCACGCTGCCCCCCGGATCGCTCGCGTCCGCCTGAATCAAAAAATTCGCCGGCTCGTTCACCGTTGTCCCATTCAATGGCGACGTAATACTCACCGTCGGCGGCCCCACCGAGACATCGATCACGGTAAATGGAATCGTCAATGGCGTCCCCGCCGTCCCCGTGCCTCCCGCTCCTCCGTTCGCGTCATACGGCGTCGCCGTCATCGAATGCGCCCCCGTGTTCAACGACCCCGCATTGTAATTCCCCGAACTGTCCCCCCACAACGCCCACGGCGGCACGTTCTCCAACTGCCCCTTCACCGTCGCCCCCGATAAATTCATCTGCACACTCCCGAAATCCGTCGCCGGCGTCGTGTTCACCCGGATGTTCACGTTCGTCGATGCCAAATCCGCCAAGTTAATCGTCCCCCCACTCGGAATCGGATCAAACCCCGCCACCGCCACATCCGTATCCGCATCGATCAACGTAAAACCCGTCACCACATTCTGCCCCCAAACCGCAGAACTGAATCCAACGGCCATAACCAACCAAAGCGAACAAATTCGCAGTCGTCTCATTGCAGGGGAGGGCAAATAGGAACGCCTGATTCCCTACCAAATTCTTCGGGCTTCACCAAGACAATCCCCCCCAAAAAACCCAACGCAACTGCGAGACTGCGAAACTCCTAATCAACGAACACCCGATCCGGCCGCCCCTTCTCATGCACCCGAAACACCATCAACTCCACCCCCTCCGGCCCCGTGATCGCCGTGTGCACCGCCCGATACGGGACTTTCACCACATCCCCTTTCTTGCCCACCACCTCCTCTTCCCCCGGCCGCCACAACCGCGCGTACCCCTTCACGATATAAGCATACTCCTCCCCCGGATGCCAATGCACCGGCAACGTCGTGTTCGGCGGAATCACAACCGAACTCACAATCATCTCCTTCCCCGCATCCCCCTCGATCGGCGATCGCATCACTTCCTCAATCACCACCTCATCCCCTCCCCCCATCGACCCCGTCTCACACCCGCACACCCAAATCCCCGTCAACATCACCAAGGCTATATACAAAAACTTCTTCACCACCCCATCCAACCACGAGGTGGACAAGAAGCACCATTAGATTCTCCAGCCCCTCCCTCCCCGTACGTCCGCCCTCAGGTCGAAGGTGCGGCTCGGCGTCCCCGTCGAGCCTCCGCAGCGAAGCCCCCAGGGCGCAGCGAGGACCGCCTCTCCCTGGCTCCCCAGATCAACATCTCCCACGCCACAACAACCGACCAAAGAACCGATTAACCGTCCAATAATTCAAAATGATCCCCCACCGCCCCCTCAAACGGCCCATAGAAATCATAGATGCCCGACGACCGACTCAAAAACTCCATCTCCGATGACTCCGGAAACGCAGCATTCACATAAAAACGATCATACCCCTGGATCACATAAAACCGCCCGATCCCCTTCACCTTCACCACCTCCACCCACGGCCCCAACCAATACGATTTCGTCCCCGGCACATCTTCCACAAACAAATCCCGCACCGCATGCGCATCCTCATGCCGCAACTCCCCCGGCAACACCTTCCCCATAAACACCACTTCCCCACTCTCCTCTTCAGCCCCCAAGCAAACCACCCCCGCCCCTAACAAGCCCAATACCAAAAGAAAACTCAATCTCATCATCTCGTCCTTCCTTACCCAAAAACCCGACCCCCCCCCCCCCGC
>JBCCIR010000228.1:0-6291 GCA_039028175.1 Verrucomicrobiota bacterium
GAAAATTTGAATTCCTTTGTTTAAAGATTCTTTAAATCTTTATTTCTTTAGAAAGCTCCCCGCGCCGAGCAGAAGTTTAAACCCTGAAGTTCAAGAAGTTTGCATATATGAATTTTTGAAATTCAAGATTCTTTAATTTCATGATTTCAATGTGAGATGGGGAATCAGCGATTCCGATTGAGAGACTATTTGAATTCCGATGCAGAGATTTGCTGCAGTTCCTGCAAGGAACTTAGAGCAAAATGCTCGAGATACTTCGCCGTCGTCACAAAATGCAGCCGGCCATCAGCACCCGAGATTTCCGAAACCATTCCCGCCTGCCGCAAACCGTGCACAAGGTAGCGTTTGTCCGTATCGCCGAACATCCGATCAATTTCAGCCTGGGAAATCGGTTGCTTGAACGCAATACACGCCCGGCACCTCAAGCGAGGTTGGCGATAGATGCTCTGAGCCTCCTAAACGCCGTGAACGATCAGTGATAAACACACCGGGATATCCGCCCTCTGCAGGCAATTCGTAGCCGTTGATTGAAGGCAGGATTACTGATCGGTGCCCCCTCGCGCCCCGGAAAAATCAGTCTGCTCCCAGCAAAATCCACACTCCCACGCCGCAGCCGCACCCCTCGAAACGCCTCCAAAATCTGAAGCCATTCGGCCAATGAATCTGACAAATGGGGGAGGATGGGTAAATCACGATGTTTGCCGCCTTTCACCTTCAGGCGTGTTGTAGTGAAGGTGCCATCGCCATCCAGCACCAATTTGCCCACTTCCAGCGTGCTCCATTCGTGAAATCGGCAGGCAGTGAAGAACAACGCATCGGCCAGATGCGTCGCTAGATGCCCGTAATAATCGCTGGCAGAGCGGTGGAGTTCCTGCAGCAGCATGGGCTTCCAAAAAGGTGATTTCCCGTTCCAGCCCCTTAAATCGCGGGGCTAAGCAATCCTTGAAGGGGTTGGTCTTGTCTACAAACCGATACAGGAAGGAAAGAGCCGCTTTCACCTGCAAATGGTGCGAAACGGAGCGTTTTTGGGTCAGAAGCCGATAATATTCGCGGGCTTTTTCTTGGGCAGGGTAGGGGAGTCGAAGCCCTCGGCAGCCGACCAGGCGAGGATTTTCATCCAGGTGCGCTGGTAGGCGGTTTTGGTGGAGGAGGCGAGCTGTCGATCCTCAGCAGCGGCGAGGAGACGATCCAGAAGAGCGGAGAGTCATCGGCCATGGGTTCAAAGAAGGTTTCAAAGGGGTGAGCGGGGCGGAAAACCCCATTCTACGGGGAGTTTAGCGGGGAAATCGGGATGCACAATAATATTCATTATTGTGCACTTTTTCGAAACCCCCCGTAAAATCGTCATATTATTGTGCAATAGCCCGGTTGGGCCTTCCGCGATCCAATCCTGATTCTGAATTGCGCCGAATTACGAGATAGGAGGGACCGAGCATTCGGACTCGGCTATTGCGTCTAGGTGTTGTCCCCTTTGCGCCGAACGATGAATAGCGGCAGGCCCGTCTTGGCGTCAGGTACTTGCACCACCTCGACCTCTTGTTCGTGCTTGGCGTCGGCTTTGGTCAACGCACGCTTTACCAGATGGACGATAAGGTCCTTGGCGATCGCTGCTCCAAGCGCGGTTAAAGTAACGATGGCAGCGGTGGCTTGGGCATTAAGATCGAAATACTCTGGGGATTCCTTGAACTCGATTGAGCCTGCCTTCTGACACTCGGGGTCTTCCTGCCAAGCCTTTTCGAAGGTGTCTGGGGAAATATTGAGATCGGGAGCGAGCAGTATGATCGCGTTCTGGGACATGGTCATTTCTGGCATTTGTTGCTTGTGCCCGTCAATCTCCTTACATGATGCTATTATTGGAAGTGTGTCACATCTCGTCATCAGTCATGTAGTTGGAAGGGGAGACGCCCCGGAATTCGTGGTCTCAAACAAGGCCACGGGTGATGTGCTTCCACCGGTTTCCTTGCCTTCGCCCTATGAGCATGTGGTGCCCAATGCAGGTGGGGCCGTTCTAATGCAGGAGCTGCGGTGGCAGTTGGAGAGCTTCTTGCAGTATCCATTTTCCCCGGCAACCGACCGTGCGACGAGAGCAGCGGTGGCATTGGAAGATTGGGGGACAAAAGCATTCAAAGCGCTGTTTGTGCCCCATGCCATGGGCTGGCTGCCACAAGAAGCAGGATCGGTCTTCTCCATCACCATTTCGAGTGATGATCCTCACGTGCTGTCGTGGCCGTGGGAAGGTTTGCGAGATTACCGTTTGGGGAGCGTGCTCGCGCACCGCACCCGGATCGTCCGAAAGTTGAATCGGAATGTGGCAAAGGCTCCGGTATTATCGCCGAAGCTGCCGCAGGATAAGATCAACATCCTGTTGGTGACGGCGAGACCCCGGGAAGAGAAAGACGTACCTTTCCGTTCCATTGCTCGACCATTGGTCGATCTCGTCAGTGATGAGAACGTGCCTGCGACGGTCGAGTTGCTTCGGCCACCAACCTTTGATCAATTGCGAGCTCACCTGAAGGCCAATCCTCATCGTTATCACATTCTGCACTTCGATGGGCACGGTGGTTACGGTGGTTACGAAGGAGGGGCTGGTGAATTCTTTCGAGGGGCTGAAGGTAGGTTGAGCTTTGAAAACAAGGATGGAGGAGAAGATGCCATCACGGCAGCTTCGATTACTGAACTGCTTCAAGAACACGCCGTTCCCATCGTGGTGCTGAATGCGTGTCAATCAGCCATGGTTGATGATCGGGCAGCGGATCCTTTTGCCTCGGTGGCAGCGGCACTGCTTCAAGCAGGCAGTCGTAGCGTGGTGGCCATGGCCTACAGCCTTTATGTGACGGGAGCGGAAGCGTTCTTACCGTCGTTCTACAAGAGTTTGTTTGAAGACCGGAGTTTGCCCGAGGCAGTGCGTGTTGGGCGGCAGGAGATGCTTGCTCATCCCGAACGGACATCGCTCAACTCCAAGGTGCGGATTGATGATTGGCTGGTTCCAGTGGTTTACGAACAGGAAACTGTCGAGCTGACCTTCGGGCAAGGAGGAGAGAGTAAGGAGCAAGATGGCGCCGATACAGCACCGCTTCCTGAAGTGGTTCAGAGGCCGGATGAGTATCGATTTGTGGGACGGGATACCGTTCTCCTGAAGCTAGAGAAGGCCCTTCGACGTCGGCCAGCAGGCGTACTCATTCATGGGCTGGGGGGCATCGGTAAGACCACCTTGGCCAAGCATTTGGTTCAGTGGTTACACGACACTGGAGGTCTGGGGAAAGGCTGTTTGTGGTTTGCCTTCGATGAAGGAATCCATACTGCCGACTATGTCCTGAATGAGATCGGACGGTGTCTCTTCGGGATGCAATTCGATAGCGTTCACCATCTGGAGCCACTGGTCGCCGCCCTGAAGGAAAACCGCCTTCTCATCGTGTGGGACAATTTTGAATCGGTGTCAGGCATTGAGGGGACGGACGTGAAACCAAAGCTGTCGGCTACCGATCGTGCGCGTTTGGAGAAATTCCTGCGTGATCTGCGAGGGGGCTCAACCAAGGTAGTGATTACTTCTCGAAGCGATGAGATCTGGTTGGATGCGACTATTTGTCAGCGGGTGAGCTTAGGTGGCCTGCGAGGAGACGAGGTTTGGGATTACGCAGCGGAGGTGCTGGATGACCTTGGCATCAAGGTGGATCGAGCGGATGAAAAGTTGGGTGAGATGCTGGGCTTGGTGGGAGGGCATCCCTTGCTATTGCGTGTGGTGCTATTGGAGTTAGGTCAGAAGCCGGTTGCCGAAGTCCACAAGCAGTTGGAGTCGGACTTGGCAGGTGTTCTCAAAGCGGGTGATCCGGAGGAACATGAACGTCTGCTCAAAACCTTGGATTTGGTGCGCGGCTCGCTCTCAGAAGAGCGCCAGCGCTATCTGGTGCCTCTAAGCCTGCACGAGAAGTTTGCGGATGCAGATTACGTTGAAGCCATGGCCAAGGCGGTTCTGGGGGAGACGTTCAAACGCACGAACTTGGATGATGCGTTTGGTGCGCTCGTGCCCGCCGGGTTGTTGAGGGACCGAGGTCAAGCGGTATTTGAGATTCATCCGCTGTTGAGCAGCTACCTTCGAAGTCAGACAAGCGAAGGGACGCAAGAGGAGCTTGAGAAGTGGCAAAGGGCCTTTGTGAATTTCATGGGGAGGGTTGCAGACCATCTCGCACCCAAACAACTTCATGAGCAGAGAGGAGGGTTTGGCGTGCATGGGGCCAACTTTCATGCGGCGTTGGCGCTCGCGAAAGAACTAGAAATGAACGATTATGTGGGCGCGCTGACCCAAGGGTTGGCTGCCTATGCTCAGAACAGCCATGACTACGCAGAGGCGGAACGACTCTTTGCTGCCTGCGCGCAGCACTGTGAGGACCAAGGGGATTCGAAGGCTGCCGCTGCTCCCTACCACCAGCTGGGGATAATCGCGCAAGAGCGACGAGATTATGAAGGAGCGGAGAAGTGGTATGGCAAATCGCTCGCGATCAAGGAGAAGCTGGGGGATGAGCACGGAGCGGCGAGCACCTACCACCAGCTGGGGAGGATAGCGGAAGAGCGACGAGATTATGAAGGAGCGGAGAAGTGGTATGGCAAATCGCTCGCGATCAAGGAGAAGCAGGGGAATGAGCACGGAGCGGCGCTGACCTACCACCAGCTGTGGATAATCGCGCACGAGCGACGAGATTATGAAGGAGCGGAGATGTGGTATGGCAAATCGCTCGCGATCAAGGAGAAGCTGGGGGATGAGCACGGAGCGGCGAGCACCTACCACCAGCTGGGGATGATAGCGCAAGAGCGACGAGATTATGAAGGAGCGGAGAAGTGGTATGGCAAATCGCTCGCGATTTCGGAGAAGCTGGGGGATGAGCACTACGCGGCGAGCACCTACCACCAGCTGGGGAGGATAGCGGAAGAGCGACGAGATTATGAAGGAGCGGAGAAGTGGTATGGCAAATCGCTCGCGATTGAGGAGAAGCTGGGGGATGAGCACGGAGCGGCGAGCACCTACCACCAGCTGGGGATGATAGCGCAAGAGCGACGAGATTATGAAGGAGCGACGGCGAGCGTGCTCTCAGCCGCCGAGATCTACAACCGAGTATCGGACTCACACAATCTGGGTATAGCCCTCGGAACCTTATCTCGGATTTTTCAGGAAGTAGAGGGAGAGCAGCAGAAGAGGATCCTCGAAAAATGCTCGGCGGTTCTCGGCGAGAAGATTCTACGTCAACTTGAAGAGGAGCGGGAATAGCTGTCCTCTAGTGTCCGGTTTTATCAAAAGAGGACACATACGAAAATGTCCCTTTTTGGTCCATAACCGACATTCCCCGTGGATTGAGGTTCAGCGGTTTCGAAAACCGCGATTCTACGGGCAATTTTACCCTAGGTGGATTGTATTAAGTTATTAGGCGGCGGGATCGAGCTAAAATTCGGCATAAAGAATTGATGCACAAGGATATATGTTATTGTGCACTTTTTCGAATTCCCCCGTAAAATCGCCATATTATTGTGCAATAGCCCGGTTGGGGTTTCCCCATCCTGAAATCAGCCGGGCATTAGGGGAAGAGCGGCCTCACGCTGGAGGGGCAATAGACGGGCTGTGCCCGTTGCAACGAGGGTTGGGGAGTGTGCAGGCCGATGGCGGGCCGCCTAGAATCTTTTTTTCAGGAAACCCGTAACGCGACCGAGGCGGCTTTCTCTCTTGGGGATATGCTCAGACCAACCGCCATGAAACATCTCAAACCTATTTGCGCCATAACGCTCACGATGATCAGCCTGTCGATTCCAATCTTTGCAGAGCCAGGATCCAGCCGATTGTCTGCCACCGTTCAAAAACTCGCCACGGCCGATGGGGTCGCGGTGAATTGGTTGAAATCGCTCGATGCGACAGCATCAATATTATCCGAATCCGGCAGCTATGTCATCGTCGGATCTTCTGATGATTTGGGGAATGTCCTCCGTCTAAAAAAGGCAATTCGATCCCATGAAGCGTTCAAGAACTACAACCTCAACTTTCCTCCGCCCCGCATGTCCGCCGACGGAAAAACGACTTATTCGTTCACATTAACTCCTAAAACGGAATGAGGTCAGATTCTCGACCAAAGGCACCTCGAAAGAGGTGTCTTTTTTTTGTGTGGGGATTCGAGGTGAGCGTGACTCAACCGGTCGGGCCATAATATTTCTTATTGTGCACTTTTTCGAAATCCCCCGTAAAAATCCAATATTATTGTGCATTAACCCGGTTGGGGATTCCCCATCCTGAAATCAGCCGGGCATTAGGGA
>JBCCIR010000229.1:0-6015 GCA_039028175.1 Verrucomicrobiota bacterium
CGATCCAGCCTTCATATAATCAAAAACCCTCCCAGTGATCAGGCATAAGAACACCCATGCCTTTAACTTCATCATTCATTATTCCGTGTTCAATATTCACTATTCCCAATCCAAAACCCCCTCCAAAAACTCCCCCGTCCGACTCTCCCCACACGCCACCAAGTCCTCCACACTCCCTTCCACCACCACTTCGCCGCCCTGGTCTCCCGCCTCCGGCCCGATCTCCACCACCCAATCCGCTTCCGCAATAATATCCAGGTTGTGCTCGATCACGACCACCGTGTTGCCGTCGTCCACCAATCGATGCAACACTTCCAACAACTTCCGCACATCCGCCATGTGCAAACCGATCGAAGGCTCCTCAATCAAATACAAGTTCCCCTTCGGCTTCCGATTCTGCCGAATCCGCGCGTTCTCACTCCGCCCGATCCCCCGCGTCAATTCTGTCACCAACTTGATCCGCTGCGCCTCTCCCCCACTCAAAGTCGGACTCGGTTGCCCCAAGGTCAGATACCCAAGACCCGTGTCCTTCATCAATCCCAGCGTCCGGCTGATCTTCGGGTTCGACTCAAAAAAGTCCGCCGCCTCCCCGATCGTCATCTGCATGACTTCCCCAATGTTCTTCCCGTTATACTCCACCTCCAGGGTCGGCTCGTTATACCGCATCCCATGACAATCTTCACACGGCACATAGCTCGTCGGCATGAAGGTCATCTCCAACTTGATCTCCCCGTTCCCCTTGCAGCTCTCACATCGCCCCCCCTCGGTGTTGAACGAAAAACGACTCGCCGTATATCCGCGCATCCGCGCCGTCGGCACCTGCGCAAATAACTTCCGAATATCATCAAACACTTTCACATACGTGGCCGGCGTCGATCGCGAGGTCTTCCCGATCGGCGACTGATCCACCTCATACACCGCCTCAATCTCCCCCACCCCTGATAAGCTTTTCCACGTTTTTCCCCCCTTCCCCCCTGCCTCCCTCATACTCATACTCCTACTCTTACTCATACTCCTGCCTCCCTTGCCTTTAATCCCCGCCCGCACCCCCGGCTCAATCACCCCTCGCATCAAACTGCTCTTCCCCGATCCCGATATCCCGCAAATCACCGTTAGACACCCTAACGGTATTCCTGCATCGATCCCCTTCAAATTGTTCGCTGACGCCCCCTTCACACGCAGCCACCCCGTCTTCGCCCGCTTGCTCGGCACCTTCCGCCGCTCTCCCCTCATCGGATGCCGCATCGGGTCCTTCAAATACTGACCCGTCACCGAGCCCTTCTGCTTCTGAATCTGCGCCCACGTCCCCTGCGCCACGACTTCCCCGCCCAAGGACCCGGCCCCCGGCCCCAAATCAATGATCCGGTCCGATTCCCGCATCGTGTCCTCGTCATGCTCCACCACCAACAACGAATTGCCCTGGTCCCGCAATGTCGTCAGGGTATCCAAAAGCGCCCGGTTGTCCCGCGGATGCAATCCAATCGTCGGTTCGTCCAAAACGTAAAGCACCCCGCGCAAATTCGACCCCAGCTGCGCCGCCAATCGAATCCGCTGAGATTCCCCGCCCGATAAAGTCTTCGCCGACCGATCCAATGTCAAATACCCCAAACCCACTTCCTCCATGAAGCGCAACCGCTGCGCGATCTCCCGCAAAATATCCCGCGCAATCACCTTTTGCGCTCCTTTGAACTCTAACGAACCCACGACTTCCGCCGCTTCCCGAACCGACAAAGCAGCCAGCTCCCCCACCCGGTGCCCCTGCACCTGCACCGCCCGTCCCACTTCGTTGATCCGCGCCCCCGCACAACTCGGACACTCCACCAATTCCTCCGCATCCGTCCGCTCCATCCGCATCTCTTCCTTCACTTCCGCCTCCAACATCGAATCCGAATCCTTGTCCGAAAACCACTTCGGCGTCCGCCGCACCTGGCCATAACCCCGGCAATCCACACACCACCCGTGCGGCGAGTTGTAAGAGAACAATCGCGGATCCAATTCCTCAAACGCCCGCCCGCAATCGGGACAACTCATCTCCGAACTCAAGACCGTGAACTCCCCAGCCTTCCCCGCCAGCCGCGCCGTCCCCTTCCCATGACGCAAGGCCTGCTCCACCCAATCCCGCACCGTCGTCACCGCGTCCCCCTTCCTCACGGTCGCAATCACCACATCAATACTGTGCTCCTTGAACCGCTCCAGCTTCTCGAAGCCGTCCACCGGCCGATACTTCCCGTCCACCCACAATTGCTCATACCCCTTCGACCCCGCCCAACGCGCCACCTCCGTATGAAACCCCTTCCGCGCCTTGATCAACGGCGCCTGCAACTTCACCCCGTCCTTCCCCGCCTTCGCCGCCGCCTTGCGCACCGCTTCCACGATCGCACTGACACTTTGCTTCTCCACCGCTACCTCGCACTCCGGACAAAACTGCGTCCCCACCTTCGCAAACAACAATCGCAAGAAATGATACACCTCCGTCACCGTCGCCACGGTCGACTTCCCGCCCCCGCGCGTGACGCGCTGCTCAATCGCCACCGTCGGCGGCAAACCCGTGACATGATCGATGTCCGCTTTCTCCAATTGCTCCGCAAACTGCCGCGCATACGGCGACATGCTGTCCAGGAACCGCCGCTGCCCCTCCCCAAAAAGAATATCAAAGGCCAAGGTCGACTTCCCCGAACCCGATAACCCCGTCACCACCACCAACTCATCCCGCGGAATCGCCACATCGATATCCTTCAAATTATGCTCCCGCGCCCCATAAACCCGAATCGCGCTGTCATCCTCCTTCCCCGCCGATTCCTCCGCCACCCGCAACGCCCGCTCACCTCCCCCCGATAACAAATAACCATCAACCGATAACGCGGCGCCCAACGCCGCCCCCGTATGCGACTCTTCACACTCCACCACTTCCTCCGGCGCCCCACATACCACCACCTCCCCGCCATCGCTTCCCGCTTCCGGCCCCAAATCAATCAAATAGTCGGCGCTCTTCAACACTTCCAGGTTGTGCTCAATCACAAGGATGCTGTTCCCCTCCACCACCAACCGCTCGAACACCGCCAACAACATCCGCACATCATCAAAATGAAGCCCCGTCGTAGGCTCATCAAATATCAACAAATCCCCACCCCCCCTGCCTCCAGCCTCCTTCTTAATCTTACTCTTAATCTTAATCTCTGCCTCCCCACCCCCCCTGCCTCCCTTGCCTCCTGCCTCCTTCTTAATCTTACTCTTAATCTTAATCTCTGCCTCCCCGCCTCCCCTGCCTCCCTGCCTCCCCTCCAACAAATGCCCCACCAACTTCAACCGCTGCGACTCCCCCCCACTCAAGGTATTCAACGGCTGCCCCAGCCGCAAATACCCCATCCCCACATCATCCACCAACCGCAACGCACTCACCACCCGCGCCGCCGTCTTGCCCTCGATCCCCTCAAAAAAAACGATCGCCTCCGAAGTCGTCATCTCCAGGACATCGCAAATCGATTTCCCCGCCAGTTTCACGGTCATCGCCGCCGCCTGATACCGCTTCCCCTCACACTCCGGACATTGCACATACAAATCACTCAGGAACTGCATCTCCACCTTCTCATACCCCGTCCCCCAACACCGCTCACAACGCCCCGCCCCACTGTTGAACGAGAAGAATCCCGGCAACATGCCCTGCGACTTCGCTTCCTCCGTCTCCGCAAACAACTTCCGAATCAAATCAAACGCCCCCGTATACACCGCCGGCGTCGACCGCGGCGTCCGCGACAACGGCGACTGATCCACCATCACGACCCGCCCCACATCGTCCGCGCCCAGAATCGCTTTCACCCTCCCCGGCTCTTCCTCGCTCCGCTCCCCCTTCAAGCGAATCAAGTTCTCATACAACACCTTGTGTACCAAAGTCGATTTCCCCGACCCCGAAACCCCGCTCACCGCACAAAAAACCCCTAACGGAATCTTCACATCGATCCCCTTCAAGTTGTGCTGTCGCGCCCCCTTCACCCGCAGCCACTTCTTCGGCTTGCGCCGCTTCGCGGGCACCGGAATCGATTTCGCTCCCGTCAGATACGCCGCCGTCAAAGAATCCCCGTTCACCGATCCCAAACGCGCCACCGGCCCGTTATATACCAGCTCCCCCCCGTGCTCACCCCGCCCCGGCCCAATCTCCACCAAGTTGTCCGCCTCCCGAATCACCGCCTCCTCATGCTCCACCACCAACAAGGTGTTCCCCTTGTCGCACAAGCGCCGCATCACTTCGTTCAATCGCCCCACGTCCCGCGGATGCAACCCGATGCTCGGCTCATCCAAAACAAAAAGCGTGTTCACCAACGAAGCCCCCAAGCAAGTCGTCAAACTCACCCGCTCCATCTCCCCGCCCGACAAAGTCCGGCTCGGCCGATCCAAATCCAGATACCCCAAACCCACCCGCTCCAAATACCGCAGCCGCGAGTGAATCTCCCCACGCAACATCTCCGCCGTCGCATCCCCCGCCGCCACTTTCACCCGCTCCACAATCGGCGCCAACTCCGACACCGGAAGCCGCCACCAATCCACCAAGGTATAGCCCTTGCCGCCCGTATCCACCCACTTGAAGTTCAAAGACTCCGGCTGCAAGCGCCCGCCCCCGCAATCCCGGCAGGTCGTATACGACCGGAATCGGCTCAGGAACACCCGCACATGCATCTTGTAGGACCGCGACTCCTGCCAATCGAAAAAACCCTGCACGCCATACCACCGCCCCTCGCCCCAAGACTCCTCCGCATCACCTCCGCGCCCCTGCTCCCCATACAACACCCACTCCTTGTCCTCCTCGCTCAAATCCTCATACGGCCGATGCAAATCCAGCCCGCGCTCCTCCCCATACCGCATCAAGTCATCCTGGCACTCCCGGTTCCGGTCCCCGTGAAACGCCTTCACCACCCCGTCCGCAATCGTCAGCGACGGATCCGGCAAGGCCCGGTCCAAATCAATTCCGATCGTCCGCCCGAACCCACGACAACTCGGACAAGCTCCTAACGGATTATTAAAACTGAACAATCCCGGCGTCGGCGGCCGGATCTTCACGTCACAGGACGCGCAATGCCAGTCCCGCGAATACGACGCCTCGTTCGCCGCATCCTCCACATCAATCAACCGCACCCGCCCCTTCCCAAACCCCAAAGCCGCCTCCACCGCCTCAGACAAACGCGACTTGTTCCCCTTCGACACCTTCACGCGATCCTGGATCACCGCCACCACCCCCGGCAAAGCCCGCCGCCCATAACCCTTCACATCATCCGTCCGATAAGCTTCCCCGTAAATCCACACCCGCAGATACCCTTGCCCCTGCAAAAACTCAAAAAACTCCGCCGGCTTGGTCTTCGCCGGCACCGAGACCCCAAAGGTCACCAACACGCTCCGCTCCGCAAACTGCTCCGTCGCCGACGCCACAATCGATCCCGTCGTCTCCGGCTTCACCGCGTCCCCGCACTCCGGACAAAACCCCGACGCCACCCGAGGAAAAAACAACTTCAGGTAATCGTTGATCTCCGTGATCGTCCCCACGGTCGACCGCGTCGTCCGCACGTTGTTCGACTGCTCGATCGCAATCGCCGGCGGAATTCCGCGAATCTCATCCACCTGCGGTTTGTCCATCCGATCAAAAAACTGCCGCGTATACGGCGAGAAGGTCTCCACGTATCGCCGCTGTCCCTCAGCATAAACGGTCTGAAACGCCAGGCTCGACTTCCCACTCCCGCTTGGCCCTGTCACCACGGTGATCTGGTTCAAAGGCAGATCCAAATCGATCCCCTTCAAGTTGTTCTGCCGCGCCCCCCGAATCTCCACCCGCCCCGCCCCCGCCGAATCCCGCTTCACCTTCCGGCGACGAGGTTTTTTGGCAGCAGAAGAAGCACGACGGGGCATAAGACAGAATCTCCAGAAGAGATACGGACCTTAGAACACCCCCGGACTCCCGCAAACCCCAAAACCCCCGAACCCCAAAACTGGAGGCGCGGGCACCCTGGCCTTCGTAGCCTTGGCGAAGAA
>JBCCIR010000230.1:0-5997 GCA_039028175.1 Verrucomicrobiota bacterium
GGCGCAGGTGGGGGCGGTGGCGTGGAAGATATTTCAGCAAGGGCCGGAGGGTGAGGTGGGGGCCGGGGTGAAGGGAGGGGCCGAGGGGTCTGTGGGGACGGAGCCTGGTGGGGTGGTGATGGAGCGTGAGGCGGAGGAGGTGGTGGCGGCGAATTCGGCGGCGGTGTTGCCGGCGATGGATTTGGTGGAGCCGGAGGAGGCGGTGGCGGTGATGCCATCCTATTCGGGGACGGTGGGGGATGTGGGGGCGGCGGTGGTATTGCCACCGGCGGCGATGGAGATTACGGATGGGAAGGTTTTGGAGTTACTGGATGCGGCGGCATCGTTGCGCGAGCGGAGTGATTTGCCGGGGGTTTTTTCGCGTTTGCGTGAGGCGGACGGATTGTTGCCTCGGCATCCGCAGATTTTGTATGAGATGGCGGATTGTTTAAACGAGATGGGGCAGCGGGCGAAGGCGACGGAATACTGGTCGGAGATTCATGCGATGGGGCCGGACGGGGCGGGAGATTACTGGGCGTTGGCGGATTTGAAGTTGAAGGGGGACACGGCGGTGGAGGCGATTCCGAGCGATGCGATCCTGACGATATCGAATGTATTGGAGCAGCGTCATCCGGAGGTGACGAGTGGGGAGAAGATCAGTTTACGGGTGGCGATCAAGGCGAAGGCGGGGGTGGAGGTATTGCCGAGCGATGTGGCGGTGAATGTTTTTTTCTATGATTTGGTGAACGGGCGTGATGTGGCGCGGACGACAGCGGATCAGCCGCAGTATAACTGGATGACGTTCCCAATTGATTGGAAGGATCAGCCGGAGGAGATATTGGATGTGGAGTATTTTCATCCGGTATTGAGTCCGGAGGAGTTACGTGAGATTGGGAAGCGTGAGTATCACGGGTATGTTATCGAGTTGAATTATCGTGATCAGTTGCAGGATGTGATTGCGGAGCCTCGGACCTTGCGCAACCAGGGGGTGGATTCCTTGAATCCGTTGATGAACAATCCGTTGTTTCCGAAGTGAGGGTGGGGTGATTGATTGATGAAGATTCTCGTAGTGGATGAGGACGAGGAGTCCCGTGAGCGGATTCGGACTGCGCTTGGGTTGCGTGGGGATGTGAGTGTGGAGGAAGCGGGATCGGCGGTGGAGGGATATGAGCGGGCGCAGGCGATGGGGGAATTGGACGTATTGATTACGGCGGCGTTGATGGCGCCGCAGGACGGGTTTCATTTGCGAACGGGATTGAAGGCGGCGTATCCGGATTTGCGGGTGGCATTCGTGAGCAGGACGGATTTGAAGCGGCACATGGGGAAGGTGGAGGGGGACATGATTTTTTACAAGCCGGTGGATGTGGAGGCATTGGGTGCGTGGCTTGACGGGGAGACGGTGGGTGAGATCGAGGAAGCGACGGCGTCGACGGATGAGTCGACTATGGAAGGAGGCGACGGGGTGGCGGCGGGGACGGGCGAAGAGGAAGGCGCTGAGGATGCGGTCTTGGAGGTGGCGTTGGGGGTGTTGGAGAACACGCGGATCGGGGATTATGAACTGGGGGAGGTGGTATCGTTCAGCAATCGTGCGGAGACGTATCATGCGATGCAGTTGTCGGTGAAGCGGAAGGTGGCTTTGACGATATTGCGGCCGGAGTTTATGGAGCATCGTCCGGGAGCGGTGGAGGAGTTTCTGGAGGAGGTGAGGGCGAAGGCGGGTGTGGTGCATGCGCACATCGCGCCGGTTTTTGAGGTGCATGAGGACGAGAAGGCGATTTATTACACGCACGAGTTGATTGCGGGCAGTTCGGTGGATCAGTTGGTGAGCGGCGGGGCGCGTTTGAATGAGGCGGTGTTTGTGGGCTTGATCCGGGATATCGCGGATTCCTTCGAGTATTTGCGGGAGAAGAAGGTTTCGTATGCGGAGCTTGAGGCGCGGCATATTTTTTTGACACCGGATCAGCAGGGGCGATTGGCGAACATAGCGGATGCGGGGCGGCAGACGGACGAGCGGAGCGAGACCGAGCAGATCCGGGCATTTGGCGAGATGATCAAGCCGTTGGTGGATTTGGATGGGAGCAAGGGGGAGTTGGCGGGGGAGTTGATTTACATGATGGGGCATGAGAAGGACCGCGATGTGAACGGGTCTTGGGCGCAAATGCGGCAGGCGACGGCGGGCGGGGCGAAGGGTGGGGTGGAAGAGGGGGAGGCGAGCGGGATGCCGGACATGGCGACGAAGGTGGCGCGGGCGCGGCGGAGGAAGGAGCTGACGAAGAAGGCGTTGTTGGGTTTGCTGGTGGGGGTGCCGGTCTTGGCTTTGTTGTTGTTGATTGTGATGGTGAACCGGGCGGAGGGTCCGGAGGCGAAGGCGTTTGACACGATGATACGCGTCCCGGTGGGGGCGTTTCCTTATCAAGACGGAGCGGAGCCGGTTGAGTTGGAGGCGTTTTGGATTGACGAGCATGAGGTATCGATTGCGCAGTATGCGGAATTTTTGCGTGCCTTGGGTGACGAGGACACGGGGGTGTATGATCACGAGGATCAGCCGGAGGAGAAAACGGATCACTATCCATTGAAGTGGGATGAGATGTATCGAGCGGCGAAGCGGGGTACCAAGTTTGAGGGGCAGCCGATCGATTTGAATTGTCCGGTGACATTGGTGGACTGGTGGGATGCGTATGCGTATGCGCGTTGGAAGGGGCGTCGTCTGCCGACGGAGGAGGAGTGGGAGAAGGCGGCGCGAGGCCGGGACGGATTGATTTATCCGTGGGGGGAGGAGTTTGATGCGGCGATGTTGAATTCGGGTCAGGACTATGATCCGAAGTCATTGGACGGGAGTGGTGGTGATTTGGACGGTTATGTTTTTTGGGCTCCGGTGGATGCGATGGAGGGGGATGTTGGGCCTTACGGTGTGATTGGTCAGGGTGGTAATGTGAGTGAGTGGACGGATTCATGGGATTTTCATCCTTCCCATCCGGATCGGATGGTGCCGGTGAAGCGCGGGGGGTCGTTTCTTTCGCGGGACAACTTGGAGGCGATCGTGAGGCGGCCGGCGGATTCCGCGGAGGAGCGAGGGGTATCCTTGGGTTTTCGGACGGCATCGAGCGAGCGACCGGAGGAGTAGGGGGGGTGGTAGGTTTGGGGAGGTGGTGGTGGCGCTTGAATTTTGGGGAAAATTCGACCAGATTGAGGGCCATGACCTTTTTCCCCCGAGGCTTTGCCGTGAGAGGCGGTGTGATTTTGGCGGCGGCGGCGTTTCTGATGATGGTGCCGGCATTGCGGGCGCAGATTGCGGTGGATATGCAATTGCCGAAGCGAAACTTTATATCTTATGAGCCGGTGAAGGCGACGGTCACGGTGTATAATCGATCGGGCCGCGATGTCGTATTAGGGGGTCCATCGGACACGAGTTGGTTGCAGTTTCAGGTGAGCGACTATGGCGGCAATTTGATGACGCCGATTGGGGGGGGAGCGAATGTGAAACCGGTGATGTTGCCGGCGCTGGGGAAGGTGACGCAGTCGATTGATCTTTCCGAGCTCTACCCCATTTTTGATTACGGGACTTATCGTTTTCGGGCGAGTGTGTTTTTTCCTCCGACGCAGCAGTTTTATGATTCGGACGGGGTGAGTGTGAACATGGCGGATGGGAAGGTGATTTGGGGGCCGGTGCAGTCGCGGCGACCGGCGGCTTATCAGGGTCCGGGAATGGAGCGGCAGTTTACTTTGTTAAAGTATCGGGCGACGGAGAAGACGGAGATTTATGTGCGTGTGACGGATTCGAAGACGGGAGCGGTGTATGCGACGTATTCGCTCGGGGACGTATTGTTGCATGTGGACCCGCAGGCGACGACGGATCGGGATGGGAATCTGCATGTGTTGTTTTACGGGACGCCGCAGTATTGTGTGCACAACATCATTGGGTTTACGGGCAAGTTGTTGAAGCGGGACATATACAAGGCGACGACGACGAGTCGGCCGGAGATGGTGTTATCGGATCAGGGGCAGGTGGGGATCAGGGGGGGGACATTGGAAGATCCGGAAGCGGCGGCGCGGCAGAAGCCGACGGGGGTGCGCTCGTTATCGGAGCGGCCGCCTTTGCCGGGGCAGTAGGTTGTTCAAGCGGAGTGACTGGCGTGGTTGAGATGAGGTCTTTTACAAATGTTCTTTTCTTCCGGTGTGAGGCATCGTTGAATATCGCCGGCGGCGGTTGACGTGATGGACGAGCGTGAAATGATATCTGAGGGCCGATTTTTGACGCGGCGGAGGTTTTTGGCGGCGATGGGAGCGCCGGCCTTGGGGGTATTGGGTGGAGGGCAGGCGGAGGCGGGGCGGGTGAAGAGTGTGGTGATTGACGCGGGGCATGGGGGTCATGACAAGGGGGCGTCGTATGGTTTGGTTTATGAGAAGCATTTGAATTTGGATGTGGCGTTTCGATTGGAGGCGTATTTGCGGAAGCGGGGGATCAAGACGGTGCAGACCCGTTCGCGGGATGTGTTTATTTCCTTGGGGCAGCGTTGCCGGACGGCGAATGCCAATTCGCGGGCGGTGTTTGTGAGCATTCATTTTAATTGGACGTGGAAGAAGAGCAGTGCGGGGTTGGAGACGTTTTATTATTCGGGCAATGCGTATTCGTTGGGGCGGCATGTGCACAGCCGGATGATTGGGGCGTTACGCGGGACGGACCGGGGGTTGAAGCGACGGGGGTTTTACGTCTTACGGCACACGCGAATTCCGGCGATTCTGGTGGAGGGGGGGTTCATCAGCAATTCTACGGAGCGGAACCGGTGTTTGCAGCCTTGGTATCGTGAGACGCTGGCGCAGGCGATTGGTGAGGCGGTGTTAAAAGTTCGCACGTAGTGGTATGGTGCGACGCCGGCGCCGGGAGTTGATTTTGGTGCAGGAAACGACGGGGAAAACGGGACGATGATTTTGACGTGTGAGCAGATGCGGGAATCGGAGGAGCGTTTGTTTGCGGGCGGGGTGGCGGTGGGTCCGGTGATGGAGAAGGCGGGTCTGGGGTTGGCGGATGCGGTGAGTCGGACCTTCCCGGAGCCGGGGCGATTGGTGGCGTTTGTGGGGAAGGGGCATAACGGGGGTGATGCGCTGGTGGCGGCGCGGGAGTTGGCGGAGCGTGGGTGGGCGACGAATATTTTGCTGGTGCCGGGACGGGAAGGGTTGGCGGAGTTAACGGCGGAGAAGTTGGTGGCGTATGAGCAGGTGCGTGAGGCGCGGGGCGAAGTGGGAATTGTGGGCGCGTGGGGGGCGGCGCGGTTGGTGTTGTTGGACGGGTTATTGGGGTTGGGGGCGACGGGGCCGTTGCGTGGGATGTATGCGGAGGCGGCGGCGGAGATGAATCGGTTACGTCGGGCGGAGGGCGGGTTCACGGTGGCGGTGGATATTCCCACGGGGGTGGATGGAGATGACGGGACGGTGGCGGACGGGGCGGTGACGGCTGATATGACGGTGACGATGGCGCAGGTGAAGGCGGGATTGTTGGCGGAGTCGGCGACGAATCATGTGGGGCGGATCGTGGTGGTGCCGTTGGACGAGATTGAGCCGGTGGGGGGAGATGAGAGTTTGGCTTTGTTGGGCGAGCGTTTACTGAGAGGGTGGCTGCCGCGGCGGCGCTTTGATTGTCACAAGGGGGATGCGGGACGGGTGGGGGTGGTGGCGGGGTCGCGTGGATTGACGGGGGCGGCGGATTTGTGTTCGCGTGCTGCGGTGGTATCGGGGGCGGGATTGGTGACCTTGTATGCGCACGAGTCGGTCTATGAGATATTGGCATCGCGGGTTGCGGCGGAGGTGATGGTGAAGCCGGTGACAGATTACCGCGTGGTGATGGAGGATCGTTTGGATGCGGTGGCGATTGGACCGGGGTTGGGATTGGAGCGGGCGGAGGAGGTATTGGACATCGTGGAGAAGGATACGCGGCCGATGGTGGTGGATGCGGACGCGTTGAACGTGGTGTCGGGAGGAGACGTGGATGGGATACTGGGGCGCTGTGCGGGGGCGCGCCTA
>JBCCIR010000231.1:0-5960 GCA_039028175.1 Verrucomicrobiota bacterium
CCCATGTCCGCCGCCGCTTCCGCCCCGCCACCAATCCCTTCCGCATCTCCAGACCACGCACCCAACGCCGCACCCGCCCCTCCGCATCCACCCGCATCACCTCCCGCTCCGCTTCCCATTGCGGCGTATCAATCCGCCGCCCCACCATCCCCTTCCGCTCAAAATGATCCCGCACCATCCCCGCCAATTCCTTCCACACCAAGCTCACCTCCGCTTCCAAACGCGACGCCACACGGATAAACCGATCCTCCACTTTCTCCATCACCCCTTCCACCACCTTCCGCCCCACCGCTTCCGCATCCCCACCCCCGCCCATCCCCGCCTTGAAACCCGCTTCCAAGGCCTCCGTCTCCAAGCCCTCCAACAAACCCCCCGATGTCATCCGCGCATGCCCCCGCCCCTCCTCCGCCCGCTTCCGAATCCGCCCGATCATCGCCTCCATCTCCACGTCCCCGCTCAATGTCCCCCGCACCCCGCCGCGCACTTCCTCCATGATCCCACGACAATCCTCCACCGCCGCCCGCAATCGCCGACGCCGCGCCGGCACCCCCGCCAAGGCCGCCGTGCCATGCCGCTCGAGGTCCCCATACCCGCTCTCCCCACGCCCGCCCCCCAAGGCCTGCTTCCCCGACACCGCAAACACCGGAAACGCCTGCCCCACCCGCTTCATCCCCGTCACGCCCATGTGCTCCACGATCGCATCCAACTCCCGCCGACCACGCATGTCCGCCCGCTGCAATACAAACACCACCTGCCGATGCCACTTCCGGTGCACTTTCTCTAACAAATCCCACGAACGCGCATGCCACGGCTGGTCCGCCGCAAATAAAAACATCGTCAAATCCGCCAACGGGATATACCGGTCCACCACCTCGCGCGGATTCTCCAATAACTTCAAAGTCACCGGCACATGGATCACATGAAAATCCCGTAAAAAATCGTTCGCCCGGTAACTCTCCACCAACATGTCCCCGCTCGAAATATCCCGCGCCTCGTCCCCATGACGAAAATACTGAATGCGTGGTCCACCCGACTCTTCATCCTCACCCCCACTCGACAAATCACCCCCGCCTTCCAACCGCACAAACCGCTCCCCGAATAACCCCTCCAAAAATGTCGCCCGCCCCGACCCCGGATCACCCGCCACCACCAGGATAAACGGCTCCCGCAAACGGGCCTTCAAGCCCCCCACCACCCCCAACCGCTCCGCCGAAACCCCCGCCCGCGTCCCCAATTCCACCAATGAATCCAGGCACCCATTCAACCGCTCCCGCGCTTCAAAATAACTCTGTCCGATCATGCCTGTTCCCTTCCCCCCTCCCCGACACCCAACCCGCCGGCAAAATAAGAATCACTCACCCCTTCAACGCGCCGACGCCACCCGCGATTCCCCAACCGCCTCCCCGGATGACGTCATCCCGCCCCCACGCTGCCCCAACTTGATCAGCTGCGACACCGTCACAAAACGATACCCCTTCGCCAACAAGCGATCCAAGGTCTCCGGCATCGCGTCAATCGTCTCCCGGTGAATGTCATGCACCAATAAAATTCCCCCGGGACCCGCACCCGATACCAACCGATTCGCCACCGTCCGCGGCCCCGGCTTCTTCCAATCCTGCGGATCCACACTCCACATGATCGACGGATACCCATACTCGGAATGTATCAATGACTCCAAACGCGAAGACGTCGCCCCATACGGCGGCCGCATCGTCACCGGCGGCACCCCTGTCGCCGCAACAATCGCGTCCCGGCAGTAATTCATCTCGTTGCGCACCCCGGCATCCGACAACTTCGTCAACGATGGATGCGTCTTCGTGTGATTTCCAATCTCGTGCCCCTCGTTGATCATCCGGCGCAAAATATGTGGATACTGCTTCGCATTCGTCCCCACCACGTAAAACGTCGCTTTCACATTCCGCTCCTTTAACATGTCCAACAATCGCGGGGTGTTCGTCGCATGCGGCCCATCGTCGAAAGTCAATGCGATATACGGCTCGTTCATCGACACCCGCGAATACTTCTTCGCCGTCCCCGACAAATTCCCCCGCGGAATCGAAATATTCGGGTTGCGCCCCGTCGGCAAATTCGGCTGCCCCATCCCATACGGCGCCGTCACCGATGCCGTGTTCTCGCTCCCCTTCTTCTTCTTGTCCTTCTTCTTGCTCCCGCCCGGCTCCGCCACATGCACGGTCCCCCGCTTGTCCAATGCCTTCTCCGTCGTCGTCTGACAGGAAGACGTGGCGAACACAAACAAAATGAGGAAGGGGAAGGTCACAAGATGGGTGCGATTCATACAATCAAATCAATATATCAGAACGACCGGTGCTTAGAAGGTTAAGGAACCAGAAATTAACCGCCATTCTCCCCGATCGGCAAGCTCCCCCTCACAAAAACCGCCCCAGCAAAGGCCGCAACGCCTCTAGCGTCTCCGCCGGCCACAAGGATCGCTCCGTGAAAATCGCCGCATCCAACGCCCGATGCTCCGGCCAATCCGCTTCCTTGGGCACTTTCCCAATCGCCGCCGCCACAATCGCTTTCGCCATCTCCGCGTTCGCCTGCACATTCTCAATCACCGCGTGCGCCGTCACATCGTCCTCTTCCTCATGCCAACAATCATAGTCCGTCACCATCGCTAACGTCGCCAATGCCATCTCCGCCTCCCGCGCCAACTTCGCCTCCGGCAAATTCGTCATCCCAATCACATCAAAACCCAACTTCCGGTTCGTCTCACTTTCCGCCCGCGTCGAAAACGCCGGCCCGTCCATGTTCACATACGTGCCCCCGTCATGCACCACCGCGCCCGCCTCCCGCGCACTCTCCGCCAAGATCGCCCGCATCCCCCCACTCACCGGATCCCCAAACGCCACATGCGCCACAATCCCACGACCAAAAAAAGTGTGCTCCGTCCGCCGGCTCGTCCGGTCAAAATACTGATCCGGCAACACAATCTCCCGCGGCGCATACTCCGCCTTCAAACTCCCCACCGCCGTCACACAAATCACCCAACGCACCCCCAAGGATCGCAAGGCCCACAAGTTCGCCCGGTGATTCAATTCCGTCGGCAAAATCCGATGCCCCCGCCCGTGCCGCGGCAAAAAATACACGCGCCGCCCCCCCATCTCCCCACCCGTCAAGACATCCGAAGGCGCCCCAAACGGCGTCTCCACCGCCACTTCTTCCCGCCCCTCAAACCCCTCCAATTCATACAACCCACTCCCCCCAATTACCCCAATCGCATTCTCGTCTCCACTCACCCCGCCTCTCTACCCTCCCCAGCCTCCCCTGACAAGCCCCGAACCACCACGCACCCCTCTCCCCCCGGCGGGCGAAGCCGGTAGCGCGCCCTCGCCGAGGGCGCATGCCTTTCTACCCCACCTCCCCACCAACCCCATCCCGCCATCTCTAAAACCAAAGGTTCGGCTCGGCGTCTCTGTCGAACCTCCGCAGCGAAGCGCAAAGGGCAAAACGAGGACCACCCCGCCCAACCTTCCGACCCCCTCCCTCCCAACGAATAAACCCAAGAACCTAAGAACCTAAGAACCTAAAAAACCAATCAACCAACCCCACACTCATGCAACATCATCCGGTCCACCGCCAATTCAATGTCACTCAATTGAAACGGCTTCGGCAAAAACCCGCTGATGGACGCATCCGCAAACATCTCCGATATCTCCTCCTCCGAATACCCACTCATAATACAAACCGGCACCTTCCCATCTAACTGCCGAATCAACCGATACACCTCCACCCCGTTCATCGACGGCATCGTCATGTCCAACAACACCCCCGCATACGGCGGTTTCCCCTTCGCATGATCCCGCTCCAATATCTTGATCGCCTCCGGACCGTCCGCCGCTCCCACCACCTCAAACCCCAACACACTCAAAGCCTGTGCACACACCATCCGCACCACCTTCTCGTCGTCGATCACCAAAATCCGCCCCTTGCGCTCCTTCACCGATGCCCGAATCACCGAGGTGTCCTCTTCCTCGTCGACGACCTCGTTCGCATCCGCCGGGGTGTAAATCGTAAACACCGTCCCCGCATTCACCGCCGACTTCACATTGATCAACCCGCGGTGACTCCGCACAATCCCCAATACCGCCGCCAATCCCAATCCCCGCCCCGCAAACTTCGTCGTAAAGAACGGCTCAAATAAACGCGACCGCGTCTCCTCATCCATGCCGCACCCGTTGTCCTCAACCTCCACCCGAACGTATCGGCCCGGTTTCAATTCATCCGACCACGGCATCTCGCTCAATGCCGCTTCATTCAATTCCTCAAAACCCGTCCGCAAGGTGATCGTCCCCTCGCCGTCCTTCAAGGCGTCACTCGCGTTCGTAATCAAGTTCAACAAAACCTGGTGCATCTGGCTCGCATCCCCACGCGTTACCGGCGCCTCCTCACTCAACTCCAAGGCAAATTTCGCCTTCTTGTCGACCGACGCCTTCAATAAATCCGCGATCTCGGTGATCACGGTGTTCACGTCGAAACAGGTCGTCTGATAGGTCCCCCGACCCGAATACGCGAGCATCTGCTTCGTCAATTCCCCCATCCGCTTGGCCGCGGTCTCAATCAATTGCAAATGCGCATCCAGGTTGCTGTGTCCCGCCGCCAAATCCACCCGCGCAATCCCCGTCTGACTCAAGATGCCCGTGAGCAGGTTGTTGAAATCATGCGCAATCCCCCCCGCCAATACCCCGAGACTCTCCAGCTTCTGCGCATGCTGCATCTGCCGCTCCAAGGTGTGCTTCTCCTCCTCAATCCGCCGCCGCTCCGTCACATCCAACACCGTCCCGCTCAAACGCATCGCGTTGCCCGCCTCGTCAAACTCCACCACCCGCCCCTTCAACTGCAGCCACCGATACGGCTGATCCACCCGCCATCGCACCCGGCACTCCGCCCCAAACACCGGCTCCTCCCCGGCCACATGATCCGCATACGCTTTCTTCACCCGCACCAAGTCGTCCGGATGCACAAACTTCCCGAAATCACCCCCCTTGATCTGCGCGGACGCATCAGACAAATCAACAATCGCCGCCGCCCGCTCATCAATCGACAAATCACGCAACGGAACATTCCAATCCCAACACCCCATGTTCGCTCCCCACAACGCCAATCCCAATCGATTCCGGCTCTCCACCAATTCCACTTCGGACTGACGCTGACGCGTGATGTCACGCGAAATCACCGCCACTCCCTTCGCCCGGCCCACGCGATCAATGATCGGAATCTTGTCCGTCAACAAGATGATGTCCTGCCCCTCCGCCGTATACAACCGCTCCAAAGAACCATACTTCGGAATCCCCGTTTCCAAGACCTCCTCCTCAATCTTCCGATATTCGTCCGCATCCTCCCGGCCTAACGAATGATCGGAACACCCCACTAACTCGTTCTCCGGCATCCCCATCCCCTTCGCCGCCCAACGGTTCACCCGCAAATACGTCCCCTCATGATCCTTGATCCAGATCATCGCCGGAATATTCTCAAACAAAAATTCCTCGGTCACCCCGTCGATCCGACCCCGCTTGGAATTCAAATGCGGCAAAGGCAGCTTCACCGGCTGCGTCATCTGAATCGATGGATTCCACGTCCCCGTATTCTCATCCGGTACGACGTCCGCCCGCGTCAGACGTTGCGTCCGCGCTCCCCTTGGTGTGTTGTGTTTCATGTGTTTCCCAGTAAAAAAACCGGACCGGGACCAGCATGAAGCCCCCAAGGAACCTCAAAATACTCCCGATTCGCATATTATAGTGATTATAGTAATTATAGCAAATACTTTATTCTCACTCTTTGATGCCTTTTTGATCGCCTAACTCCCTGTAATACAGTGATTTCCAACATCAAACCTTCCCGAGCTCTCACCCTCACCCTCGCCCTCAGCCGCCGCCGCGGGGGGGGGGGGGGGGGGGGGGGGGGGCGGGGGGGGGGGGGGGGGGGGGGGGGGGGGGGGGGGG
>JBCCIR010000232.1:0-5947 GCA_039028175.1 Verrucomicrobiota bacterium
CCCTCAAACCGAATGTCCTCCATCGCACCCGTCGGCACCGCTCCCTTCTCATCCAAACAACTCTTCGCCGCGGGCCCTAACTTAACCACCAACTTCTCACAAGCCACCCGCACCGCCCGCCCGTTCAAATCCACCGCCAGTCCCGCGCCCCCTTCCGACGGCATCGCCCCCACCTGGTCCGTCCCCGCCGGGCCCATCTCCACATGCCCGGGGTCAATCCCCAAAGCCGACGCCACCACCAACCGCACCTTCTCGTGCAACCCCTGTCCCGCATCGATATCCCCCAAAAACACGGTCGCGTCCCCGCCCTCGCTGATCTGCACGAACGCCGCCGCCTGGTTCTCTTCCGCCCGCAACGATCCCATCCCCAATTTCGCCGGCGTCATCGCCAAGCCACGCTTCACAAACCGGTTCTCCCGATTCCACTGATCCACCAGGGCCCGCCGTTGCCCGAACCGCGACTGATCCATCAACCGATTCCACATCCGCCCCAATTCCATGTCCCGAATCGGTTGCCCATACGGCGTCGTGCTCCCAGCGCCCTTCCCACGATAGAAATTCAATTCGCGCACATCTTCCGGCGCCTTCTGACAGTTCCGCGCCACCCGGCTCACAATCTCTTCCATCACCGCCGCCCCCATCGCCGCCCCCCGGCCGCGAAACCATCGCCCCGGCGCCAGGTTCGTTCGGCACAACCGCGCCGTAAACTCCACCGCGTCCACCTTGTAAGCGTGGTCCATCTGCAACAACAGTGCCCGCAGATTCTCCTCCGCCCCCGACACCGCACTCCCCCCATTCACCAATACCTTCACCCGCACCCCGAGCAATCGCCCCTCCGCGTCATGCCCCGCCTCATACTCCGCCCGCATTTCATGTCGCTGCGCCCCCGTCCTGATCTCCATTGCCCGCCCCGGACACACCCGAACCGCCCGCCCCGTCTTCCGCGCCGCCATCGCCGCCAGGCTCGCCCATAACACCGCGTTCCCGCCTTCCGCCAATCCTCCCACGCGCCCGCAATTCACCCGCACCTTCCCCCGCGATATCCCCATCACCCGCGCCACCCCGTCCCGCACCGCCTCCGGCGCCACGGTCGAAACACCCACCATCACCCGCCCCCCCTCGCGATATTCCGCCCACGCCACCGTCGGCTCCAAATTGCGATCCCCTTCCCCCGGCAATTCCACCACGCCCGATACCTTCCGCGGTGCGCCCTTCAAAACCTTCCCCACTTGCCCGGATACCACCAAGGCATCGCCCTCATGATAACTGTCCACCGCCATCGCTTCTTCGATGGTCATCACGCCCGGGTTCCCCTGCACGTCAATCTCCACCTTCTCCGCCGCCGCTCTCGCCACTTCCGCCGTATCCGCCACCACCGCCGCCACCAACTGACCCTCATGCTCTATCTCCTTCTCCGCAAACAAGGCCCCACCCATAAACTCGTTCGCCCCGGGAACATCCTCCGCCAACAACACTTCCTTAACCCCCTGCACCCGCCGCGCCGGCCACACATTGCGCATCGTCACAAGGCCCGCCCCGTCCGCCACGATGACCGGCCAAAGCTCCAGTAAATCCGTTCGCGCCGCCAATTCGTCATCCGTGAATCGCGCGTCCCCCGTCACATGCCGGTTCGCCAATGCCTTCGACAAATCACTCATCATCCCGCGCCATTCCCCCCGTTTCCGCCCGGCACCAAAGCCTCCTCAGGATGCAAACACAAGTCGCTTCGCCCTAGCAAAACTCGATCCCCGGTGCCCGCCTCAAATTCCCAGTAAAACTTCTGAAACAAATTTAAAGCCTGTCGCCTCTTCACCGCGTCTCCTCTCCCCTTGCCGCCCATTTCATCGCGCACCCCTTCCAACAATCCCCTCATCGTCTCCTCCGACCACGCCTTCCCCACCAAAGCCTTCTCCGTTCGCCGCAACGGCCGCATCCCCACACCCGCAATTCCCATCACCAACGACGCCTCCTCCACCTTCCCTTTCTTGCTGTCCAAAACCACGATAAAACTCCCAGTCACCGACACGTCACCGCCCACACCCCGCACCCGGTAATGCCGCGCCATCACCCGCGCCCCACCCCGCTTCACACGCGGAAACCGGAGCGACACCATCACCTCCCCCTCGCGCACTTGCACCCGCCCGCCTTTCCCCAACAATTGCTCGACCGACGACTCCCGCTCCCCGTCCGCCGAGGCCAATCGCACCTGCGCCCCCAGCGCCTGCAAGACTCCCGCCCATTCGTTCAACGCCCCCTCGCCATCACCCATCAACAACCCCCCCGCCGTCCCCGCATTCAAATCCGACCGCGAATATCCGCCCAAAACCTCGCCTGCCAGCGGATACCGCCCCGCCGCCAACTCCCGCACCCGCCCCAAACGCACCCCCGCCCCCACATCCCACGACACCTCCGTCTCCGCCACCATCCTCAAATCCTCCACCCCCGCCGTCGAAATCACGCAAGCCATCGCCTCGCCCCCACCCAATCGCGCCCGCGCCCCCACTCCCGTCCCGCCCGAGACCAACACCGCCTCCCGATGCTGCCCCAGCAACATCAACAGCTCCGCTCGGCTCGCCGGCCGATAAAATCGCCCCCCCTTGGCATCCGCATACTGAAACTCACCCGACGCTCCCTCTAGTTCCTCCACCTCTTCGCTGTTCCCGCTTCCCGTCGCCTCACCCTTCTTCACCGACGGATCAAACATCCCCGCCGGTTTCTCCGTCGATACTCCGTCCGCCGCCGTTCGATACCGCCGAACCGCTTTCACCCCCGCCGCCTTCATCGACCGATACCCCGTGCAGCGACACACATTCCCCGCCAGCTGCTCGTGCAAATCACGGTGACTCTTTAAATCCCCCCGATGCACCGCTTCAAACAAAGTCATCATTACCCCCGGTCCGCAGTACCCGCACAAGGTCGCCCCCGACGACACAATTGCTTCCCGCACCTCGCGCGCACCCGCATGCTCGCCAATCCCCTCCGCCGTCAACACCCGCTTCCCCGCCAAGGTCACCAACAAGGTCTCACAACTCGCGATCGCCCGGTATCGCGATCCCTCCCCCACCGACGCCCCTTCGTCCACAATCACCGTGCACCCCCCGTCGCACCGCTCTTCGCACCCCGCCTTCACCGAGGTCACTCCGCGCCCTCGCAAAAAATCCCGCAAACTCAGCCCCACGCCCTCCCCCTCGACGCGCAGCGTCGCCCCGTTCACGGCAATCTCATACCAACTCTTCAAAACAGACAACTAGAGAGAAAAAACAAGCCCGTCACCCTAACGACCCTTCCCCCACCCCTCAAGCAAAAGCTCTGCCGTCTCCCTTCTCCCAACCCGCCGGAATTCCCCATCCGGCCGCGTTGTCACCGTCCCCCGCCCAACCAAGCCCGCGCCCCATACTTCTCCTCCGCCAAATCCACCGCCTGCTCCCTCACCCCCTCCGGCAACCCCGCCACCACTCGCACCTCGCCCCCCAACTTCCCCGCCAAGCCCTCGCCAAACTCCGCCGGCACCGCCACCCCTTGAATACTCCCCTGGTGCAACATCCCCGCCCGCGTCCGCCGCTGCGCCGCCCCCGCCACTTTCTCCCCGCCCACCATCACATCACTCCGCACCGGACTCGCAAAACAATCCATCCCCCCATCACCTGCTTCACCCTCAATCACTCGCGCCTCGATCCCCGATTCCCCTAACAAATCTCCGATCGCCCGGTGCACCGCCGCATACGCCTCCACGGGCCCGCCCATCGCTTTCAGATACAAACGCGGCACCACCAACGAATACGTCCAGTCCTCCCCATGCCGCACCACGCCTCCTCCCGTCCAACGACGCACCAGATCAACCCCACCCCCACGATCCTCCACCGGCAACTCTTCTAACCCCTGAAAATAACCGAACGATACCGCCGGCCGCTCCCACCCATACACCCGCAACAACGGGACCTCGCACCGCCCTAGCAAAACCTCGTCTACCGCCATGTTAAAGGCCGCCGAACCCCGCTCCCCGGTGTCTAAAAGTTCACATATCTTAAACATTAACCTAACATTACAACCTTAAAATTATCCCAAATTCGGGATTTTTCAGCCCTTGAAAATAATTGAAAAAAAATCTTGTCTGTCATGCCTCTTATAACTATTATCACTCACATCAATAGTTCGCAGGTTGTTCTGCCTAGCAATTCGATCTGCTGACTACTTGTTTATGTGTTGAGGGGGTTAGGCGGCATCAGACTTGTTCTGGTGCCGCCTCTTTCTTGCCCAAATTTCCCGTTTTCCCCCGTATCTACAAGGAAATCCAGCCAACCACCACCCCCACCAATCTCCGGCCAAGTCCCCGAAACCCTGCTTCCCTTTCAGGGTTCCATCCCCCATAATCAGGCCCGGATTCCCCGAATATCGCCTGATTTCGTCCCGTTTTACCCATAACTAGCTGATAACCATGAAGAAAGGCATTCTCATCCACCTCATTTGGCTCCTCGTCGCCGCCGCCGCCTTCGCCGTCGGCCACTACGTCCTCCCCCCGGCCCCCTCCGATTCCGCCGATTCCAATGTCATCCAACGCAATATCATCCAACAAAACCAAGGCAATTCCCTCCTCGGCAACAAAGACGGTTCCGACAACGCCAACGGCAGCGGTGCAGGCATCGGCACGATCGATCCCGCCACCGGAAAACGCCTCCTCTCCAAGGCGGAAATGCACGACGCCATCCTCGCCGCCATCCGCGAACCCAATCTCCTCACCAAAAATGCCATGTTTGCGGAAATCCTCGCCAGCATCTCCCCCGATAACATCGAAGACGCCGTCCGCGCCATGCGCGAAGGCAATCCCGGCCGCGACGACTTCGGCCAAATGCGCATCCTCACCTACGCCTGGGGCGCCATGGACCCCGAGGCCGCCCTCGCCTACACCCAGGAAGAAATCACCGATAACCGAGGCTCCACCTTCACCACCATGTCCGTCCTCTCCGGATGGGCCACCGAAGACCCCCAGGGCGCCCTCGCCTGGCTCCAAGGCCAGGAAGACCTCGACGGCTGGGAACTCCAAGCCTACGAACGCGGCATCATGAGCGGCTTCGCCGAAGCCGATCCCGAAGCCGCCGCCCAATACGTCCTCAGCCTCGAAGACGAAAACCAACAGCGCCAATACATGGACCTGATTACCCGGGAACAAATCCAAACGAAAGGCCTCGACGAAGCCAAACTCTGGATCACGAACCTCCCCGACGGCGAAGCCAAAATCGCCGCCTACGATACCGTCGCCAGCCAGTTCGCCCGCTCCGACCTCGATGCCGCCGCCGAGTGGGCCGCGGGAATCGCCGGCGATCCCCAGGCCGTCCGCGCCATCGCCGAAGTCGCCGATGAACTCGCCGAACGCAATCCCCAGGAAGGGCTCCTCTGGTCCCTCAACCTCCCCGCCGGCGACGCCCAAAGCCAGGCCATCCGCGCGACCTTCAGCGAGTGGAGCCGCGAAGATCCCACCGGCGCCAGCGAATATCTCAACACCATGGCCGCCTCCCCCGCCAAAGACCAAGCCGTCGCGTCCTTCGCCACCAGCGCCGCCCGCGAAGACGGCGAAGGCGGCGTCGCCTGGGCCACCACCATTCAAGACCCCCAACTCCGCGAAGAAGCCACCGTCCGCGCCGCCCAAGCATGGAATCGCCAGGACAGCCAAGCCGTCGCCGCCTGGCTGCCCGCCTCCGGACTCTCCGCCGAAAGCCAACAAGCCGTGCTCAACCCCCAACCCCGCAACGACGGCCGCCGCGACGGCCCCTTCGGCGTCTTCGGCGGCGGCGGTCGAGGCCCCGGCGGAGGAGGAGGCGGACGCGGCCCCGGAGGCGGCGGTCGCTAACCCGGCACCACCTCCGCACCCGCACCCCCCCCCCGGGCCCCCCCCCCCCCCCCCCCGGCCCGGGAAAAGGGTTAGGGGGGGTTTTTTTTTGGGCCCCCCCCC
>JBCCIR010000233.1:0-5932 GCA_039028175.1 Verrucomicrobiota bacterium
ATCGGTGGTCGTCAACTTTTCCTCCTCGGCAGTCAAATCCGTGAAGAAGCTAGATGTTAGTACACTGACCAACCCGCAGAACATTGGAGGATTGATGGGTGCTTACGCTCAATCAAAGATGGCAGTTACCGCAATTACCATCCTGATGAAGGAGGCCTTGTTCGAAGAATCAATCTTGATTCTGTCAGCCGACCCAGGTCCTACAAAAAGTCAGATGACCGACGCTGGCGATGGTATCCCCTGGTTCCTACGTCTTTTGCGCCCTCTCATCTTCAAACCCGCGAGCGTGCAGGCAGAGAAACTCGTCAAAGCAGTCGACAGTGTTGTATCTGAAAAGAAGACCGGCCTATTCATTACGCAAGGGTATCGCAAGCCAAATCCGGCCATCGCATTGAATCAGAAGATTCAAAATGATCTTGGAAAGTTGCTCGATACCCTGGCTGTTCCGTAACCAAAGGCATTAATGTCTCCCTCGCATCCGGGATGGCCGGAGGGAGAGCTGGCGCGAAGCTCCGGTGGCGGGCCCGTGCGCCTGCAGGTAGGTTTCCTTGCAAACTACCTGTCCGGAGTGCCTCCTCACAATTTCTTCTAAGACAATTCGAGGGCTGGCGTTTGACAACGCTTCCTTTTGCAGCCAATTGTGGCATTCCTGGATTGAACCCATTAGACACCTCACCTGTTGCGACTCAAGAGTGAAGACTTCGTTGATCAAGCTTCCGAGCTGCTCAAAGAGCAATGCGGGGGTGATGTCGCACTGTCCATGATCCTACAGGCGTGCAATGCGAAAAAGGGATCGCTCTATCATTTCTTCCCTGGAGGCAAGGACCAACTGTTGACGGCGGCGGTAGAGAAGATGGGAAGATGCGCTTTGGCCAATGTCCAAGAATGTATTGGAAGAACCGACACGGCCGCGCAAGCGATTGAGATGCACCTGCTTCATATAGCCAAGTTATCGGATAAGCCAGAAGGATTTGTAGGGTTGCCGTTCCTGACAGTAGCCGCAACGATAGGAACCTCCAGCAGCACGATAAACGACGCATGTTTTAATGCGATCGCCGCCATCAAGAGTGTATTGGTTAAGCAGTTGGTCGCGGACGGCTTTTCGCGGAAGAGGTCAAATGATCTGGCGGAGTTCTCGGCCTTTGCGGTTGACGGGGCGATTCTGGCGTCCCGATCGCGGGGAAACACAAAACCGCTTAGGTTGGCGGCAGCAAATCTTGTTTTGCTGTATACCCGCTAGGCCATCTGCCGTCCGAAGTGAGCAAACGCAGGCTTCCGCAGATTCCGATTTAACCGATTGGTTAAGTTTCGTATTATCGATAACTACATGTGATGATTCCTGTCACAAACACACATTGTTCTTCTAGCTAGGCCAGATTGAGAGAATTTTTCGCTCACTACGTCTTCCGATAGAAAATAGCAATCAAACGATTGTCCGATTGTCGCGAATTGTTCGATTGTTTGCGCGAAGTGTCCTTACGCAGGCGAGCGCGAAGGGCCACAGTAGAGTAGACAAATCTGTCGCTTTGATTTCCGTATTCCGCTCTCGCTGTTGTTGACAATGCGGCAAGCGGCGATTTCTCGTCCACATCGGCCGCGGCAAGAGCGAATTACAGTTTGAGAGCGGCCCAGCGCTTGGTGAAAGAACATGGCACTTCTCTCAGGAAGATTATTGATGGGGCACGAATGAACTCGCTAAGAAGGCGCTTCAGAATCCTGACCTTGATCTCGAATCTGTGGGATCACTGGTTGGATACAGCGTTCCGGAGAGCGTTCGAACGACTCACGGGGCTATCGCCATCACGCTTTCGGAAGTCCTTGTTTTGAAAGTTCGTCGGCCCAAATCGCGTCGTCTACATGAACCGTCCTGCAGGCGAAGCTGAGTTGCTCAGGGTTGGTGTGTAAAATGTATCTTTTTAGTTAGCTAGCTATAGCTAAGGAACGTATTTTAATTCCCCGTCGCTGTATTCGATATAACTCAGCGCGTTGGTCTGCTGCTGGGAATTCATCCCGGGGATGCCCATAAACGTTCCGGCAAAATTTCCGGCGCTGACCGTCCGACCGGCCACAATCCGTTGAACGATCACCGCCGCATCGGCTGAGAAACCGGTTTTGGCCACATCATCGTCGAAACGAAAATCAATCCAGGTGGCCTTTCCCGCCGCATACATCGTACATAACTGTTGAGCGTTGCGCCGATCCTTTGACCGCTCTGTGATGGACCGGAAACTTGAGATGTTTGGAACAGCGATGGCCGAAATCACACCGATAACGGCGATCACGACGAGCATTTCGACAAGGGACATTCCGCTGATCCTGGAAAGAGAACGAGTAGGTTTCATGGAGATGTGCGAGACTATTGATTTCTGAATATCGTTTCATTTTTCATAATTACAATCTTTACAATAAGAAATCTGCAGAAGGCCCAAGCCTGTTTTCTCAATTCATTCATACAGGGAAGCGAATCTCGCAGATTCGAATGATTCCCGCCTCTTTCATGGCTCGAAAGAAAACGAAATTTTCCAATTCGAATTCGGGGTCAATCTCGGGACTCCTTCACTACAAGGGACTGACAACTACGAACGAGGAAGACAAAAATCTGGTCGACAAGGAGTGTGCCCACGAAGATTTCCAAAGCATGAGACTTTCACCGCTCTGTAGGTCGTTCTCGCCCTCCTTTCTGCGGGTTTGGCCGCTTTTTTTACAGCGAGACGGTCTCCTGGAAAGCGGTTCATCTGAGGGTGGCATCCGATCGCGACCAGCTGGCTGCCGAATTGGAACAGAGCCGGAGAGCGAAGCCGTGAGGCGACTGGAAGGGGCGGCCCCCCGCTTCTGCTTTGGGCTATAGGCGTTTCGGCCGTCCACGAGGACGATACTCCATCGGAGTATTCGGGCTCCATTGAGTCGCCGGAGATTCTGATTACGTAGTGGCCGGCCTCGTATTCCCGAATATGCCATTTCTTCAAGTGATTGCGAATTTACATAATGTTAGTAGAATAAAGTTAGGATCACAACCGCACCCTTTCAATCTCCTCGAGCTTGATGGCGTCTGCCGTGCGGTCGTAGAGCTTGGTGGTGCGGGGTGACTCATGGGCCGCGATCGCCTGCGCATTTTCCAGCGAGCCGCCATTTTCCAAAAATACGGTGATGCCGGTGGCCCGGAAAGTGTGGCAGCATAAGGCGGCGTCGAACTGCGCATCCTTGGCTCGCCTGCGGATCATACGATAAACATCTTCACGCGCCATGGGGCGATCTGTGAGTTGCTTGGTCTTACCAAGGGTCGTGCGAAAGAGCGGTGAATCCTTATCATCGCCAATACCCGCAACCGAAAGGTAATGATCCAGCCATTCCTCAGCGATGTGATGGGCGGGCACCTCGTGATACTTGCCCCCTTTTTCATGGAGGCGGAACCAATAGCGCTTCCCCATGGCAAAATAATCTTTGACCTGCATGTTTACCACCGCGCTAACCCGGGCGAAGCTATAAACCAGAGTAGAGAGCAGGGCACGGTCACGCAGACCGATGAGATGGCTGGTGTCGATACTCTCGAGTAATTCTGCGGCCTCCTTGGCCGTGAGAGCGGGGGTTTTACCGGTTTTGACCACATGCCTGGGCCCACGCACCGCCGCTGCCGGATTAAATGGCACGATCTGGCCAATGACCATCCAATCAAAGAGCATGCGAATCGCCGCCAGATGCTGCTTCACCGTCGGCGGAGAAGCCTCAAACATCTCAATGTAGGAGGCCACGTGCACCGGCTTGATGTCGGCGAGATGCGGAAGCCGGGCCGCCGCACACCAGGCAAAGAAGCGATTACAGGCGCGTAGATAGGCCGCCCGTGTGTTGGCGTTGCGAATGTTGGCCGCGAAGAACTCAAGATAGCGCTCGGCCGCATCCTCACCCGCCTCAATGATGAGTGTTGGCCATGCCTGGCCGCCCGGCAAAACTAATTGACCATGAACAATTTGTGGAACGGGAACGATTTCATCAGCCATAAAAAAAGACTAGCAGATCACCGTCTAAAAGGCAAGCATTTAGCGTCACATAATGTCCTTTATGTTACATAAAAATACAGATTTAACACCGAGGCAAACAATTCGTTTTAAATATATTGAATAGTTACTTTGTAAATACCGACCAAACTGTAACTCTAATCCCTAACCCCCCCCTACAACATGAACGCAAACTTCTTTGGCAATTGGATTTTAGCACCCGAACACGCCACAAATCCCGACCCCGGACTACTGATGCCCTTCGAGTTTTCTCTAAAGCTATTAGCTACGGTGCCAGCTACGGTGCCGGCCCCGCAAACACCATCGAATTGGTTCTATGTGAAAATTGATTTCCAATATGGAAATAACACAATTGACGAATCTGCGTGGATGGCCCGCCATGGTAATACCTTAAGTTATTCTTGGCGACCACGTAATCGGTGTCGTCTGAATTTAAATTTCACGGAAGACAACGACGACATGGAAGTCAGACTTTCCGTTGGGGCTTTTGGCGATATTTGGCACCTCAGTTCGTCCTATCGCTATAGGCGAATTTTCAAAGCCCCAATTTCCTTCCCAAACGGTTTTCCAGAATTTGTCACCAGCACAGACCGATTTGCTAATGGCAACAACAATTCCGTTGAGACTCCCCTTACGAACTCAAGGAATGGCGTAGTTTCGTCCGTCTGATTTCACGATTAATTTGGCCTGTGAACAGACAAGAACAAAAATAAATCTACTATTTGGTGTAGTGGTGGGCTTTGGCCTTCCACTACGCCAAATAGCCACGACCCCGGCCATCTTTTACTGCCTCGCTCCCCAGCGCTGGATCCAAATAGCTGAGAACCCTTCTTTAACTCCCAGCGGAAACCTTGGGGTGGTGTCCTGCAAAAGCCTAATAAGTTCGTCTCTCCGTCACAGTTATTCCTTTTCCGTTAGGCTGTTTCTCCTCCCGAATCTGAGTCCCATGGGAAGCACATCCCGCTGACTTGGGGTCAAGTTCGTGCCCGCGCCAGGGCTACGCCCCCGTGTGCTCCTTGACCCGTCAAGCGGGCTTGTGCAACTCCCGGCCTCACCCTTCGGGGTGAAACATCTAACTTAAGGAGAATAACATGACAAACAAACCCGAACAGACTTTCAGATTAGGAGCCGTCAAAGCAACCATTTGGAAAAACCAGGGCAAAAATGACCAACCTTTCTACAGTGTCAGTATCGCCAGGGTCTACAAACAAGGTGACAGCTGGAAGGAAACCACCAGCTTCGGCAAGGATGATCTGCCCAAGCTCGGCCTGGTTGCCGAAGAGGCCTACCGGTTCATCCTGAGCAACAGCCTCCACAGTGATGAAAGCTAACGCTTCGGGAGGGGTTTCACGCCCCTCCCCTTTTCTTCCATTTAACCACAACCTTCATTGCTATACACTATCACTTTTGATAAGAATAGGTGCCGAAGGAGAAACACGGGCGGGGGCAGGGATGGACAGGCTGGCAGAAGCAAAACGCATGGTAGACGCCTTTACCAATGTCGGAGCGGATCGCTTTGACCTGACCCACACCCATCTAAGCGGTGAGAGTAGAGGGTTCCGCAGAAGCCAGACACCGGCGCAGATTCATACCTCCCTGCCCTACCTGCTCGATTCCGCTCCCAGGCGACAGAACAACATCATTCTGCGCCCCCACAGCAGCAGCGCCAGACTCATCCAGCTGGATGACCTATCCGCGGACGTAATGGAGACGGTCAAGCCCCTCTCCTTTCTGACGCTGGCCACCAGCCCAGGGAGCTACCAGGCATGGATCGCGGTAGAGGATGCTGATGCTGATTTCGCACGCAGGCTTCGCAAAGGCACCGGCGCGGATATCAGTGCCTCCGGTGCCGTGCGTCTGGCCGGCTCCCACAACTTCAAACCAAAATACGCCCCGACATTCCCGGTGGTCACGATCGA
>JBCCIR010000234.1:0-5892 GCA_039028175.1 Verrucomicrobiota bacterium
CATGACTGTTTTCCCTCTCAATCCCCCGCCCCACAAGGCCCCGGAAGCTCTTCCGGGCTCGAACCCGGAGCGGAAGGGCGAGCACCCTACGACTGCTGCGGCGAGATGTCAAAAAGAGATGTCACCGACTCCCCACGATGAATCCGGAGGATTCCCTCCCCCAATAGCTCACACACACTGATCACCGTCACATTATCCCCGCGCGCCTGAGGCGTGCTATCCGTGGCGATCAATTCCTCAATGTCCGACTTCGCAATCCGCTCCCTCCCCAAATCACTGATCACCCCGTGCGAAACCCCCGCCCGAATCGATTTCGCGCCCCGATCCTTCAAAATCGTCGCCGCCGCCGTCAAGGTTCCCGCCGTCTCCGTCATGTCATCCACCAATAACACATTCTTCCCCTCCACCTCCCCGATCACATTCAATGCCTCCACCTTCGTCGCACTCAAACGCCGCTTCGCCACAATAGCCAACTCCGCCCCCAAGGCCCGCGCATACGCATCCGACATCTTTAACCCCCCCACATCCGGCGATACCACCACCAAATCAGCCGCGTCACCCAAATTCAATGTCTTGATGTAATTCAATATCACCGGCGCCGCAAAAAGATGATCCACCGGTATGTCAAAAAATCCCTGAATCTGCGCCGCATGCAAATCCATCGTCAACACACGACTCACCCCCGCCGCCACCAACAAATTCGCCACCAACTTCGATGTAATCGGCACCCGCGGCTGATCCTTTCGGTCCTGCCGCGCATACCCGAAAAATGGAATCACCGCCGTAATCCGCTCCGCACTCGCCCGCCGCGCCGCGTCCACCATAATCAACAACTCCATCAAATTCTCGTTCACCGGCGGACACGTCGGCTGAATGATAAACAAATCCGTCCCCCGCACATTCTCGTTGATCTTCACAAACGTCTCCCCGTCCGGAAACGCCGTTACCGTCGCATCCGTCCCCCTCACCCCAATGTATTCCACAATCTTCTTCGCCAGATCAGGGTGCGCCGATCCGCTCAATATCCTCAGCTTGCCATTGTCTCCTACCATGCCGTGCTCTCTCTACTCTGCTGGTAAAATAAATAAAGAGCCCCAACACTCGAAGCGAGAAGAAAAACCGCTCACTCCGACAGCGGCTGCAGCCCCTCGGCCGCCCGCTTCGCCTCCTCACTCTGCTTCCGCGCCTCCCCACGCTTCCGATCTTCCTCAAGCCGCTGCATGTGCCGCGGTATCTCCTCCCGCGAGGTCTCCACCGTCACATACGGATTCGCCGTCAACGCCAACTCGTAAGCCTCTTTCGCCTCGTCAAATCGCCCCATCCGGTGCAAATGCACCGCATATGCCAACCGCGTACTCTGATACGTCGGCGCCCACTCCAAAGCCTCCAGAAATCGCTCCTCCGCCGCATCATGCACCCCCAATCCATCCAAACAATTCCCCAACGCCATCAATACATAAATGTCCTGCGGAAACAACTGACGCGATGCCTCAAACTCCTCCGCCGCCTTCCGCAACATCGATTCCTTCAACGCCGTCGGCATGTCCTCACGCATCCCACGCAACCAACCCGCTCCACTCGCGAAATAGATCCGGTGATTCCGCGGATCAAGCTCCTTCGCCTTGTTGAAATACACCGTGTTCTCCAAGTTCAACCGGTCGTCCTGATTGCGAATCGCCTTCTCCAGCTGATACTCCGCAATTCCCATAAAGAAGAATTGATATACAAAAAATACGCCCGCCCCCATCGCCCCCAGCCCCGCCACCAACGACACCCCCGGAAGACGCGCCGGACGATACTCCACCTCCTTAAATCCCGGATTCGCCAATATCCCCAACGCCACCGCATACATCATCGCCACCGCCGGAATATGCGCCTGAAACTCTCCCATCGCATGCGCCACACCCCCCACCAACGCCGCCAACGAACCAATCACCATCGCCAGCCGCGTCGGCATATTAATCCCCCCGGACTCCCGCTGGCGCCCATACCACCGGATATAACGCAACCCGTGAATCCCATGCACCAACAAAAACAATATCAATAACCCCAGCCCTATCACCCCATACTCCGCCAGCAATTCCAAATAGTCGTTGTGAGTATGCCCAATCTCCAAGAGGTGATACTCCATCTCCGGCGCCCGCAATTGACGCGAATAATAGTAATACGTCCGCCCCCCGGTCCCCACCACGGGACTCAATCCAAACTGACTGATCGCCGTCTTCCAAAAACTCATCCGTCCCCCGTCCACAAACATCTCCGCCGCTCCCGCCCGCTGTGGCAAAAATGTGCTCGCCAGATAAATCACCCCCGCCAAAGCAACCACCCCTAATACCCCCACCACCGGCACCAATCGGAAAAACAATTTCCGCTGCCCAAGCCACAATATCCACAAAAACAAAATCCCCAACAACACCCCACCGGTCGCAATTCCAATATACGACCCCCGACTCACCGTCATCACCAATCCCAGCAAGGCCATCCCCGCCACAAACAAAAGTAACATTTTCGTCGTCACTCTATTCCGGGCAAAAAACACGATCGCCAAAACCATCAACGTCACGAAACACATGAACGCCCCCATGTGATTCGGATTGTTGAACACACCCCCCACCCGGCCCGCCGGATAAGACCGCTGATACCCCGGCACGATCCAAAACTCCGGGTGCCCGGAAAAATGATAGAGCCCGATCGCAAAATTCACCATCGCCAATAACACCAATACCCACACGATCGCCATCCGCTCACCCGTGCGCGTGAAGTGCAACGCCACCCCCACGTAAATCACCAAACAAAACAACACCAACAACAAATCTTCCCGCGCCAAATACGACACCGGCGAAGTCAGCGCTCTGGCCACCAGGTATCCCACCAGCAATACCGCCGTCAACAAACACAAATCATTCGCCCGCGGCCCGCCCCCGCGACGCCACGCAAATACCCCCGCCACCGCCGCCAAACCCACCAGGAAATACCCCGGCCAGGCAAACAACATCGCCGTCCCCGTCCCAAGCATACCCGTCACCAGGATGCCCAGCAAAAATATCGCCAATACCAAGTATCTCATCTCAGCACCGCCACACCTCTACACCAACCCGCTCCCCCCACACCAGCCAAAGCCACCCCAATCCCCACTCACCAATACCGACACCCCAAGCCCCAAACTCAGGCCATCGCCGCTACCCCGTGAATCTCCTCCAAAATCCCCCGCAAATCATACTCGAACGCCCACCCCGGATAGTGCGCCTGAAACTTCCGCACATCACTCACCCACCAGATATGATCCCCAATCCGGTTGTCCTCCACGTACTCCCACTCCAACTCTCGCCCCGAAATCTCCTCGCACATATCAATCGCCTCCAACATCGAACAATGCGAATGCCGGCTCCCCCCAATGTTATACACCTCACCCTCTCGCGGCGCCTTGAAAAACTCCCAAAAGGCACTCACCAAATCCGCACTGTGAATGTTGTCCCGCACCTGCTTGCCCTTGTATCCAAATACCTTGTACGGCTTGCCCTGAGCCGTGCACTTCATCAAATACGACAAAAATCCATGCAACTCCGCCCCCGCATGCGACGGCCCCGTCAAACATCCCCCGCGAAAACATACCGTCTTCATCCCGAAATAACGCCCATACTCCTGCACCATCACATCCGCCGCCACCTTGCTCGCCCCAAAAACACTGTGCTTCGTCTGATCGATCGACATCAACTCGTCAATTCCATCCGTGTAGGGATGATTCTCGTCAATCTCCCAACGCTTCTCCAATTCCTTCAACGGAAGCGAATTCGGCGTGTCCCCATACACCTTGTTCGTGCTCGTAAAGACAAACGCCGCCTCCGGACAATGCAACCGCGTCGCCTCCAGCAAATTAATCGTCCCCACCGCGTTCACCCCGAAATCCGTCAACGGCTCCCGCGCCGCCCAATCATGCGACGGCTGCGCCGCCGTATGCACCACCACCGCAATCTCACTCCCCATCCCCTTGAACAAACCCTCAATCGCCTCCCCGTCACGAATATCAATACTCTCGTGCCGATATCCCGATAACAACTGCTCCAACTCCTGACGCTTCCCCGCCGTCGACGCCTCCTCCCCAAAAAAACGCGCCCGCATGTCGTTGTCGATCCCCACCACCTCCAAACCCTCCGCGTGAAACCGCTTCGCCGATTCCGATCCAATCAAGCCACCAGCCCCCGTTACAATCGCTATACTCATCGTCTTTCGCTTTGAATGATATCTAACCTCGCCCCACGTGCCCCGACACCAAATCCTATCCAGCTATCGGATGCCATCCCGAAAATTTAACAAAAATTCATGATTTCCCTGTCACCATCCCACCCAGTATTCTATGTTTCTATATTACTATAGGCAGAATAATTTCAATAATAGCGCCGTTTTCATATTTCGCCACCCATTCACCCCCCTTTTCCCCCATTTTCCCGCGAATCTAGCCCTATTTCATCCTTTCCCATCATGCCACCCGACAAAATCGACGTCCTCTCCGTCGGCGTCTCCGTCCTCAACCTCCCCTCCGCCACACAAGCCGTCCTCGACGCCGTCGCCAACCGCCAAAAAGGATACGTCTGCGTCACCGGCGTCCACGGCATCATCGAAGCCCAGGACGACCCCGAATTCCGCGACATCCTCAACAACGCCTTCCTCTGCACCCCCGATGGCGTCCCCCTCGTCTGGGTCGGCCGCGCCCAATACGGCAAATCACACATGGCCCGCGTCTACGGCCCCGACCTCATGTGGGAAATCTTCAAAGCCTCCAATGACATACCCATTCGCCATTTCTTCTACGGAGGTAAAGAAGGCGTCGCCGAACAACTCAAATCACGCCTCCTCCAACACTTCCCCAATGCCATCGTCGCCGGCATCTACTGCCCCCCCTTTCGCCCCCTCACCGACGACGAAGAAAACACCCTCGCCAAACAAATCCGCGACGCCGAACCCGACATCGTCTGGATCGGCCTAAGCACACCCAAACAGGAACGCTTCATGGCCGCACACCTCGACAACCTCGCAACCACCGTCATGATCGGCGTCGGCGCCGCCTTCGATTTCCACGCCGGCCTCCTCGACCAAGCCCCCCCATGGATCCAAAAGGCCGGCCTCGAATGGCTCTACCGCCTCGTCAAAGAACCCAAACGTCTCTGGAACCGATACTCCCATATCGTCCCCCGCTTCCTCTTCCTCATCTCAAAACAACTCTGCTGCCCACCCGGCAAATGACCACGACGTTGACTTTCCGCCCTCATCGCTGATCCTCACTCATCCGCATCCATCCACTTTTACCATGAGCAACAAAGAAGACCTCATCCTCGTCGGCGGCGGAGGCGGCTTCATCGGCGGCCACCTCATCCAATTCCTCCTCGATAACGGATACCCCAATGTCCGCTCCGTCGATATCAAACCGCTCGACCAATGGTATCAAGTCCATGACTCCGTCGAAAACCTCGTCCTCGATCTCTGCGACAAGGACAATTGCGTCAAGGCCACCGATGGCGCCGATACCATCTACAACCTCGCCGCCGATATGGGAGGCATGGGCTTCATCGAAAACAATAAAGCGCTCTGCATGCTCAGCGTGCTCATCAATACCCACCTCCTCATGGCCGCCAAAGACGCCGGCTCAAAAAACTTCTTCTACGCCTCCTCCGCCTGCGTCTACAACGGCGACAAACAAAACGAAACCGATAATCCCGGTCTCAAGGAAGCCGACGCCTACCCCGCTATGCCCGAAGACGGTTACGGCTGGGAAAAACTCTTCAGCGAACGCATGTGCCGACACTTCCGCGAAGACTTCGGCCTGCGCACCCGCGTCGCACGCTTCCACAACGTCTACGGCCCCTTCGGCACCTACGACGGCGGACGCGAAAAAGC
>JBCCIR010000235.1:0-5843 GCA_039028175.1 Verrucomicrobiota bacterium
GCTCTAACTCGTTCGCCGCCGCGGATTTATACACCCCCATCACGCGCTATCCATCATGAGGATCGCCGCCCGATCCTCATTCCCTCACCATCAGGGCCCCGAAAAAGATGCGCCTCGTCCTCCAGCAAAGCCGCCCCCTCCGCCTCGCGACCGTCTGCGCCATGTATCTCGCGCAAGGCATCCCCTTCGGCTTCGTCACCTCCGCCCTCAAAACATACCTCATCGATCAAGGTACCGATACCGCCGCCGTCGGCCAAATGATCGCCGTGCTCGCCCTCCCATGGACCTTCAAGTTCCTCTTCGGCCCCATCCTCGACCGCTTCGTGTCCTCCCCCCTCGGCCGACGCCGGCCATGGATCCTCTTCGCCCAAATCGGCATGCTCCTCACCATCGCCGCCATGCTCGGCATCGATACCGAAAAACAATCCCTCACCCTCCTCATCTGGCTCGTCTTCGCCCACAATGTCTTCGCCGCCCTCCAGGACGTGTCCACCGATGCCCTCGCCATCGATATCATCCCCCCCAACGAACGCGGAAAAGCCAACGGCCTCATGTTCGGCTGCGCCTACGTCGGCCGCTTCTTCGGCGGATTCATCATCGGCCGCATCCTCTTCGCCACGAACATGACGGTGGCCCTCTCCATCCAAATTGTCCTCCTCGCCCTCCTCTTCCTTGTCCCCTTGTTCGCCATCGAACGCCCTCAAGACCAACGCTTCCCAAAACTTCTTCCGAAAAACGCCCCCCCTCGCAAGCCACACCCCCACACACAAAACCTCCGCTTCACCGATCTCTTCCGCCGCCTTCTCAAAGCCTTCGCCAATCGAAACGCCCTCGCCGGCGCCGTCCTCGCCATCTGCGCCAATATCGGAGCCGCCGCCCTCGCCGTGGTCGGCGCCGCCTACCTCCAGAACACCGTCGGTTGGACCAAAGAAAGCTACCTCGGCCTCGAAGGCGTGGCCGTTTGGGCCGGACTCGCCGGATGCATTGCCGGCGGTTGGCTCTCCGACAAGCTCGGCGGACGCAACATGGTCATGCTCAGCACCGCCGCCTACGGCTCCATGTGGCTCCTTTGGTTCGCCCTCCAAAACCATTGGCACAACCACCCCCTCGTCTACACCCTCACCACCATCGACACCGCCCTTCAAGGCGCTTTCTCCGTCGCGCTCTTCGCCTGGTTCATGAGCCTTTGCGACAAACAAGTCGCCGCTACCCAATTCACCGCTTTCATGGCCCTCCTCAACCTCTCCATCCTCATCGGCAGCAGCTCCGCCGGATGGGTCGAATCCCAACTCGGTTTCCCCACCGCCCTCCTCGCCTTCGCGGCCTTCCAAATCGCCCTCCTCATCATTCCCTGGCTCAGCTCCGAATCCACCCCTCCCCCCGCCGACAAACCACCCCACCCCGACCCCGCCCCCGAGTCTCTCCCCTGACCCCACCCATCCAAGGTTGAAATCCAGGCCATCATCGGAAATGATGGAAACAACAACCCTCTGCCTCCCCGGTAGGGACGAGCGGCCCGCTCGTCCGCCGCAGCGAAGCGAGGACTCAAAACTTCATCATTCATAATTCCGTGTTCACTATTCTCTGTTCAATCCTAAACCCGATACGGTCCCTCCCCACCCTAACCCTCTCCCTCCTCCTAACCGCCTCCCTCCACGCCACCCCCAAACCCAACGTCCTCTTCATCTCCATCGATGATCTCAACGACTGGGTCGGCGTCTTCGACGGCCATCCCCAAACCAAAACCCCGCACCTCGACGACTTCGCCGCCAAAGGCGCCGTCGTCTTCCAAAACGCCCGCTGCCCCGGACCCGTCTGCTGCATCTCCCGCTCCGCCCTCCTCTCCGGTTTCTGGCCCAGCACCACCGGCGTCTACGGCAATTCCCAAAACATGCTCGACTCAACCATCATCCAGGAAAACGCCACTCTCCCCGAATACTTCTCCAAGCACGGTTACCACTCCCTCTCCCGAGGAAAAATATTCCACAAACACGCCAACGAAAATGGCTCCGATTTTGGGCACTGGGCCTTCGATCACTGGGAGAATACCCAGGGCGGTAGCCCCGTCGATCCCACGAAGGTCACCTCCCGAAACAAAAACCTCATCAACGGAAAACCCGCTCCCCCATCCGATCACACCGGCGACTTCGGCACAGAGTTCGCCTGGGGCCCCACCCGAGATGGAATCGAGGAAACAAGAGACTATCAAACCGCCCAATGGGCCGCCGCCCAACTCCAGGAATCCCACGACAACCCCTTCTTCATGGCCGTCGGCATCTCCCGCCCCCACCTCCCCTTCTACGCCCCCCAGGAATTCTTCGACCTCTACGATCCCAAAACCTTCAAAGCGAACGAAATTCGCGAAGACGACCTCGACGACATCCTCTCGCCCAAAACCGGCAAACCCAAACACAGCTTCTCGACCGACTACCTTTGGCTCAAGGAAAACGACCTCATCGACGAAGCCGCCCGCGCCTACGCCGCGGCTTGCAGCTACGCCGATGCCTGCCTTGGCGTCATCTTCGATGCCCTCGAACAAAGCCCATACAAGGACAACACAATTGTCGTGATCTGGGGCGATCACGGCTGGCATCTCGGCGAGAAAATGAAATACCGCAAAGGCACCGCGTGGAATGAAAGCACACGCGTCCCTCTCATCGTCCGCCTCCCCGAGATGACCGGCCAACAAGACTGCCTGCGCCCCGTCAATCTCATCGACCTCTTTCCCACGCTCATCGAACTCTGCGATATCCCCGAGAAACCCACCCTCGAAGGACGCGACTTCTCACCCCTCCTGAACGATCCGCAACAACCCTGGGACTACCCCAGCGTCACCGTCACCGGTGAAGGCTCCGCCACCGCCATCGACGAGCGCTTTCACTACATCCGATACAGCGACGGCGTGGAAGAATTCTACGACCTCGAAACCGACCCCATGGAGTTCACCAATCTCATCAACCAAATGAACCCCGAGTGGGAACCCATCAAAGAAAAACTCGCCGCCGCCCTCCCCAAATCCTTCGCCACCGGCATCCCCAAAACCGACTCCTCATACAAAAAAACCGCCAAAGAGCTCGACCAATCCATCAAACCCGCCCGCCCCCTCGATAAACTAAAGTGACCCCTACCCATGACGTACGGTAGGGCGTGGCCTCCGGACGCGCCTGCCTTTTTTGCCTCCCTCCGCACCCATTCCCGCCCCCGGGGGTTCCATTGCCTGTAATATCTGAATACAAGTCCCTACCCACCCACACCGAGATGCCCACTCATACCATCTGCACCCTCGCCCTCATAGTCTGCCTGGTCGCCCCCTCATACGCCCAACGCCCGGGCGGCGGTGGCGGCGCCGGCGGTCGCGTCCACACCGCCACTGAATCCCACCCCCTGCGCCTCATACCCGCCGATACCAATCCACCCGATAAACCCGTGGTATCCATCGAATTCGAAGATGAAGAACGACACATCGCCTCCAATGGCATGCCCAACCACAAAATCGGCAAGTTTCCCAATCGGTCCAACCCCAATTCCATCTCCACCCAAGACTACAACGTCGACATCAATGCCGAGCCCGAACCCGCAAACGAAATCACGTCGGTAAATCGCAACGACCAGCCCGGCCCCCCAAATATTCCCTTCGGCTTTGCCATCAACGGCATCTTCTTCGAGCCCGGCACCGCCGAATTCTGGATGGGCGATCGCAACTCCGGCTGGAACTACGAAGCCCTCGGCGGCGCGGTCCCCCTCGGTCTCGACGCCAATTACGGCCACGTCCAACCCAACGGCGCCTACCACTACCACGGACTTCCCACCGGTCTCCTCGATGAACTTGAATTCTCAAAAGACAAACACTCACCCCTCGTCGGATGGGCCGCGGACGGTTACCCCATCTACGCGCTCTACGGATACAAAGACCCCAAAGACCCCGACTCCGATATCGTCGAACTCCACTCCAGCTACCAACTCAAAAAAGGCAACCGACCCGGCGGCGACGACGGCCCCGGCGGAAAATACGACGGCGCCTTCACCCAAGACTACGAATACGTCGAAGGAGTCGGCGATCTCGACGAGTGCAACGGTCGCTTCACCGTCACCCCACAATTCCCCGAGGGCACCTACGCTTACTTCCTCACCGAAGCATGGCCCGTCATCCCCCGAAACTTCCGCGCCGAACCCGTGAACATCAAAGATCACAACCGCCGCGGCCCCGCCCGCAGCACCGGCCCCCGCCCCCCCCGCAAAAAATAGCGGTTCAGCCTACACCTCTCTACCCTATCTCACTCCCCCGCCACACCCTTCTTGGAGGGCTGCGCTCCCGCGCGGCCAAGAACTCTCCACAAAACGAGTTCCCTTCCCCAAACACACCGCCCCCCAATTTATTCTCTCCCCCCGAAAAGATTCCCCCATCCCCCCCGTTTCCTCCCTACCCTGAATCCAATGAAAAAACTCTATCTCCTGCTAGTCATCCTCTGCGTCTCCGCGGCTCCGCGTGAGTATTCCTACTCCGCAGAGAATCCAAACATACTACTCATCCTCACCGACGACCACGGCTGGTCCCAACTCTCCGCCTCCATGGACCCCGCCGTGCTCCCCGACGCCAAATCCAACTACCTCGAAACCCCACACATGGCGCGCATCATGGAAGAAGGCGTCCGCTTCACCAGCGGATACTCGCCCGCCCCCCTCTGCACCCCCACCCGCCGCAGCATCCTCTGCGGCACCACCGCCGCCCGCTCCGGAACAGAATTCAAAAGCCCCTCTTGGGTCCCCGCCGATCACATGACGATCCCCAAAGCCCTCAAAATGGCCGACCCCGATTACCAATGCGCCCACTTCGGCAAATGGGGCGAACAGATGATCTCCACCCCGGAAGAATGCGGATACGACGCCAGCGACGGTCTCACCGGCAACAACACCGGCGGCATGCCCTCAACCCTCGGCGTCAAAGGCGGTCACGAAGACGGTCCCCCATATTTCATCGATAACAAAGACCCGAAACGCACCCCCTCCATGACCGCCTCGGCCATTGAGTTCATCCGCGAACAAGCCAAAGCCGACAAACCCTTCTACGTCCAGGCCAGCTACTACGCCCAACACCTCTCGGTGGTCTGCGAAGAAAAAACGCTCGAAAAATACGAGAAAAAAGGCACACCCGATCGCGGTTACTCCGAAGCCTGGGCTGCCATGCTTGAAGAACTCGACGACGGCGTCGGGCAACTCCTCGACACGCTCGATGAACTCGACCTCGCCGACAATACCTACGTCTTCTTCACGACCGACAACGGCGGCCGCGGCACGGTCCCCGGTGGCGACACTTCCCGCCCCGCCACCAACACCCCGCTCACCGGCGCCAAGCACAGCCTCTACGAAGGCGGCATCCGCGTCCCCTTCTTCGCACGAGGCCCCGGCATCCAGCCCGGCTCCATCTCCCGAACCCCCGTCGCTGGATACGACTTCCTCCCCACCTTCTACGACCTCGCCGGCGGCACCGAAGACCTCGGTGACGAGATCGACGGTGTCAGCTTCAAGAAGGTGCTACTCTATCTCGACAAACACGATCTCAAGCGCCCGCAGGAGGCCCTCTTCTTCCATCGCCCCGGTAAAAAAGAATCCGCCATTCGCAAGGACGACCACAAACTCCGCGTCGTCTGGAACACCGACGGCACCGTCGCTTCCCGCGAACTCTACCAAGTCGATCCCAATCCCGTTGAAGAAGGTAACAACATTGCGGATGCCCACCCCGAAACCGCCGACCTCCTCCAAAAACAACTCCTCGACTACCTCGAATCCGTCGACGCCGAAACCCCCTCACCCCCCGCCCCAAAGAAGAAGAAAAAGAAAACAAA
>JBCCIR010000236.1:0-5825 GCA_039028175.1 Verrucomicrobiota bacterium
CGCCACCGCCCGCATCAACGACCAAAACGCCGGCAACCCCGTCGTCACCTACAACCTCGCCGATACCCGCATCACCCAAGACAGTATCCTCCGCCTCGATGAACAAAGCGCCTCCGTCGTCCGCGCCCAAATTAACCTCAACGGCACCCAGGGCACCCTCGATGACACCGGCGGCACCGCCGATGACTTCGATATCCTCGGCGTCACCAAGTCCACCGGCGCCGTCTCCTCCCTCAACATCGGCGTCGTCGGTAGCCAGTTCAACGCCTTCCTCCTCGGTACCTCCGATGGCGATGTCGTTCTCAATATCGTCAACGGCGATATCACCGCCGCCGCCAATGGCTCCATCGGCAGCGCCCCCAATCTCGTCAACACCGGCGGCCTCGCCACCATCAACGGCTCCGTCAATATCCGCAGCAGCGGAAACAACGAACTCTTCGTCGGCAACGGCCAACTCCGCGTCGGCCAGGACCTCATCGTCCAAGGCGCCGGCCAGGTCGTAAACTCCCAGATCGTCCTCCCCAGCGGCGGCACCGCCATCGCCGTCGACCCCAGCATCTCCGTCGGCCGCACCCTCGCCGGTGGCGACGACGACGGCGGCGCGGAAATCCTCAACGTCGATATCTCCCTCGACAGCGGCGGTACCATCGACGTCTTCGACGGCGACGACACTCCCGACCCCATCGGAGAACTCGATATCACCGGCGACCTCGATCTCCTCGGCGATACCGTCTTCAAACTCGACCTCCGCGGCGCCACCACCGCCGGCGTCGATTACGACACCGTCGATCTCCTCGGGGGCGGCCAGCTCACCATCGCCCCGAACTCCACCCTCACCGTCATGGTGACCAACACCAGCGGCGGCACCTACAGCCCCATGCTCTCCGATGTCTTCGACCTCATCGATTACAACGGACCCGATCCCACCCAGTTCGAAACCCTCATCGTCACCGGCATCGATGGCACCAATGCCATGCTCCAATTCGCCCCCAATGGCATCCTCCAGCTCACCGGCATCATCCCCGAACCCGCCGCCCCCACCCTCATCTTCCTCGCCGCCTCCCTCTTCCTCCGCCGCCGCAGACGGCGCTGAACCCCCCTCTCCCTCGATCCCTGTAGGAGCCCAGCACCGTCTGGGCGATCCCCTCTCCCAATCGATGCCCCACCGCCCAACGGGCCAACGGGCCAACGGGCCAACGGGCCAACGCGATAACGCGATAACGCGATAACGCGATAACGGGATAACGGGATAACGGGATAACGGGCCAACGGGATAACGGGATAACGGGCCAACGGGATAACGGAACAACCCTCTCTCCCACAACACCCCCCGCCATCCACCCCATCGGATAGTTCGTCTTTCTTAATTTCAATGCTATCTTACCCCCACACCTGTTCGATCCACGCTGGCCATGTCACCCAAATCCTTTGCCGCCTCCGCGGCAATCACGACACTGCTCCTCACCCTCCTGCTCGCCGCCGCCTGCGAGACCACTTCCTCCACCGGTGGACTCGGCTCCGTCCTTAAAGGCAAATCCGCCAAAGCAAACGCCTGGGAAGCCAAACTCGGCCCCGTCCCCAATTCACCCACCTCCGCCAAAAAACTCTACTCGGATATCAACCTGAAACGCTCCTTCATTCCCAAAGGCCGATACTCCCGCCGTCGCGCCAAATCGATGAAACCCACCCACATCACCATCCACTCCACCCAAAACTACTCCGGCGACGCCTGGGACCACGCCAAGGCCCTCAACCGCGGCGCCCTCCGCGGCGGCCTCGTCGGATACCTCGGCTGGCACTTCACCGTCCAGGAGGACGTCGCCATCCAACACACCCCCACCAACGAACAAGGCCACCACGCCGATATCGGCGGCCCCGGTAACAAATCCTCCATCGGTATCGAAATGTGCGAACACCGCGGCAATGACCTCGCCCGCACCCTCGACCGCACCGCCAAACTCACCGCCCACCTCATGCACACCCACGATATCCCCCTCTCCCGCGTCGTCCCCCACTACCATTGGCCACGCAAAGGTTACAAACCCCCCAATAAAAACTGCCCACACTTCCTCCTCGAAAACGGCAAACCAGGCGCCACATGGGCCTGGTTCATCTCCCGCGTCGGCCGCCACCACGACCGCCTCAACCTCCAGTCTTCCTAACCAAATCCTCCCCTCAATCGCGCGCCACCTCCATTTGGCGAAGCCGGTAGCGCGCCCTCGCCGAGGGCGCACGGTTGCACCTGCACCCTTTCTCCCCCCATAACTTCATCATTCAACATTCCTTGTTCAATCGAGTGAAACGAGATAGACAGCCGAAGGTTGCCCGAAGGGCGAACCGGGGCCGCTTCGTCAGTATTCATTATTCAAAAAATACCCTCGACTCCCCGCCTCCCCTCCACCCCCCATCGTTCCTCCCACAAAAAAGATTAGTGCCGATGAGTGTAAATTAGTGGTTACAATACTCCCCCCGTGCCCTCTCCACCCACACACCCCCAAAAGGACACCCGCGCCTTCGCCATCGTCCTCACCTGCTTCTTCCTCTCCGGCCTCGCCGCCCTCCTCTACCAAACGGTCTGGATGCGATACTTCTCCATCGCCTTCGGCACCTCCGAACTCGCCGTCGTCACCGTCCTCGTCGCCTACATGGGCGGCCTCGCCATCGGCGCCGCCGCCATCCGACCTCTCCTCCCCAAACTCAAACACCCCGTCCGCACATACGCCCTCCTCGAACTCGCCATCGCCGCCTCCGCCGCCCTCGTCCCCACCGCCCTCAATCTCCTCCGCTCCCTCCAAATCTCCCTCCTCGGAAACCTCCCCGAACTCCCCGACGCCGCCGGCCCCGGTAAAGCCCTCTTCTACCTCGCCGCCGGCTTCCTCATCCTCACCATCCCCACCGCCTTCATGGGCGCCACCCTCCCTCTCCTCGCCAAAGGCGTCGTCCATTCCTCCAAACAAATCGGCAACCGCATCGGCCTCCTCTACGGCATCAATACCCTCGGCGCCATCGCCGGCACCCTCCTCGCCGCCTTCACCCTCGTCCCCGCCCTCGGCCTCCAACTCACCGCCACCACCGGCATCGCCGTCAATATCATCGCCGGCCTCCTCGGCCTCGCCGTCGCCAACCAAATGCGCCTCCCCCTAAATTCTCCTTCTTCTTCTCCTTCTTCTCCTTCTTCTCCCCCCCCCAGCGAAGGCAACGCCAAGCCCGAAATTTCCCAAACAAAACCTCCCGCAAGCAACCTCCGCCTCACCCAACTCATCCTCCCCCTCATGCTCCTCTCCGGTGCCGCCTCCTTCGCATACGAGGTCCTCTGGACTCGCCTCCTCTCCCAAATCGTCGGCGGATCCCTCGAAGCCTTCGCCACCATGCTCGCCGGCTTCCTCGCCGGCATCGCCCTCGGCTCCCTCATCGCCTCACGCCTCGCCACTTCACCACGCAAAGCCGCCATCGGCCTCGCCATCTCCCAAGTCGGCATCGCCCTCGGCTCCCTCCTCGCCTTCTCCCTCATCAATCACCTCCCCGCATGGAGCCTCCAAGCAATCCTCGCCGGCTGGAATACCCTCCACGTCAACGCCCTCGCCTCCATCCTCACTCTCCTCCCCGCCACCACCTGCATCGGCGCCACTTTCCCCTTCGCCGTCCGCATCCTCACCCCGCTCCCCAAACATACCGCCCAAGTCTCCGCCCGCGTCTACGCCTGGAATACCATCGGCGCGATCCTCGGCGCCGCCGGCGCCGGCTTCGTCCTCCTCCCCGCCCTCGGATTCGAAGGCCTCACACGCCTCCTCATCACCCTGAACCTCGCGCTCGCCTCCCTCACGCTCTTCACCCTCACCCGTCGCCCCGCCCTCCTCATCCCCGCCGCCGCCGCCACCGCCGCCTTCGCCCTCCTCTTCCAACCCAAACCCCCCTCCGAACTCATCCGCGCCTCTCTCTTCGCCGGCAGAACACTCAAGGAAACCCGCGGCGATCTCACCTTCTACTCCGTCGGCCGCTCCGCCACGGTCGCCGTCGTGGAAAACCTCGGCCAATCATTCCTCCGCACCAATGGCCTCCCCGAAGCCACGATCGCCCACTCCGGGAGCACCGGCACCGATAATACCGTCGCCCGATGGCTCGGCCTCCTCCCCTCCCTCGCCCGTCCCCAGGCCCAGTCCGCCCTCGTCATCGGCTTCGGCGGCGGCTCCCTCATCGAAGGGATCCCCCCCAGCGTCTCCACCATCGATGTCATCGAACTCGAAGAAGAAGTCATCGCCGCCAACCATTCCCTCGCCCCAAAACGACGCTACAACCCCCTCAACGACCCACGCCTCAACATCACCCTCAACGACGCCCGCGGCGCCCTCTCACTCACCAACAAAAAATGGGACATCATCATCTCCCAACCCTCCCACCCCTGGACCGCCGGCGCCTCACACCTCTACACCCGCGAGTTCTTCAATGAAGTCCGCTCACACCTCACCCCCCAAGGCGTGTTCCTCCAATGGATGGGCACCGACTTCGTCGATGAACCCCTCGCCCGCTCCCTCGTCGCCACCGCCCTCGATGTCTTCCCCTTCGTCCAAATCTACCAAGTCGATTCCAATATCTACGTGCTCTCCTCCCCCCAAAAACTCCACCCCCCACACTCCTTCCTCGAACTCGCCAACGACCAGGGCTCCCTCCTCCATCACACCCATTGGACCGGCGTCCACTACATCGAAGACGCCGCCGCCGCCCTCCTCATGGATACCCCCCAAGCACGCGCCTTCGCCGCGGAGGCTCCCCCCTCCACCGATGACCAAAACCTCATGGCCACCCGCTCCCCCAGACTCATCAACCGCAGCACCCGCGCCCTCTCAAACCAAAACTCCGCCCTCTGGAACCCCTACGATGCCTACCTCCAAGACGAGACCGCCCTCCTCAATACCCTCGCCCAAGACCCCCGATGGAACACCGGACGCCTCGCATGGAAACAAAAAGAATGGCAAAAAACTTCCGACCGCCACCTCGCCCTCTCCCAATCCCTCGCCACCTCAAATCCCCCGCAGGCCCTCCTCGTCGACGCCACTCTGCTCCTCATGAACGAAAAATTCGCCGAAGCCTTGCCCCCCTTCCTCCGCTTCCTCGAAACCCATCCCGAACACCCCGAGGCACGCTTCTACGCCGCCTACGCCGCCTTCCGCAAAACCCCCTTCGATTCCACCCATCCCGCCCTCTTCCCTCATCAACCGCCCGATGCCCCCCCGCCCCCGGGACTCGACCTCGAACAACCCTTCCGCCGCCTCGCCCAAAACATCACCCCGGACCAACGCACCTTCCTTGAATCCATCTACCAAAGCACCCGCAATAACTGGGCCCACCTCCGAGAAAACGACGCCACCCTCGAATCCACCATCCCCCCGCGAAACATCCTCTTCGCCCTGGCGAGCGTCCTCCGCGCCCGCGCCTGGCTCTCACACCCCGATCCTTCATGGTCCCAGGAAGAAAAAATCGCCGCCGCCCGCAAAGCCCTCACGATCCTCAATCGCACCCTCGAAACCGGCATCGCAAACCCAGAACTCCTACAGCTCCGCGCCATCGCCGCCGCCGAAGCCGGCGACCAATCCGCCTTCATCGCCGCCATCTACACCCTCCTCCGCCCCCTCACCAAAGCCACCGCCTTCTCCGCTCCCGCCACCCGCCAGGAAAAACTCGCCCGCCTCCATTCCGCCAATACCCTCCTCAAAAAATACCTCTCCCCACAAGCCTACCAAGAAGTCACCCCCCTCCTCCACTCCCTCCAACCCCCATCCGTGAACCCCACACCGTGAACCCCAAACACTGCCCCTCAAACCGCCCCC
>JBCCIR010000237.1:0-5759 GCA_039028175.1 Verrucomicrobiota bacterium
CCCTCACCTTTTTCGACGGGCTTGGTGTGCTGGTCGAGGATGAGCCCGCGCAGCACCGCCCGCAGAATGCGCGCCGAGTTCTTGTCACGGCGTCCGCCATCGACGTAGAGGGCACGGAGACGATCCCATTCCCACCAGCCGCGGGAGAACGAATACTTCTTCTGACCGGCAAGCATGTCGCGCAACGCATCCTCCATCGCGTCAATGTCTTCGACGTTCTCGTAAGAGGTGCGCGGATGGCCGGCACTCAGCTCATTTCATGATGATGAGATCTGGAGTAGTAGCGTCTCTTCGTCGCGGAAGTGCTTAGTGAGAACCTCGCTGTTGTCCAGCAGGCGCTTGCCGTCACTGGTATCGGCGGCGCTGACGGGCCGAGGAAAACGAATGGTGCGCTCACCCGCGCCGTCTGCATTGAGACAAAGAAAACTCTTATTGGCGTAGAGCGTGTCGCCAGCTTGGCCGTAGAGATGCACGCCTGCCTTCTGCGCAAACGACCGCCACAACGCCGAGGGCAGAACCGGATTGACGGTGTAAACCGAGGTCCAGTTGGACTGCGCCTTCATGGCCAGGGCGGGAAGTCTTGTCGATTCCAAGTGGCCCAGTTCGATCACGCCTCCCCCACCAGCAACGGTGAGCGCACGCGCCCAGACATCTGGACTGCCAATTTCGACATCGCGGATGCCCGCTAGGTGCTCCCGAACCTTCTCCCCATTCACTGCGATTCGAGAGCGCACCGGAGTGGAGGTCTTCCCCCACCGCATCGTGAATCCGCATAACTCGCTCATTGCATCGAGCGACTTCTCATTTCCTTCGAAGATGCCATTGGCGTAGCACCAGATGATGGTTCGGCCGCTGTTCAGGACTGTCTTCCTGACGAGCTTGCGCTGATCGCTACTCAGATGGAAACAGTTCAGAAAGATCACCATCCGGTAGCGTGTCATGTCCACCCGGTCCAGATCGTCTACGAGAATCGAATCATGGGGCGCGCCGATCTTCGCGAGAGGAACCTGTGCCTGCCGGAGCGTCTGCTGGAGGTAGCCACTCTCGAAAGTCGCATAAGCGCAGCTCGCCTCGTCTGAAATCACGAGGATCTCGGCCACGGAAGACAGATCAGCCTCGGCGCTGGCGGCGAACGTCCGATTCAGTCGCGCCACCTCGCCCATGAGGGTCGGGTGATCAAAATAGCCGCCATGCAGGTCGAAGAAACTCTGGAAGACACCGTTCCCCAGGGCGAAACCGGCCCCACGGCGGTATTGCCAGACTGACTCTTCGGCGCTTGCGGTCACGCCGAGCTCTTTTCGGTAGCGCGCCACCTCTGCCGGGCTCTTGGCATTCGAGTGTATGCGATCATAGAGGAATGAGACCGTATCGTTATCGTGGTACCAGAGCTTGTCGTGAAGGCGTACCGTGGTGAGGGGGGAACGCGCGTAATCGGCACCCTTACCAAGATCGCGATTGTGATAACTCGCCGTGACCATCACGAAGTCGAGGTGTTCGGACCGCACCAGCTTTCCGAGCGCGTTGTGTCCAAACTCGGGGTCGCCCCCGAACTCGAACATGTAAGCGTAGAAAGCGCCGACCACGTGTCGGTTCTGGCAGGCGCGCTTTGCGGCTGCGCAGAAATGGTCGATCGTCTCCGGAATGAGCTCGTTGTAGAAGTGGTACCAGTCGATGACCGCCATCTCCGTGCCGGGATCGCGAAAAGTCCTCTCGCGGCCGCGTATCCGATCTGCCTCGGAGGGGACATCGACGAGGCCGAGTGACACTGCCGCATCCCCCCAGGCCACCCGAAGCGACTCCGAGCTTTCATACTTCTCGCGAAGCCACGACCGGAAGGCAGACGTCGCATGGCTGCTGTAGTCGCTTAGCTGGCCGGTGTGAATACTCCAGTGGTACCACTCCTCGCTCATGAGCCCAGTCACCATGAACCCGAAGATCCGTTCACCGTAATCCGAGTCGAGCAGGTGCCGAATGACAGGCTGAAGCACTCCGGCGGTATCGGCTCGCCACTTCTTCGAAGCGAGCGATGGAAACGCTCTCCCGTCCCGGCGGTGCCCCGCACCGCGACGATAGGTTCTCGAACCGTCCCCCAAAACCTGGTGTTCCTCCGGGTTGTTTGCTACCCACCAATCGGGGGGTGAGAGGTAGATCCGCGGCAGTATCCAACCGCCCTGCTTCGCCTTCAGCACCCGCTGGGCAAGAACATCCAGTGCCGAGAAATCGAACCGGTCAGGTCCGAGCCACAGTTGGGGTCCGAAGCCGTGCCCGAGGTTGATCGAGAAGCTGAACACTTCGTTTCCCGCCTTGGCAAACTGGCGAAAGTAGCGCTCCTCGGGAACGTAGGTCTCGAAAACCGGTTTCACGCACGGCTTTCCATCTAGAAAAAAGCGCGGTGCTCCTCGATGTCTCCGCACTTGGCTGACTGCTCCCGGCTTCTCCTTGGCCGTGATCTCACACGCTGAGCCAGCGGCCGTGAGCGCGGCAAGCTTCAGAGCTTGCCGGCGCGTCTGTCCTCGCCGGTGATCCGTTCTCATTGGCGGTCCAAAATAGCTCTGAGGCCACTGAGATCTTCAGCTTGAGTACCGTAGCTTGCCTCTCTGGTCAGGAGCGTGGCATGCCTTTCAGCAAGCCGCTGGCGGAGCGTTCGGTCGATCGAAGCGACGTAGATGCCGGTGACGCGAATCCGGTCACTCACCTTGAGAAGTCCATCGACAACCTCGTATTCGATGCCGTGCAATCCGTTCGCGTCGATGCGAAACACGTCGCTAGGTTTCCCAAGATGAATCATGGAAGGAACCAATCACAAAAATTGGGCTCCTACCAACCCTGTTCCTCGCGTCGACCGATTCGCCGGAGTCAGTTGAGCCCGCGCGCGATGAGCGTTCAACTACTCGAATTCCAGCAACAGCACCTCATGCACATCTTCGATTACTGCGGTGATCTCCAGCTTCTCGGTTGTCAGCTGTGTCTTGGCCGAGAATGAGCTGACTGATTTGGGCGTGCGCTGACAGTCGATGCGGATGCGGAACAAGGGGGTGTCTTCCATCATGGTCGGCAGAACAGCGGGGCGACCGGTGACCGGCGTAGCTGCGGATGGTTCGATTCTTGCGATGAAATGGAAGCGCACGGTAGTGCCTTCTCGCGTCACGACGGATTCCACAAACGCGGGGGCATCCACGGTGAAGCTCGGCTCCGGCGAAAGCAATCGCACGGCATTCGGCAAGAGTTGACGGGCCTCGGTAATGTGGAACTCGCTCGTCGCGGCCTCGCCAGGGGAACAGGCGAATGTTAACACCTGTCCCTTTCCTACTTTGTTGATCAAAACGGCCCGGCCGACGGGGTTGGCGGTGTCCGCCGAAATGGGGAAACGGGTTCCTTCCTTGCCTTGACGTTGCAGAACGGTGCGATGAGGTGGCAGCAGCTCGCCGTAGGTTTTTGCAGTGGTTGCCTCGTAGACCACGCCGCGACCCTGGACGAGAAAACGGCCAGCCTTCTGGGATGCCCTTGGTGAGGGGCACGATCACTTCTTCATTCGCGAATCGGACGTGATTGTCCACCGAATCTAGCGTCCGTTTCCAGCGGGCGCCAATCAGGTGGCTAAGGGCAGATGATTCCCGTGGGTTGCCATAGCGGTCGCAGAGCCCCGAGGCACCGGTGATGATCAGTTTACCTCCCTCTTCCACATACTCGGTGAGAGACCTCCGAACGCTTTTTAGCGCACGCCCCCGAGGACATCCCGAGGAGCAGAGTGGAGGAAACAATACGACGATCGGGACGGCTTCCCGAACCTGGAGAACTACCTCAATTCCCTGGCAAAGTAAGCCTGGGCTCAGCCTCCAAAACTCTCATTGCCCTTTGAGCGAGAATTGGCTATGCTGTTGAAACAGGAGAAGGTCTCCTACGGGTCCAAATTCAGTTAAATATGGCACAGTATCTTTCTCAAAAGTGGCTCCTCGATCGGCGTCACTTCCTGCGCGGATTGGGAGTCTCCATGGGACTCCCACTGTTAGATGCCATGCGGCCCTTGCATGCCGCTGAAAAGGCTGAGCGGGCTCGTCGTAGCGTGTTCGTCTACCTGCCCAACGGGGTGAACACCTATGAGTATGAGATTGCGCAGGCCGGGCGCGACTACAAGTTCAGCCGCATTCTTTCGCCGCTGGCTGAACATCGAGAGATCATCTCTCCCATGAGTGGCTTCTATCATCCCAACGCACCCGGCATCGCCCACCGGGCGACACAGACCTGGCTCACGGGAGCGAAGCACGGCCCTACCGACCGCAATTCGATTTCGGTGGATCAGCTGATCGCCGGAGTGACCGGACCCAGGACCCGCTTTCCCTCCATCGAGGTCAGTAACCAAGGACAGCCCCTCGCGGTGAGTGCTGATGGCATTTCGCTGCCAACACAGAAGAATCCAGGAGCGATCTTCACGGAGCTTTTCATGGAGCCGAAGGGTGGGGTGGACAAGCAGCGGCGGCAACTGCAGCGGAAAGAGAGCATGCTCGATCTCGTTCTCGACGATGCCAAGACGCTCTCTAACAAACTGGGGAAAGAAGACCGCGGACGGTTGGATCAGTATCTCAACTCGGTTCGGGAAGTAGAGATTCGCACGAAGCGCGCCGAAGAGTGGCTGGAGACGCCGCGACCGAAAATTGATGCCGCGGTCGCTTCAAAATTGAACCGTGATGTTCAGCTCGAGAAGCTCGGTGAGTATTTGCGCACGGTCTATGATCTCATTGTCCTGGCCTTCCAGACCGATGTCACTCGGGTGGTGACTTTCAATACCGGAAACGAAGGAACGGGACCTGCCGTTCCCGAGATTGGCGTGAAGCGCGATCGCCATGCTCTTTCGCACCACAATGGTGACAAGCAGGCTCTCGAGCAGTTGGCCCGCAGTGATGAGTTCAATGTTACGCAGTTTGCCTACTTCTTGAAGCGCCTCTCGGAAACGAGCGATGCCGATGGTCCTCTCATTGACACCACAATGGCGCTTTATGGCAGTGGGCTGTCCTACGGCAATAGTCATGGAACGACTAGTTTGCCCCTGGTGTTGGCAGGAGGTTCCGGCCTCGGTCTCAAGCATGGTGCGCACATCGACTACAACCAGCAGGTGAAGGGGTTCCAGGGGTATGGCAAGGGCATCAATGTCTACCACGGGGCCGTCAATTCGAAGGCTCACTTCAGCAATCTCCTGCTGACGATGGCTCATCGAATGGGCGTGGAAGCGGAGAGCTTTGCCGATTCGAACGGGGTTGTTTCGGAGGTGATCGCTTAGCCGCTGAAAGATCGCAGGCTGAAGCCTACGCTACGAGACGTCGTGAAGAGATCCCTCTGCTTGTTTCTTGTTCTTGGGTTGGCCTCAGTCCAGGCCGAGAAGGATGAGGCCCTCAGGGATCATGTGCCCAAACTCGGCCAGTTCCCGCCGGTTGGCGCTGGAATTGAAATCAACGGGGATCTCGTCTTCAGTGATCCCATTAACCGACGCGGAGCCTTGCGTCCCTCGGCCAATGCTCCGAGGCACTACTTTGCGATGCTGCCCTATGGAATGGTGCGGTATCACGGGGCCCCCGCAGACATTCGGCATCTTCCGTCCGGTGTCCATCTTCATGCCCGCATGCTCTTGCCGTTGCAGGGCGACGAGGAGGTGATCCCTTTGTCCGAGGCTGCATTCCAAGATTCTGCCACCGGCCGAGAGCTCTCCCGCCCTCTCGGCATTTACCTCTGGTCCGGTGATAAGAGTCGTCTCCGCGCCAGATCCA
>JBCCIR010000238.1:0-5759 GCA_039028175.1 Verrucomicrobiota bacterium
CATCGGCCTCGATGTCAATACCCTCCCTCCCTTCGAACTCCCGTCCCCATAAACGCCGGCGCCCCCGTTAGCCACGCATCGCCTCCACCGCCGCAGCCATATCCGGCGCCCCAAAACTCGAGGTCCCCGCCACCATCACGTTCGCCCCGTGCCGCCCCGCCACCGACGCCGTCTCCCCGTCGATCCCCCCGTCCACCTCAATGTGATACCCCAATCCCCGCTCCTCCCGCGCCGCCTTCGCCGCCTCCACCTTCGGCATCACCTCCGTCATAAACGACTGCCCGCCAAACCCCGGCACCACCGTCATCACTAACAATAAATCAATCTCCTCAAGATACGGCTCCAACTCCTCAAACGGCGTCGCCGGATTACAAGCCAGCCCGCGCTTGCACCCCGCCTCCTTGATCCCCGCCAATGTCGCCGCCACATCATGATCCGCCTCCACATGCACGGTGATATTGTTCGCCCCCGCCGCCACAAAACGCGGAAAATAATGATCAGGCTTCACAATCATCAAATGCACGTCCAAAAAAGTATCCGTGTGCCGCCTCACCGCCCCCACGAACTCCGGCCCAAACGATATATTGTCCACAAAATGCCCGTCCATGATGTCCAAATGCAACCAGTCGCCCCCCGCCGCATCCGCCCGCGCCACCTCTTCTCCCAATCTCCCCCAATCCGCCGCCAAAACCGAAGGCGCCACGATTCGCTTGTCACACTCTCTCATATTGGTCGACCTTAGCAGGACCACCCCCCGCTGTCATCCGCCCTTTCCATTACAATTCATCCCATCCCGAACCCCGCATGAATGATCACATCGACAATCCCGATTTCATCGACCTCCAAAGCGATACCCACTTCATGCAGGAAGCACTCCGCCAAGCGAGACGCGCATACGCCGCCCAGGAAGTCCCCGTCGGCGCCGTCATCGTTCGCGATTCCCAAATCATCGCGCGCGCCTTCAATCAGGTCGAAACCCTGAACGACGCCACCGCCCACGCCGAAATGCTCGCCCTCACCCAAGCCGAATCCGTCGTCGAAGACTGGCGCCTCAATGAATGCGACCTCTACGTCACCAAAGAACCCTGCGCCATGTGCGCCGGCGCCATCGTCCATTGCCGCGTCCGCCGCGTCATCTTTGGCTGCCCCTCGGAAAAAGACGGCGCCGCCGGTAGCGTCCTCAACCTTCTCCAACACGAAAAACTCAATCACCAGTGCACCCTCACCCCCAATGTCCTCGGCGAAGAATGCGCCCAACTCCTCAAAACCTTCTTCACCGAAGCCCGCGCCAAACCACAAAACCCCCACTCCCAGTTCCCCCCGGATTCCCATCCCAACTAAACCCTCATACGATCAACATACAGTCCCCGTAACTGTAAAATCGATACGCCTCCCGGATCGCCTCCGCATAAGCCTCCTGGATCAACTCACGCCCCGCTAACGCGCTCACCAACATCAACAGCGTCGACCGCGGTAAATGAAAATTCGTCAATAAGGCACCCACCCTCCCAAACGAATACGGCGGGTAAATAAATATATCCGTCTCGCCGCGATGTGCCCACACTTGGCCCCGCTCGCGCATGCAATGCTCCAAAACCCGCGTCACCGTCGTCCCCACCGCGACCACGCGATCCGCCCCCTCAATCCGCTCCGCCGCACCCTCACCAATCTCGTAACGCTCCGCATGCATCCGGTGCTCCTCCACCTCGTCCACGCGCACCGGCAAAAATGTCCCCACCCCCACATGCAAAGTCAAAAACTCATGCGCCACCTCCTCCAGTATCTCCGGTGTAAAATGTAATCCCGCCGTCGGCGCCGCGATCGCCCCCGCCTCCCGCGCATACACCGTCTGATACCGCTCCACATCCAACCCGTCATCTCCCCGCCGAAAATAGGGCGGCAATGCCAGGTGCCCATGCTTCTCCTCATCCACAACCGATTCAAATTCAACGATCCGCTCCCCGTCATCCGCCACTTCCTGCACCGTCCCCCGCACCCCGCCCACCACCACCTCTCGACCCGCCTTCATCCGCTTCCCCGGTCGCACCATGCACTTCCACGTCGTCGGAGAAAATACCTCCGTCCGCAATAACTCCACCTTCCCGTCATCGGAGAAGAATCTCGCCCGCACCACCCGTGTGTCATTCAAAACCACCAAATCATCCGCCCCCATCATCGAAGAAAACTCCCCGAAACAATGATGCGACACCGCTCCCGTCCCACGATCCACCAGCATCATCCGAGAATCCTCCCGGCGCTCCAAGGGACGGGACGCAATCAACTCCTCCGGCAAAGCATAATCAAAATCGTCCGTCTTCAACCCTTCCCCTCCTCCAGTGGTCGATCATCCTCCACCCCGCACTCCCTCGCCGCCATCCTCACCGACTCCCGCACCCGCCCCAACAACCGCCAACCACGCACAAATTGACTCACCGGATACAGCGCCAGCAGAACCCAAACCAAAAATGCCGAAATCCCCAACGGCGGCACCACCAAAATCAAAACCAATACCGCCAGGAACAACAAACTCACCTGCACCAGGAAAGAAGTCGGCACCGCCGTCGATTTCACCCGGGTCAACCGATCCCCACCCTCGTGATACTCCGTCACCGTCAATACCCGCACCACCCACGGAAACCCCGGACGCGATATCTCCAAATCCCAACGCTCCCAGCCCATTCCCGCATTCGCCACAAACCCTCCCCCCATCAACCCCGCCACCCACTCCGGCAACGCCGCCAACAACCGGTCCCGCGTCACCCCGCGCCGATTCCAAAATCGGTCCCGCCGCCGCATCCGCACCAGTCCCCACCGCGGCCACCACGACAAATGCCGAAAATCCGGCGCCGCCCGCGTCCCGCGTGCGCTCCCCAAACTCCCGATATACCGCGTCCACCCCCGCACCAACGGTTGCGCCCAAGAAAGAAAAAACAAGGTCGCCCGCTCCCGCCCACTCCAGCCCGTCCCCGGCGGCGCCAATCGCCGCGCCACCAACCAAGCCCTGATCCCACTCAAAGCCAACATCACCACTCCTAGCCCCCAAAGCCACCCCATCCCCAACACCAACCCCGCCCCCAACATCACCAAGGCAACCCCGTGCCACATCCAACCCCCACAAAAAATTCCCACCATCGGCCATTGCCCGCCATACACCCGCTGAAACGGCGCATACCCGAACACCCCCTGGTATATCCGCGCCACCGCCAAACTCATCCCACTCAACCCCGCCACCCCCTGGTAAACAAACCCCCGCCACTGCGCCCCCCCAAACGGCCCAAACCGGTCCGGATGCCGCTGAATCAACAACGCCTCCGCCCTCCCATATCCCGCCTGCTGCCTCAAATACGCCCCCATCGTCGCCCGACGCCGATGCCACACCATCGCCGCCGGCGCAAACCCAATCCGCATCCCCAACTCCTGCAAGCGCCAACAAAAATCCACGTCATCCCCCGCCGCCCGATACTCCCGCAAAAAACCGCCCACCCGCTGAAACGCATCCCACCTCACCGCCAAATTGCAGCCCGGCAAATGCTCCGCCTCCTCGTCCGTCAACATCACATGCATCGGACCACCCGGCGCCGCCCCCACACACCGCTCCACCCAACCAACATCCCCCGGCGGAATATTAGGCCCGCCCACCGCCGCATACTCGCCCCCCTCCAACGCCGAAACCAAATACCCCAACCAATCCTCATCCACCTCACAATCGTCGTCCGTATAAACCAAAACCTCCCCGTCCGCCTCCATCGCACCCCGATTCCGAGCCTGACTCAAACCCTCATGCCCCTGCCGAATATACCGCACCCCATCCCCGGAAAAGTCAGATACCAACCCCGCCAACTCCGGCTCCGATCCGTCATCTACCACAATCACCTCCCGGTTTCCATACCGCACACGCCCCAAAGACTCCAAACACGCGCGCAAGGTCCGGCCCCCGTTGTGAGAACACACAATCACCGATACCTTCGGCCCGTCCTCCACAACCCGAAGCTCCTCGTCCAAGAGCCCCCCCGCTCCCAACCACCCGCGCGCCGTCTCACACACCGCCTTCTCCTCCCGGCCGCGCCGCGTCATACCAAACTCCCAATCCCTCACCTCCTCGCCCCCACGATACCAATCGTCCGTAAACGAAAACCAGATCCCACCCCCAAGGCCCGCCCCCACCGCTTCTCGCCAAAACCAGTCAAACGCCGCCGCCTGCGCCTCCTCCCCGTTCTCCCGCGCATCCAACCCAAACTCACTCACCACCAAGGGCCGATCCCCCGCCACATGATGCAGCCTCGCCAAATAACGCCCCAATGAATCCGCATCCTCCAAAAACACATTGAACGCCGTAAAGTCCTCGTTGCGCGGGCTCAAATACTCCGTCGAAGGATAATTCGCATAGGCAAACAACGCATCCCCATCCCGCTCCCGTCCCGCCTCAATCAATTCTTCCAAAAACGAACGCACCCGCTGCGGTCCCATCCAGCGCGCCAAGGTCGCCTCAATCTCGTTCCCCACTAAATACCCCAATACCCCCGCTGACCCATGATGCGCCCCCACCACCTTCCGCACCGCCGCCAAAGCCGCCTCCCTCACCGCCGCCTCCTCAAAAAAATCCACATGCTGCGCCCACGGCACCGAAACCAAAACCCGCATCCCCGCCTCACGGCACATCCCCACAAACTCCCGCGTCGGCGCCTCATAAACCCGCACCACGTTGAACCCCATCGCCGCCATCTGCCCCAAATCCCGCCCCCAACGCTCCCTCTCATCCGTCCCCTCCCCCACCGGCGCAAACGGTCCATAGGTCACCCCACGCACCACAAATTTCTCATCCGCCAGCCGGAAAAACTTCCCCTCCACCCGGACACGATATCCCGCTCGACCTGTCACGGCCGTAATCATGCCACAAATGCCCCCCCAAACAACCCCACGCTGCCATCGCTCCGCCTGGAACCGACACGTCCCAGACGGCCCTCTACCCCCTGACTCCTGCCTCCCGACCGGCGTTTACCCGCAACGGCGAGACCTCCGACCTAAAGCCGGTTTCCCACCACGCCACGCAACCGCATCACCCCGCGCCGAATCCGCGCCTTCACCGTTCCCAACGGCTGTCCCAATTTCCGCGCAATCTCCTGCTGCGTCAGTCCCGCAAAATAGGCCAGCTCAATCGCCTCACGCTGCTCGTCCGATAATTCCAACACCGCTCCACGCACCGTCGCGGCGCGCTCACGTTCCGAGGCCTCATCTGACGCATCACGCCGCGTCGCCGTCTCCTCAAATACCTTCGTCTCCTCAGAAAATCCATCCCGCAAATGACTCCTCCGTTGCTTCGACCGCAACCGATCAATCGCCCGGTTGCGCGCCAACGTCACCGTCCACGTGATCGGCTTGCCCTTCGCCTCATCATACAAGTGCGCCTTCTGCCACACTTGCGTAAACACCACTTGGCTCACATCCTCCGCATCCTCATGATCATTCAACACCTTGAACACCGTCGCATACACCAAGCCCGCATACCGCTCATGCAGCTTCCGAAAACTCTCACGATCCCCGCTCGCCACCCCCGCCATCCAGCGAACTTCCTCAATCGCGCGATCATCTCCGCCAAACAACTTTTTCTTCCGAATTTCCTTTGTTTTCATCTTGTATAAGTAAATCTTAATTTAGCTTCAAAAAATGACAAATACTTTTGTCATAATACTTTCTAATACATTGCAAGCGCTCCATTAGTGTTCCTAATATTATCCCCCCACCTCCCCGGCACCAGCCCC
>JBCCIR010000239.1:0-5732 GCA_039028175.1 Verrucomicrobiota bacterium
AAAATACAATTTTCAACCGGGCTCCGACCGGCGATTGAAAAGGCTGATCAGCATGCAGACAGGGATGCCCCGGTTGTGGTTGCGTCGGTTCAGACCCTTCAGCGCCAGCGCCTCAGATCATGGGGACAAGATCACTTCGCCACCATCATTATCGATGAGGCCCACCACGCGGTCTCCGGCACCTACCAATGCATTCTCAACCATTTCAACGACGCCAAGGTACTCGGTGTCACGGCAACTCCTGATCGATCGGACGAGAAGGCCTTGTCGACGGTTTTTGAAGAGATCGCCTATGAGATCAGTCTCCCTGACCTGATTAATGCTGGCTTCTTAAGTCAGATCCGTTGCCGAATGGTTCCGCTCAAGATTGATCTCAATGGCTGCCGGCGGTCCGTAGGTCGGTATCGGGATGATGACGTGAGTGCAGTCATTGAGCCCTACTTCGACAAGGTCTTGAATTCGGTGGCCGAGCATGCCAGGGGCCGAAAGATCCTCGTATTCCTGCCGCTGGTGTCTGCGTCGCAACGCTTTGCTCAGATGGCCTGTGAGGCCGGCTTCCGCGCCGAACACATAGACGGGAGTTTTTCCCGGGCGGACCGGCAGGCTGCCCTGCAACGCCTCAAGACTGGTGAAACCAATCTGGTGAGCAACGCGATGTTGCTGACCGAGGGATTTGACGAGCCAAGCATCGATTGCATCGTGAATCTTCGGCCCACCGGGTCACGATCGCTCTACGCCCAGATCATTGGCCGTGGAACGAGGCTCCATCCAGGCAAGCGGGATCTGCTAATCCTCGATTTTTTGTGGCAGAGCGAAAGGCATCGCCTCGTTCAGCCAGCAACTCTGATCGCGGAATCCGAGGAGGAGGCTGCCGCCATGTCCCGGGCGATCGAAGAGGCTGGAGAGATCGATCTCGGGGAGGCGAAAAACATCGTTGAGGCCCAGCGCCTTGAAGCACTAAAAAAGCGTCTTGAGCTCAATTCCAAGAGACGGTCCAGGGAAGTAAATCCTGTGCGGTTTAAGCCGCTCATTAAGAAGGCTTGGCGAGATGAGCCCATGTCCGACAAGCAACGCCAGGCGTTAAGGCGAGCTGGAATTGACGTCAGCAAGGTCCGGTCAAAGGGGCATGCCTCTGATGTCTTGGGGACTCTTGCCGAACGCCGGAAGAAAGGTTTGGCCACGGTGAAGCAAGTGAAGCAACTGCGGCGCTTCGGTCATCCAAACCCAAATGCCGCAACCCTCAAGGAGGCGAGCGCCTTCCTTGATTCCAAATTCAATCGAAAGGCCCGGGGGTTCTCGCCCCCGAATAGATAATTTCCACAATGGAAGCCCGCATAACGGTGGGGCCGGTCAAAGCCCACCAATACACAACTAGAACTAACATGAACCGTAAAGTTAAAATGAAAAACAAGCACACTACCATAGCCAACTACGCCGAACTTATCGACTCTGTCCGAGTAATCCTTCGGTCGATCGAAGATGACGCTGATGAACGAAGCGTCACTACTTATGTGAGACGTGCTCTAGGAGAACTTGAGCTGCTACAGGGCAGCCTAGATCCATTATACGAGCCCGTGTTCTTGACCCTTGGAAACCCGGACGGAGCAATTCGTCCGATCTTAGACTAACGGCCGGTGGGTGTGGTGGTTCTGGCGAGAGCAGACCAAGGCCCTCGAGCGAGTTGAAAAGTGGAAGGGAGATCCTGCAGCATGAGGAAGCCGAAACTCGAAATACCACCGGAGCTTCGTCCGCTTGTTTATGGCAAGAACACTCACCTTTTCGGAGAGAGCGGCTGCGGAAAGTCGTTCGTTGCCCTCGATCTGGCGCTCAGGGCAAGCCTGGCAGGTGAGAGAGTGCTTCTCGTGACGAGCGATCCACTGACTGGTAGACGAGCACTAGCTTGGGCACGGCACAATCGTATCACGGAGATCCCGTGCCTCGTTCTGGCGACGCATCGCCGCACACCTGAAGCCGCAACCGAATCAGTGCGAAAGGGCAGGGAAATGCTCGGAGGACTGGACTGGCTTGTCGCAGATACACTGCAGCCGGTGCTGAAAGACCAGGCAGGCGCACGGACCATGCAGGTGTTTTATGAGCCAGCACCAGCCGAAGCCTTAGGAAAGATCAAGAGTGGAGACCTCGTCGTCTACGCAGCCGAATCAACGCAACGAATCGGGTTCCGACTCACTCAGGTTGCCACTGGAGGGAAGGACGTATTCGGGGACGACCACACCTCGTGTGCAGTGGATTGGATCGCGGCAGAAGGATGCGCCTCACGCGGCTGTCAGCGCATTAGAGCGGCTCAGCCCTACCATTTCACCCTCAGAGGCCGTCTGACGCGATGTCGGCCAACCTCGTGACGATTCCAGCAAGCGGGAACCCTACCGCGAGAGGAGGCATCGAGGGTTCTTTGAACATTTCGACTGAATCTCCCGATACACTAAAAATTTAACGCAAAAGAAAAATCAGCCGACCAAAATCACCAAAACAGGCCCGAGCCGAATCGCTTTACGACCTCAAGCAGGTTTCGCCGAAAACGCTCGCCTACGATTCGCACCAGGGAGCCCCGGTAGATGACCCGGCTGCCTACCTCGAATGGATTCGAACACACCAACCCGGCGCCCGAGCTCCCAAACGGCGAGCGATCGAAGCTGCTATCAAAGCAGAGACCGGATTGAGTGAACCCAGTCTCGAGCCCGACGTGGAATCGGTCGTGGAGAGTATCGACCCGGCCACCGCCGCGAACGGATCGTTTCAGGAAAGGGTGAAAGCCGCTCGCCGCATCCTGGTTGCACTCGAAGCGAGATACGAGACGGCAGCGCGAGGGGGTGGCGACATCAGCCAAGAAGCTCGGCATTACCATCAGCTTTTCGATTCGCTGCGGAAGGCTGAAGAGAGCGCTCCGAAGATGCGGATTCAGGAGGGGTTGGCGTGGGACATCGCCGAAGCGAATGAGGAGTTGCTGGCCGTCAATTCCGCGATCCGAAAAGGGCACGAACGGCTAATCGAAAAATGGGCGACAGCGAAGAAGCGACCGACCCAAGAGCAGATGCTTGAAGACCTTGATGAACTACAAGAATTTTGGAAGGAGACACGTTTTGAAATCGTTGGAGGAGCGAAGTAAACTATCACCCGCTTTTGTCATGGCCGGGGTTGGCCATCGCCCACGCCCGAAGATTCCGGTGTGGGAATGGGCAGCGAAAAACGTTCGATTGAACGCTCAGGCATCCGCTCGACCCGGTTTCTACGATCCGGCACTCGTCCCGTTCACGAAGCTTCTGCAAGATGAATTCATTCTCAGCCGGCACTGGAGGGAATGCATCGTCGAGAAATCATCTCAGACCGGTTTCACTGAGGCTGCGTTGAATATCGTCAGATGGATGCCGGAGCATTGGCCGGGGCCAGTCCTCTATGCGATCGATCGAGAACAGGAGGCGATCAATATCAGCAAGTTTCGCCTGGCTGAAACGATCCGAAAACGAGGAGGTGCGGCGGCATCAGACAAGATTGGTCAACTTCGGATCGAGCTGGACAATATGTATATTTTGCTCACCGGGGCGGCATCGGTTTCACCGTTCCGGAACAAGTATTTGAAGCTTGGAGTTCTGGACGAGGTGGAGAGCCACAAGCTGAACATGAATATCGGGGAAGAGGGATCGACGATCGATCTGATGCGGTCCCGGTTCACGACGTCGAGCGAGGGCAAGATGATCGCCATGTCGAAGACCGGGCTTCGCGGAGGTATCATCAACCGGGAATGTGAGTCGGGATCCTTGCACAAGTGTTACGTGCCGTGCCCGAAGTGCGGAACCTTCCAAGTCTTGGAGAGCCAGGAAGGAGATGAACCCGGTCGATTGTTCCCGGAGCAGTTGAGATTCGCTCACCTGAAGGGCACTCACGGCTGGGAATTGACCCGGTTTGAACGCGAGGTTTTTTGGGAGTGCATCTCCTGCAACGCCCAGCTCTTCTGGCACGAGCATCAGAAAGAGATGGTGGCGAATCACGAGTGGCGGCTCACCAATGAGGACCATGTTCCCGGCCGGATGTCCATGCGGATCAGCGACCTCTACTCGCCGTTCCCCAATGTCTGTTGGGGGGCACTGGCTCGTCAGTTTGTTCAGGCATCGAAGGACGCGGCCAGCCTGGAATATTTGTTCACGAATCACTTGTCCATTGCTTGGGAACCAACGACCGCCCGGATCAAAGATTCGGAGCTCCTCGCTCTTCGGTCGGGTGTCGATGGCGATGATGGTCCGGTCTACTTCTTGAATGACGGTGTTTGTCCGGTGGAACCAGTCTATTCCGGTGGGCATCCGCTCATTTCGGTGGCGGTTGATCGACAGGATGATCGGGATAAATGGTCCGTCGTCATGTGGTCGATTGACGCGGAACCTTGGTTGCTAGCTTTTGGTGAGTCGATGGGTGACGAGCAGATCCTCGATCTCTTTTATCGAGAGTTTGTCTTCGCCGGCAAAGAGGATTCGTTCGCACCGACGGCCGGGCTCATTGATTCTGGATATCGAACCAGTGAGACCTACTCGCTTTGCTTGAATGCGCGGGCTGAAGGTTACCCTATCAACCCCTCGAAAGGCATGGGCTCAAACCAGGTAGCCGGAGTCATTGCGACCCGATCGGTGACTCTTGGTGATCGGCAGGTGGTTCAACGCTTGGATTACAACGACCACCAGCTCAAACGCCGTTGGATGTCCTATCTTAGACCGGACTCTCTGCGTCGGCTTCGGTTACCGATGGACATTGGTGAGCATCCGAGATTCCTGGCTGAGTTGACCGCTGAGAAGCTTGTGACGACGTTGGACAAGAAGGGCTTCACCAAGGAGGAATTCCAGAAAAAGCCCAAACAGCCCAATGATTGGGGCGATACAATGAAGATGCACCTGGCAATGTGGATACAGGCCGGTGGAGATTCCTACAACCCTTAGGCTTGATCAATATCAAAACAAGAACTAACTATTAACTCACAGAACACCATTAATATGAAAACTCTATTTATCACATACGAAATCGACCACGAAAAGACCAATATCTCAGAGCTTGATAGCCTGATCGATGAACTCGGGGATGTCCTAAGCCAAGCTTCGAACAATAGCCGCTTTCGGATCCTGCGGACAAAGCTGTCAGCTTCGGAGGTTGCCGAACGGATAAACGAATTGCTCGATGAGTGGGACGAATGCCTCGTTGGCGAAGTTGGCCCCGGCGACCTGGAAATGACAAGGTGGGCATCTGCCGATATTGAGCGATTGGAGAAGGCGGGGCATAGATTTGCCACGAAGAGGATCTTTCGTTAACGACTGATTTGCCTTGGCGAGACGCCCTGGCGATTTCCTCAGCCGGCGCTTGCTGGAGAGTCAGAGGGCCAGCGGGTTATCGGTGGAAGAGTTCGCGGTCAAGGTGTTTCGCGGGCCGATTGGAACAGGGATGATCAAGAACCAGCTTGGAAGGCGGAATCTTAGCCCTAACCAGGCTAACATTCTCATAGGCAAGCTCTACAATGCGCAGAAAAAAGAGCAGCACGATGGAGGTAGGGGAAAAGCCCGAAGTGGGGTTCAAAATGATCCCCACTTAAAGACCGCCCAAAAGAAAGCTGAGGAAACTGGCGTTAGTGAAGCCACGGTCAAGCGAGGCGGGCAATTCGCTGAAGCCGTCGAAACGTTAGGGCTAGAAAAGGAGAAAGAGATTATGGCAGGTAAACGAAAAGAACCCAAGTCGGAGGT
>JBCCIR010000240.1:0-5725 GCA_039028175.1 Verrucomicrobiota bacterium
CCCCCCCCGCCCCGCCCCCCGCCCCCCCCCCCCGGGGGCCTGGCGGCCAATTTGGAATTAATAATTAGGAATTAGGAATTGGGTGTGGGTGGGGAGTGGTTTTTAATGGGAGGTATGAAGCGTGAGGATGGGATTTTGCAGTTGTCGGACTCTTCGGTGGAGTGGGATATTTTGGTGATTGGTGGGGGGGCGACGGGACTGGGGTGTGCGGTGGATGCGGCGTCACGAGGATACAAAGTGGCGCTGGTGGAGCAGGCGGATTTTGCGAAGGGGACTTCGAGCCGGAGCACGAAGTTGGTACACGGCGGGGTGCGGTATTTGCAGCAGGGGAATGTGTCGCTGGTGTTGGAGGCGCTGAAGGAACGCGGACTGCTTTGTGAGAACGCGGTGCATTTGGTGTCGCACCAGGCGTTTATTGTGCCGGCTTACAAGTGGTGGGAAGGGCCGTTCTATGGGATCGGGATGAAGGTCTATGATGCGCTGGCGGGGAAGCTGGGATTGGAGCGGTCGAAGCATTTGTCGAAGAAGGAGACGCTCGAGAAGATTCCGACTTTGGAAGAGGAATCGCTCGATGGGGGGGTGATTTATTACGACGGGCAGTTTGATGATGCCCGGTTGGCGGCGAACCTGGCGGAGACCGTGTGGGATCATGGCGGGGTGGCGGTGAATTATGCGGGCGTGACGCGTTTGCTCCAGGAGCACGGGGTGACGACGGGGGCGGTGGTGGTGGATCACGAGAGCGGGGAAGAGATGGAGATCAAGGCGAAGTGCGTGATCAATGCGACGGGCGTGTTTTCGGACGGGGTGCGTCGGATGGATGAACCGGATGGGAAAGATATCATTGCGGCGAGTCGGGGGGTGCACCTGGTGTTGCCGCCGGAGTTTGTGCCGCGCGATTCGGCGATCATGGTGCCACACACCACGGACGGACGGGTGTTGTTCGCGGTGCCGTGGCATGGGTTTGTTGTCGTGGGGACGACGGACGAGGGGACGGAAGATATTTCTTTGGAACCGCGTGCGACCGAGGAAGAGATCGATTTTATTTTGGAGAATGCGGCGAGTTATTTGCATCATGATCCGACGCGCGAGGATGTGTTGAGTGTGTTTGCGGGGTTACGGCCGCTCGTGAAGCAGGGGGATGACGAGAACACGGCGGCGTTGTCGCGGGATCATACGATTATCGTGTCGACGAGCGGGTTGTTGACGATTGCGGGCGGGAAATGGACCACGTATCGGCGGATGGCGGAGGATGCGATTGATCATGCGGAAACGGTGGCGGGTTTTGATAAGCGGCCGTGTGTGACGCATGACTTGAAGGTGCATGGGAATGTGTCGGTGGAGGAGAAGGCGCGGTTGGAAGCGGAGGGAGGATCGCCTTTGTTGTATTTGTATGGGTCGGATGCGGCGGGGATCGAGGCTTTGGTGAAGGAGGATGCTTCGTTAGGGGAGTTATTGGATGAGCGCTTGCCCTATACCAGGGCGGAGGCGGTGTGGGCGGTGCGGGAGGAGATGGCGCGGAGTGTGGAGGATGTGTTGGCGCGGCGGACGCGGTCGCTTCTTTTGGGGGCGCAGGCTTCCATGGATGTGGCGTCGGAGGTTGGCGAAATAGTGGCGCGGGAGTTAGGGAAGGACGCGGCGTTTGGAGAAGAGAGTGCGCGGGCGTTTTTGGAGGTCGCAGAAGGGTATTTGGTGCGAGCGGGCAAATAGCCATGCTCCAATCTCCAAATAAATCCCAGTATTCAAATCTCAGGATTCAGGCGTGCGCCGGTGCGATGATGGTGGGATTGCTTTGGGGTATGGTGGGGTTGGCGCCTGGCGCCGGGGAGGCGACGGGGCGGGCGGCGCCGGGGCGGTTGGGGGTGGCGGAGTTGGAGGGGATGGATGGGTTGGAAGAGTGGCGTCGGGTTTTGGTGGCAGCGGGATTGGAAGCGGCGCGGGAGTTGGATTTGGATGAGTATCACTTTGGGAGTGCGGATCCGGCGAAGGGTGGCTTTGATTGTTCGGGGGCGGTGTATTATGTGCTGAAGCGATCGGGGGTGGAGCCGCAGCCGCCGCGGAGTTCGGCGGCGCAGTATGATTGGATCAAAGAGCGCGGCGGGATGGTGGCTGTGCCGGCGGATGTGGAGAGTTTGGATGATGCGGTGTTTGATGAATTGAAGCCGGGCGACCTGCTATTTTGGGCGGGGACCTATGAGCCGACGGATGGGCGGACGAACGGGGTGACGCACGTGCAGATTTATTTGGGGCGGACAAAAGGGGAGGGGCGGCGGGTGATGTTGGGGTCGAGTGACGGGCGGAGTTATGAGGGGACGGCGCGATGTGGAGTTGGGGTGTTTGATTTTCGATTGCCGCGGGCGGGATCGAAGGCGCGGCTGGTGGGGTTTGGCGCGCTGCGCGCGAATTGAGAATTTTGAATGTTGAATTTTGAATGTTGAATTGGGAGGCAGAGGAGGCAGGGGGGTGGGCCTGGCGGCCAATTAGGAATTAGGAATTAGGAATTTTAGGGGCAGGGAGGACGGTGGGGTTGTTCACAATTGACGGGGGTAATTTGGGTTTGAAATGGGATTAGGACGAAGGGTAGGATTTGGGGATCAATGGGGATGTGGCGTGAAAGAAAAGTTGGGATGAGGATTGTATGGTGTGTTTTGGGGATGGCGTTTGGTGGGGTGGCGAGCGTGTGGGGGCAGTCGGCGGGGGGAGAGGCGGAGGAGCGGGTTTTTCGGGATGTGGACGGGCGTGAGATACGGGCGGTGATTCAAGGGGTGGATGACGGGTTTGTGTTTTTGAAGCGTGGCGGGACAGTTTACAAACTTCCCTTGGAGCGACTGAGTGAATCCGACCGGGCCTTTGCGAAGGATTGGGGCTTGAAGAACGTGCGGTATCAGTTGCAGGTGCGGGCGGAGCCTTGGGAGGACAAGATGTCGATGAAGGAACTGGAGACGAATTGGGAAGAGGATGAGACGACGGTCGAGTCGTGGGCGTTTCAGGTGGACATTACCAATCGTGGGGGGGCGGACATCAGCGATATTGAAGGCGAGTTTGAGATTCATGTGCGGCGCACGGATACCGCCCGGGTGGGGGGTGATTCGAGTCGTGAAGAGTCGCCTTACATCTACAAGGGAAAATTGGAAGTGGAGTCGTTGCCGGCCGGGAAGCAAACGCGGGTGTTGTGTGGGCCGGTATCGCTTTTTCAGCGGGAATGGATTGAGCATCGGACGGTATTGGAGACGAGCAGCAGTGGTTCTTATTATACGGAGACGGATGACGAGTATGAGACGCAGTATGAGTTGGAGGGAGTGTCGCTGCGTTTGTTTCAGCGGTTGGATGACGAGGTGTTGGGTGAGTTTGAGCGGCCGGTATTGGATTGGAAGTCGGAGGATACCAAGGTGAAGAAATTGGATTGGGATCGGGCGAAGCCGTTGCCGACGGCGCCGGAGCGGAAGAGCGGGCGGAAGAAGTGAGGGGCGTTACGCGCGGGTTTTTCGACCTTTCGATCGGGAGGCAAAGGAGGCAGCAGAGGGGGGCGGTGGCGCGCTGCGCGCGAATGTTGAATGTTGAATTTGAAGGCGGGGAGGCGGGGAGGCGGGGAGGGCGCGCTGCGCGCGAATGGTGGGTGTAGAAGGGGTGACATGAGGCGTGGCTTTGCATGAAATGTGCTTAGCTTAGCATGATTGAAAGGCGGGGAGGATTGGGGGCGATTAGGGAAAGGACGATATGGCAGTGACTGACAGGACAGGCAAAGGCGACGGGACGAAGCGGGTGGTGTTGGCGGGGTTGGTGGGGAATGTGATGGAGTGGTATGACTTTGCGGTATACGGGTATTTCGCGTCGGTGATTGGGGCGCAGTTTTTTCCGTCGGAGAATCCGACAGTGTCGTTGATAGCGGCGTTCGGGGCCTTTGCGGCGGGGTTCCTGGTGCGGCCGATTGGGGGATTACTCTTCGGGCGGATTGGGGATAAGATCGGGCGGAAGCATGCGCTTCAGTTATCGGTCTTGGCGATGGCGGTGCCGACGGTGTTGATGGCGTGTCTACCGACCTATGCCACGATCGGGATTGCGGCGCCGATATTGATCGTGGTGCTGCGGATCGTGCAGGGCTTGTCGGTGGGGGGTGAGTATACGAGTTCGTTGATTTTTTTGGCGGAGCATGCGCGGCCGGGCCGGCGGGCGTTCACGGCGGTCTGGGGGGCCTGGGGAGCGACCGCAGGGATTTTGTTAGGATCGGCGGTGGGAGATTTGCTGACGCACGTGTTGAGTGACGATCAGATTGCGGCCTGGGGTTGGCGTTTGCCGTTTTTTGCGGGGGTGTTGGTGGCGGGGACGGGCTTTTTGATTCGGAAGGGAATTCATGCGCAGGTCGTGGCGAAGGCGACGATGAGTCCGATTCGGGAGACGTTCCGGACGCACGGGAAGGAAGTGTTGCGAACGGCTTTGTTGAACGTGGGATTGGGGGTGGGGTTTTATGCGGCGTTTGTGTATGCCGTGACTTACATCAAGGAAGTGGACGGTTTGCCGGACGAGGTGGCCTTTAATCTGAATACGGCGAGCATGGCCTTGTTGTTGGTGATTTTGCCGGGGGCGGCCTGGGTATCGGACCGGGTGGGGCGGAAGCCAATGTTGATCGCGGGGATGGGGTTATTGGCGTTCGGGGCGATTCCGTTTTTTCATTTGATGCACAGCACGGATCCTCGCATGATATTCTTGGGGGAGGCGGGTTTTGTATTGGCGATCGGAATTGCGAGTGGGGGGATTGTGGCGGCGAACGTGGAATTGATTCCGGCGGCGGTGCGGTGCACGGGGTTGGCGTTCGCGTATAATGCGGCGATCGGGTATTTCGGGGGGACGACGCCGATGATTGCGGCGTGGTTGATTGATCGGACGGGCAATCCGATTGCGCCGGCGTATTGGGTGGCGGCGGCGGGGATGGTGTCGTTGGTGACGGCGGTGTTTTTTGTTCGGGAGACGGCGCGCGTGTCGCTGGGCGACACGCGAAGTTAGAATGGTGAGTTGGTTAGGAGTTTCGCAGGTACGCAGTCTCGCAGTTGCGCAGGGGAGGGAGCGCGCGGCGCGCGCGAATGGTGAATTTCGAGTCAGGAGTGTGAGGGGAGGCGGGGGTATTCGATGCTGGATGTGCTGGTGGTCGGGGCTTGTGGGAGTCCGGGATTCAGGCAGTTGTATCCTTAAGGCCGGTGAAGGCAATAAAAGTGTGGGAGGAGGACATCGGTCCAGGAAGCTATATTGCTCGGAAGGACGAAATATGGAAAGTGAGGTCATTGCTGGAAGTAAACGATACATATATGGTCATTGTTGGACAAAGGCTTTATGATAAAAAAAAATCTATGGCGGAAGGTAAAATCGAAAAGTGGCAGTTTTTGTCCAGTGTGCAGAGAGCATTCAGTCCATATGGTGTGCAGTCAGTAGTAATAGTAAGCAGCCAAATTGTGAGGGGTGTTATCAAGCTGGCCCGGGCTCGTAGAGACGCGGCAGAGCTGAAGGCGGTCGTAATACCTCCGAAGTGGGACGCCGCCCGTGGCATAGAGCCACAACCTCCTTGCCTGATCAAGTTGGGCTTGTTCTGGCGCCTGCATGCGGGGGCGGTGAGGGGCTTTGAGGCCCAGATGAGCGCAAACCGCCGTCTGGGGACGACGGCCGCTCAGATGGGCCAGCCGGAAGGGAGGACCGAGCGGAGGGTGCTGGTGTCGGTCCAGTCTTGGCAGGACAAGGC